>NZ_CAJXIP010000034.1 GCF_913054395.1 uncultured Roseovarius sp.
TCAGCGCCTCGCCGATGGCATCGAGGCTTTCGGCCTTGGCGCTGTCGAGGAAACCGCAGGTGTTGACGATCACCGCATCCGCCCCGGTGTAATCGGGCGAGATCCCATAGCCTTCGGCGCGCAGCCGGGTCAGGATGCGTTCGCTATCCACAAGTGCCTTCGGACAGCCAAGGCTGACCATGCCGATGGTCGGCTGGCCCTTGCGGGGGATGTCGGTCAGCTTGGCGCGGGGCGCCAGATCCGGGCGGAGGCTTGGTGGGTTCTGTGACATGGTCTGCCTCATACCGCCTGCGCGCGACGGGGGGAAGAGGATTACGTGACACGCGATAGCGCGCCGCAAGACGTGACCCGAAAGCGGTTGCCCATATGCGGGCGCCGGGCCTACACTTGATGTGATAGGAATGAAGGGGTTTTTACCATGCGTTGGGTGTTTCGTCTGATCGGGCTTTTGATTGTGATCGTGGTGGTCATCGTGGGGTCGCTTTTCCTGTTGCCGGGTGACCGGATCGCGCGGATCGCGGCGGATCAGATCAGTAGTGCCACAGGTCGCAAGGTGACCATGCAGGGCGATACCAAGATCAGCTTTTACCCGGTTCTCGGCGTCAGTACCGGCGTGGTTGAGGTCGCCAATGCCGATTGGTCCGAGGCGGGGTCGATGCTGCGCGCCGACAGCCTTAAGATCGGGGTCGAGCCGAAGGCGCTTTTTGGCGGCGATATCCGCATCACCGGGCTTGAGATGGTGAACCCCGAAATCCGGCTTGAGCGGGCCGCCGATGGGCGCGTCAACTGGGAACTTGGCGTCGAGGGGGTTGCCCCTTCGGGGCAATCCGGCGGCGGCAGCGCGCCTGCGCAATCCAAGCGGCTTGCGCTGACGCTTGACCGGGCGCTGATCACCGGGGCATCGCTTGTCTATACCGATCATGGCACCGGCGAGGTGCAGGAGTTCCGCAACATGGATTTCGAGTTGCGCTGGCCAAGCTATGATGGCACCGCCACCTTCGAGGCCTCCCTGCGCCCGGCGGGCGAGGCGGTGCGCATCTCTGGCCAACTTGAGCAGGTCGGCCAATTCATCGACGGCGCGGTGACCGGCGTTGCGGCCCGGCTGAGTTCGCCGGGCGGCAGCCTTGGCTTTGCCGGGCGCGCCGGGTTGCAGCCACAGCTTGAGGGCCGTCTTGATATTGATATTGCCAGCACGCCGGAGTTTATGGCGGGACTTGGCCTTGGCGCGGTGGATGTGCCCAAAGGGTTTGGCCGCAGCATCAAGGGCAACAGCCAGATCACCCTGACCGAAGACATGCGCCTGTCGCTGCGCGAACTGGTGCTGGCGCTTGGTGGCAATCAGCTTGCCGGGGCGGCGGATATCATGCTTGGCGAAAAGGTGCCGCGGGTGAATGCGCAACTTAACGCCGGTGCGCTTGACCTGTCGGCGCTTGCCGGGGCCGATAGCAATGGCGGCGGTGGCGGCAGCGGGACAGGTGGCGGCGATAGCGGCTGGTCGAAAGCGGCGATTGATGCCAGCGCCTTGGCGCTGGCCAATGGCGAGGTGGCGCTTGTGGCCGATAGCGTCGACCTGGGCGATCTCAAGCTTGGCAAAACCCGGACATTGATGACGCTGAACAATTCGCGCGCGGTGTTTGGCCTGCGTGAATTGCGCGCCTACGACGGATTGGTCACTGGCGAATTCGTGGTCAACAACCGCTCTGGCCTGTCGGTGGGGGGCAAGATGAACGCCAGCGGCGTCAACCTTGAGACATTCCTTGCCGATGCGATTGATGTCAGACGCTTTTCCGCCCGCGGCGACAGCACCCTCAGCTTCCTGGGGGCCGGGAACTCGGTGCATGCGATCATGAACAGCCTGAGCGGCAACGGTACGGTCAGGACCGGGCGCGGGGTGATCAGCGGCATTGACCTTGACCGGTTGATGCGTTCGGGCGACATGACGGGTGGCACCACGGTTTTTGACGAGATGAGTGCCAGTTTCACCATGGATAAGGGCAACCTGTTCAACAGTGACCTGTTGATGAACCTGCCGCTTGCCAAGGCCACCGGCAAGGGCCGTATCGGCCTTGGGGCGCGCGACATCGACTATCTGTTCACGCCGGTTCTGCTTGAAGGCGAGAACAGTCGCGGGCTTGCCATTCCGGTGCGCATCAGGGGCCCTTGGGCCAATCCGCGGATCACGCCTGATCTGGAAAAGGCGCTTGACCTGAACCTCAAGGAAGAGCGCAAGAAGCTGGAGAGCAAGGCCAAGGAAGAGATCAATCGCGCGGTCGAGAAAGAACTTGGCGTGACGCCGGAAGAGGGGCAATCGGTCGAGGATGCGGTGAAGGACAAGCTTGAGGATCGCGCCAAGCGCGAGTTGCTCAAGCTGTTCAAGTGAGGTCAGCCGCGGGATTTGTCCGGGCGGATGGAGTTTGAGTATTTGAGGAAAGATGAAACAATCGGGACCGTGCGCCGAGCGCAGGCCGTGATGCAGGTATGAGTGGGGTCAAGGCGCAATACGAGGCCTATCCCTATCCCGAACGCGATCCGAAGGACGAGAAAAAGCGCCTGATCAGCGGCTCGCCGTCGCATGTGCTTGAGATTGATCACTTCATTTTTGGCGGGCAGCGCGATTGGTCGAGGCCGCTTCGGGCGCTGGTGGCGGGCGGCGGCACCGGCGACGGGCTTGTTCAGTTGGCGCAGATGATGAAAACAGCCGGGCGCCCCGTCGAGATAACTTATGTCGACCTGTCAACCGCATCGCGCAAGGTCGCCGAAGCGCGCACCAAGGTGCGCGGGCTTGAGGGTATCCGTTTCGTGACCGGCAGCCTGCTTGACGCCGCCGATCTGGGGCAGTTCGATTATATCGACTGCTGCGGCGTGCTGCATCATCTGCCCGATCCACAGGCGGGGTTCGAGGCGCTGTTGGCGGCGCTGGCACCGGGGGGCGGTCTGGGCTTTATGGTTTATGCGCCTTACGGACGCGCCGGGGTTTATCCGCTGCAAGAGGCGTTTGGCGCGCTTTATGCGGGGCTGAGTCCCGAGGCGCGACTGACGGCGGCGAGAAAGGTGGTTGCGGCCCTGCCCGACGGCCACCCGTTTCGCGCCAATATCAACCTGGGCGATCACAAGGACAGCGATGCGGGGTTTTATGACCTCTTGCTGCACAGTCAGGATCGCGCCTTTGACGTATTGGCGCTGGATGAGGTGATGACGGCGGCGGGCTGGATGTTGAGCGGATTTACCATGCCTGCGCTTTATGACCTGTCCCGGATCACGGCAGTGCCCGATCACCTGAGTGCGCTGGAACAGATGGCGCTGGCCGAAAAGCTGCGCGGGACGATCAAGACCCATGTCGGCTATGCGATCCGCGCAACAGAGGCCCGCGCCCCCGCCACTGGCAGGAATCGCGCCCTTGTGCCGCATCTCAAGGGGGCCGCTGCGGGTGATCTGGCGCGCGCCATCGCCGAGGGGCAGGCACCCAAGCTGAGCTTTGCGGGGTTCGAGCAGCGCCTGAGCCTTCCGAAGGGGGCGGCGCCGCTGATTGCGGCAATTAACGGGCGGCGGAGCCTGGCCGAGATCGCGGCGAAAACCGGCACCGACCCGATCGGCATGGGCGCGCTCTGGGGGCGGATCGAGCGCGACCTGGTGGCCTGCGGGATGCTGCTTTACTCAGATATCTTGCGCGGGGGTTAGGCGATGCTCGGGTGTGTCGCGACAAGCCTGCCGGATGATGCCATGGCCCGGCTTTTTGACGCGGCGCGGGTCATCGGCGCCGCCGCTGAAGGGGCGCTTGAGTGTTGGCGGGGCGGCCCGGTCGTGATCGCCCGCCGGGCCGATGGTACGTTGCTTGTCGAGCCGCTTGCACCGGTCGCGGGTGCAAGCGATGGCTGATGGTTTCTTTCACGCGCCCCCCTTTTCTAACGGGCGGTAAAAGTTATATAGAAAGGTCGAAAGACGGCGTGTTTTCCAAACCGACTGGCATAGCGACAAAGATGATTGAGCGACTGACCAATATGGCTGGACCGAGAGAGGACGAGGGTGACCCCTCGGTCGTGGTGGAAACGCGCCCCAAGACCAAACGCCCGCCGCTTTACAAGGTCTTGCTGCTGAACGACGACTACACGCCGATGGAATTTGTCGTGGCCGTGCTTGAACGGTTCTTTGGCATGAACCACGCCGAGGCGTTCGAGATCATGCTGACCGTTCACAAAAAGGGCCTCGCGGTTGTTGGCGTGTTCAGTCATGAAATCGCGGAAACAAAGGTGGCGCAGGTGATGGATTTCGCCCGCCGTCACCAGCACCCGCTTCAATGTACAATGGAAAAAGAATAAGTGGCTGATCCCGTTCGCCTGACGCTTGCCCTGTCCGAGGGCAGTGTCGCCCTGCCCGATGCCGGACGTATCGCCGTCTTCGCGCCGCGTGTGGGGAGCGACCTGCGCGCCTTGCCGCAGGAGCGGGTCGAGGTGATCACCGGGTTCAAGCCGGATGCCGATTATTTTGGCGGACTTGGGTATACTTGCGTGGTGGCACCCGAGGGGCGCTATGGCGCGGCGATCGTCTGTTTGCCGCGCGCCAAGATGCTGGCGCGTGCGCTGGTGGCGCAGGCCGCAGCAGTGACCGACGGGCCGATCATCGTGGACGGGGCCAAGACCGACGGGATCGAATCGATGCTCAAGGAGTGCCGCCGCCGCACTGCGGTCAGCGCGCCGCTGTCCAAGGCGCACGGCAAGATCTTCAGCTTTGCCGCCGGACCGGAATTTGCCGATTGGCTACCGGGTCAGGCGCACGTCATCGAAGGCGGTTTCGTCACTGCGCCGGGGGTGTTTTCGGCCGATGGAATCGATCCGGCCTCACGGCTACTGGGGGATCACCTTCCGGCCAAGATGGGCACGCATGTGGTCGATCTTGGCGGGGGCTGGGGCTATCTGAGTGCGCGCGCGCTTGAGCGGGACACGATTGCGCGGCTTGACCTGGTCGAGGCCGATCACGCGGCGCTTACCTGTGCGCACCGGAATGTCAGCGATCCGCGCGCCAGTTTTCACTGGGACGATGCCCTCCGCTGGCAGCCCGAAACTGCGGTTGATACGGTGATCATGAACCCGCCGTTTCACACCACGCGGACCGCCGAGCCCGATCTTGGACGGGCCTTTATCCGCGCGGCGGCTGGCATGCTGAAACCGGGGGGGCAGCTTTGGATGGTGGCCAACCGGCATCTTGCCTATGAGGCGGCCCTGGCGCAAAGCTTTGGTCAGGTCGAAGAGGTGGCGGGCGATACCCGCTTCAAGGTTCTGCGCGCGGCGCGCCCGGCTCGCAAAGCGCGGTGACCTGGCTTAGGCTGCGCAGGACAGAATCAGCTTGAAAGGCGCATTTCATGTCATTTTCCATTTCGGGTAAAACCGCCATCGTGACCGGCGGGGCCAATGGTATCGGTCTGGCGATCGGGCGGCATTTTGCCGACAAGGGTGCGAATGTGATGTTCGCGGATATGGACGAAGAACGCCTGATCAAGGAGCTGGGCGAGAACGACGAGAGCCGTAATATTCGCTATTTTGCCGGAGATCTGCGGGAAAAGCTTGCCCAGGCCAATCTTTTGTCGGCGACGATCGACGCCTTTGAGGGGGTCGATATCCTAATCAATGCCTGCCGTCAGGTGGTGCCCTCGGATGCCTTGAACCCCGATGACGACGCGGTCGAGATGCTGTTGCAGCAAAACCTGCTGACCGCCCTGCGGATGAGCCAGCAGGTTGCGAACCGGATGATCAAGCAGGCCGGTGGCGCGCGCGAAGGCGTGGCCGGCACCATCGTGAACCTGTCCTCGATTGCCGCGCGCCGCACCCATCCCGAATTGCTGGCCTATTCGATTTCCTCGGCGGCGCTTGACCAGATGACCCGAAGCCTTGCCGTGGCGCTTGCGCCGCACCGGATCCGGGTGAATGCGGTGGCGTTCGGCTCGGTGATGAGCGCATCGCTCAAGGACACGCTGCGCGAACATAGCGATTACCGCTCGGACATCGAATGCCACACACCGCTTGGGCGTATCGCCTCGCCTGCGGAACTGGCCGAGACCGTGCAATATCTGGCCTGTGACGGGTCGGCCTTCATGACCGGGCAGATCATGACGCTGGATGGCGGGCGCACATTGCTTGATCCGGTCACCGCGCCCGCGCATTGACACGGACAGGGCGGCAGGCATTGCAGAACAGTGAAGAGGCCAGAATGAGCGAAGATTTCACCACAGAGAAAAAGCGCGCCGCCGCGTGGTTTCGCGAGTTGCGCGATCAGATCGTCGCGGCCTTCGAGGGGCTGGAAGACAGCCACACCACGGGGCCTATGGCCGATGCCGTACCGGGGCGGTTTGATATCAGCGAAACCCGCCGCGCCAGCGATGACGGATCGGATGCGGGCGGGGGCCTGATGAGCGTGATGCGGGGCGGGCGTGTGTTCGAGAAGGTCGGGGTGAATGTTTCCGAAGTTTACGGCACCCTTGGCGAGGCCGCTCAAAAGGCGATGGCGGCGCGTGGCGTGCCGGGCATGGACAGCGATCCGCGGTTCTGGGCCTCGGGCATCAGCCTTGTGGCCCATATGCAGAACCCGCATTGCCCCGCCGTTCATATGAATACGCGGATGTTCTGGACCCCGTCGGCCTGGTGGTTCGGGGGCGGTTCCGACCTTAATCCCTGCATTGAATATGACGAGGATACGGCACATTTTCACGCCACCCAGAAGGCCTATCTCGATCCGCATGGGGGCGACCTCTATCCGCGCCTCAAGGCTTGGGCGGATGAGTATTTCTATATCCCGCATCGCCACCGCGCGCGCGGCGTCGGCGGGATTTTCATGGATGACCGCAACACCGGCGACTGGGAGGCTGATTTTGCCCTGACCCGGGATATCGGGCGGGCGTTTCTTCCGGCCTTCGTGCCGCTGATCGAAAAACGCCGGCTGCAGCCTTGGGACGAGGCGGATAAAGAGGCGCAGCTTGTCCATCGCGGGCTCTATGCGGAATATAACCTTGTGTATGACCGGGGCACCAAGTTTGGTCTGGCCACCGGGCACGACGCCAATGCCGTCCTGATGAGTCTGCCACCCTTGGCAAAATGGGTCTGAGCCGGAAGGGCCGCGCCTGGCGCTGAGCGGCGAGGGGGGGACGCTGTCCCCCTGCCCCCCCTGGGATATTTCGGGCAAGAAGAAGGAGTGTTCAGTCTTCTTGCCGATTCGCGAGCTGCCTGGCGCCACGATCGGCCAGCGGCCCGGTGCCATCTTTCCAGCGCCGGTGAATCCAGAACCATTGATCCATGCGTTCACGAACCTGATGTTCGAGCCGATCATTGACCTCTTGCGTCATGGTGACGGGATCGCTGGGCTTTACCGGCTCTTCGACGAGAATTTCGAAGTCGAGCCCGTTTTCCGAGCGAATACCCCATGTGGGCACCAGCGGGGCGTTGAATTTCAACGCCAGTTCGGCCGTGGCCAAGGGCGAGAGTGCCGGTTTGCCGAAGAAATCTAGCGGCACGCCGTCATGGGCGTTCAGATCGGTGAGAATGGCCAGAACCCCGCCGCTGCGCAGGTGTTTGACCATCTGCATCATGCCGCGACGTCCCTGTTCGAACATCGGCTGGCTGAGCGCGCCCATGGCGGCGGTATAGCGTTTGTTGAACCATTTATTTGACATCGGGCGGTAAAACACACCCATCTCGAACCCCTGTTCGATCATGGCGATGCGGGCGGCGTTGAAGCTTCCGAAATGGCCGGTGACAAAGATGATCGGGCGCCCCTCGGCCTGGGCGGCCTGGATCGCCTCAATGCCGGGGCCATAGACCTTTGATGTGCGGGTGCGGGCGATGAATTCAGCGGTTGAGTACAGCTCTGCCATGTTGCGCCCGGCATTGTTGGGCACGGCACGCATCAGACGGCGGACTTCGGCCTCGGGCAGGTCGGGCAGCACATGAGCGAGGTTGTCGCGCACCCGCCGATCATAGCCTGCGATCGGGGCGATCACACGGGCCGTCAGCCAGCCCATGAACGGAATCCGCCAGCGGTAAGGCAGCAGCTTGGTCAGCCCGATTGGCGCATACATGGCCATGCCGATTACAGTGTCGGTGATGCGATCCAGGATCGGGACGGGTTTGTCGCTCATGCGGGGGTGCCTCGGTTTTGCGGGCCAGACATACGCGCCCGCGCGCCCGATCACAAGCCTGTCAGGGGGTGCGGGCGAGGCCGGTGCCGATCATCGCGTCGCGGGTGACAAGGCGGGCAAGGTCGGGCTCGGCCATGCCATCGGTGCCTGCGGGACGGGCGGGCAGAATGATATAGCGCATGTCGGCGGTGCTGTCGTGCACACGAATGCGGGTGCTGTCGGGCAGGTTAACGCCAAATTCGCGCAACACGGCGCGCGGCTCGCGCACAGCGCGGCTTCGGTATTCGCGGGTCTTGTACCAATCGGGCGGCAGGCCCAAAAGGTTGCGCGGATAGCAGGAACACAGCGTGCAGACGATGAGGTTATGCGTGGTGTCGGTATTCTCCACCGCAATCAGGTTGAGGGGGCCGATATCAAACCCCATCTCGCGGCTGGCCGCCCCCGCATCGGCCAAAAGCCGCGCCTTGAAGTCCGGATCGCTCCAGGCGCGGGCAACGACGGCGGCGCCATTGGCGGGGCTGCGGGCATCCATCACCTCGATCTGGTTCGCGATTTCGGCCGCGGTGATCCTGCCCTTTTCGATCAAAAGCTCTCGCACCGCGATTTCCATGCGCTGCCAATAGGTGAGCGGCTCGTCATTGTCGGCGCGGTACGGGTGGCCAGAGGGGCTTAGCCCGTGGTCATGATCATGGGAATGGTTGGGATGGTCATGGGGCATCGTTTAGAGCCTTTCGAGCCAGTGATCGTAGAGTTCCGCGTCAAGCGTATCCTCTGGGTTTTCCGCGGCATCGCCCCAAAGCTCGGCCATGGTGAAACGCACGCGATAAAGCGGTTTCTTGTCGGCCACCAGACCATAGGCCAGTTGCTCGGGGTTGTGAAAGGCGCCAAGCGGGCGTTCGATGACGCCCTGCTTGCCGCGCAGATAGGCCGGGGCGCGCACATGGCCCGGCGGCATCATCGCCCTGACGCGCACGCGCTCAGCCATCCTGTGCCGCGCCATAGGTCGGCCCGCGCGCCGCGATTTCTTCCATCCGGGTGCCAAGCTCTTCGAGGCTGTAAATTCCGGCCTCGACAAGGTTCTGGTTCACCGCAGCGATCCAGCGCTCGTAATAGCTGTGCTTTTCAAAGGCATCCTCGCCCATGTCCTCAAGTGCACGGCGCAGGCCATCGACAGTGAAAAAGCCCTTGGCGCCGCACAGAACCATGAGTGCATCCACGCGCTTTTCCCAGAGGGCAAAATCATGCCCGTCCATCGGTACAGGCCCTGCGACCTGTCCGCCCATGTCATGCCAGCGGCGTCCGTCCGTATCACTCATGCCTGAGATGGTATGGGGCAGGCGCGGAACTGTCCATAGCAGTCTTGCGTCCCGCCTGATAATCTAAGGGGCGCCGGAAAGCGCCCCAAGGTTTAGGTCAGTTGATGGTTGCACTTGCGCGCATCCCCGCCTCGAGATGGCCAGCGATCTCGCAGGTCACCTCCACCGGGCCATCGGTTGGCTGGACAGGAACAAAGAACCATTCGACCGTCTGGCCCGGGCCAACTTCAACTTCGCGAATATTGCCTTTGACCTCGGTGATAAGGTCACCGTTGGAATTTGCGGCCTCGACCTTGCGGGTGAAGATCCGCTCGGTCATCTCATTAAGGGAAACTTCGTGTTTGATCTCGTCGACATTGGTCAGGATCAGGTTATACGCCTGACCTGTGACAAACTCGAAATTCTCAGGTTTGAAATACATACCATCGTCATTGCTACCCATCTCCATCGGTACATCAATAACGTTGGCACGACTTAAGTCGCCCTCTGCAAAGGCCGGAAGCGCTGTTAACGCCGCGATCGCAAATGCAGTTGCTTTAGTCAGTTTCATTTTGAATCCTCCCAGTGACCCAGATTGGTCGAAAGCGCATTATCGCGCTGCGCCTATTCGACGCCTGTATCGGCGGGGTCACCTTGATCTCTGTCAACGGTGGATGAAACGTGATCAGAGGGAAGCGAACCCTATTCCGTGTCCTCTTCGCTATCCTCGTCGGACACGATCAGTGTTATTTCGCCCCCGGCCTCCATGGTGCGGATGGCGTTTACCACCTCTGTCATAGCCTCTTCGCCATCGCGCCCGCGCACGCGGCCAAGTTCCTGCATCTCTTCGCGGAGAGCTTCGGCCATGCGCTTGCTCATGTTTTCAAGGATGAATTCGGCCACCGGCGCCAGGTCTCCGGTCGAGGCCGCCGCCAGCGCTGTCACCAGAACCGGTTGATCGACCTCGCGCATGATGCGGGGGATGTCGGCGGCATTCACCCGTTCGGGAATATGGACGAAGGTAAAGATCGCGCGCCGCACCAGCGCGGCAAAATCCTGATCGGTTTCCTCCAGCCCTTCAAGCACATTGTCACGGGTGGCTGCGGGCGAATAATTCAGGATCGCGCCCACGCGCTCGACCGCGCCCTGATCAAAAGCGGTTTCAGGCACATCATGCAACTGCGCCGCCAGCGCGAGCCCGATCCGGTCTACCGCAGCGGGGCTGACCGATCCGGTTTGCGATACCGCATAGGTGATCCGCCGCGCCTTGTCCCCCGGCAGCTTGCCAAGTAACTCGGCGGCGCGGGCGACATCGAGCTTGGATAACATGACGGCGGCCACTTCGGTGCTTTCGCTCTCGATAACAGGTACAAGATCCTTCAATTCGGCCTGACGGATCAATTCCCATGGATCGCCGTATTGGCGCACCCCCGCTTCCTTTCGCAGCCGTGCAGCGGTTTGCGCGCTGATTCGTCCGTCAAGGGCGGTCAGCGCTCCGGCCATGCCATGCGGAAAGGTCAGGCCCATGCCCTCCAATTCCTGCGCAAACTCGGCCACCACATCCGCCAGAGTCGCGCGATCGACATAACGCATAGAGCCCATTTGCGTGGTTAGCTGTTCCTGCAACGGTTCCGGCAGGTCCGCCAGCGGCACGTCCGCCCCCTCGTTGAGCAGAAACCGCACGATGATCGCGGCCTTTTGGCGGCGCGACAGATGCGCCGTCCGCCCTGCTTTCGCAGGGGCAGAAAGATGTGCCAATGGTGTGGAGTTGCTCATGCTGCGCCCTTGTCCGAAACCTGACCGGATCATAGGGCCGCAAGAGTGAAGAAATATCTAAGCGCCTGCGAATTTCGTGCAGCCGTTTCTTCTTGCCATAAATATCCCCGCGCGGAGCGCATCCCGCACCGCGCCCAATATGGCGTCTTTAGAAAACAGCATTGCTCTGTCCCCACGCGCAAACCCAAAAAAGCGGCGCGCGCATCTGCGCGCACCTTTGGATCAGACAAACAAGGCCCAGAGGTTAGCGTTTGCGGTCGCGGCGGCTGCTCATCGGTTGAAAGGCAACGCCGACGTGCGCTTCGCAATAGGGTTTTCCGGATTGAACCGGCAGGCCGCAGAACCAGAAATCGGGCGTGGCCGGATCGCCTACAGGCCACTTGCAGGTCCGCTCGGTCAGCTCCATCAAGGTCAGCCGTTTGGCCTTCTTCTCGACTTCACTCACCTTGGCAAGGGCCGCAGGGTCGATCTCATTGGCCGAGGGTTGCGGCGGAAGCGGTTGGCCTGCGGGAATGATCGCCTTGATCCGGCTCACGGGCGCGGGGGCCGGTGTCGTCTCGGCCTCCGGCTTGGGGCTCGGCTTTGGGGCGGGTTTCGGGGCGGCGGGTTTGGCCTTGGCCTTGGTCTCGGGCGTGGCTTTCGCCTTGGCCTCACCGGTTGCGCTGGCGGTCGAGGCGCCGCCCGATCCGTTGCGGTTCGACAGGCCCAGACGATGCACCTTGCCGATCACGGCATTACGGGTCACGCCGCCAAGCTCTTTTGCGATCTGGCTGGCCGACTGACCTTCCCCCCACATCTTTTTCAACAGTTCAACGCGTTCGTCGTTCCAGGACATCGGGGCTTCCTCATGTCAAAAGGCGGCCCGGGCTATTGGCCCGCCGCCTTGCAAATTCGATCAAGGCCCTATTCTAATCACTGGCGGCTGAGTTACAAGGCATCGAATCGACCCGCAGGCCGCCAATTGCGCCCTGCGCATGCCAATGGCAGGGGTGGCCCGGACAATCAGGCCGCAAACCCCGTCGCGAACGAGGAGCAGGAGATGACACAGGCAAGCGCCCAAGAGCGGCCGGAACCGCAGATGAAAGCACCGCTGAGGACAATGGGAACGCGGCGTTTTGGCCGGGTGAACTGGCTTGGGCTGACCACACTGGCCGAACGCGAAGTGCGGCGCTTTCTGGCGGTCTGGACCCAGACCCTGCTTGCGCCGCTGGTCACTGCCGGTCTGTTCTTGCTGATCTTCAGCATCGCCATCGGCCCGCGTCGGGGCGATGTGATGGGGGTCAGCTTTACCACCTTCATCGCGCCGGGCATCCTGATGATGACGGTCATTCAGAACGCCTTTGCCAATGCCTCGTCCTCAATCGTGATTTCAAAGGTCCAGGGCAATATCGTCGACACGCTGATGCCACCGCTAAGCGGGGGCGAGCTGGTGCTCGGCTATCTTGCGGGCGGGACCGGGCGCGGTCTTTTGGTGGCCTTTGCCATCGGGCTGGGCCTGCTGGTCTTTCTCGGTATCGGGGTAAAGCACCCCCTCTGGGCGCTGGCCTTTGTCTTTCTTGGCGCGGCCTTCATGAGTGGCGTGGGCATCGTCGCGGGCATCTATGCCAACAAGTTCGACCAGATGGCGGCGATCACCAATTTCATCGTCACGCCGCTCGCGTTTCTGTCGGGTACGTTCTATTCGGTCGATGCCTTGCCGCCGGTGCTCAACAAGATTACCCATTTCAATCCGATTTTCTATCTGATCGACGGCGCCCGCTACGGGGTGATCGGCGTCTCTGACAGCCCGCCCATGCTGGGGCTTGCGGTCGGGGCCGGGTCCACGCTTGCGGTCTGCCTTGTCGCCTGGCGGATGCTGGCCACGGGCTATCGCCTGAAGGCCTGAGCCCGGCTAGCGACAGATCAGGTCGGCGCGCTCTGAATAGGCGGTGTAGGCGCGCCAGAACCGCTCGTCGCCGGAACGGTTGGATTGGCGGGTATCCTGCGCGGATTGCGGATCGCTGTAAAACTGTACCGCGCGACGTTGTTCGGACCCCGACAGCGTTTCATTGGCGACCGCCTGAATACAGCCACAGAGCGCCCGCGAGCGCGCCTTGCGGTCCGATGTCAGGCAGGCCGTGCTGATCGGTCCGGTGGCCATCGGCGCGATGCGCGGCACATGGCGCGTGTCCCCCTTGAACCCGTGCACCCCGCCGCAGCCCGCGAGAAACAGCATCATGCCAAGGGTCGAAAATCGTGTCACCGCCTCTGCCTCATACTATGTCTTCGGCCTTATCGACCGAGTGGGTTTGCCCGTTGCGCCGAGCAATGAAGCATCGGCGCAGGTTTTTCAATTCACATCATGGCCACAGCCTGCAACACTCGCAAAAACCGCTTGCCGGCCGGGCCCTGCACAAGAGAGAGAAGCGCACACGCTATGGATTTCAACCTTTCAACCGTTTTTTTCCTGTTTTTCCTGATCATGATTCTGCAACCGGTCCTGACCGGCCGGGTTTTCGCCCTGCGCCGGGCACAGGCGATCCGCAGCGTCGAGCGCAAGCGTGGGTCGCGGGTGATCACCATGATCCACCGACAGGAAAAACGAAGCCTTTTCGGGTTCAACATGTCCAGTCAGATCGGGCTTGAGGATGCGCAAAGCATCATCTCCGCGATCAAATCCACGCCTGACGACACGCCCATCGACCTCGTGCTGCATACGCCGGGGGGCCTGGTGATCGCGTCGATGCAAATCGCCCGCGCAATCGAGGCGCATCCGGCGAAAGTCACAGCTTTCGTGCCGATCTACGCGATGTCCGGGGGGACGCTGATGGCTCTCGCCGCCGATGAGATCGTGATGGGCGAGTTCTCGATGCTCGGGCCGATTGATCCGCAGATCATGGGGATTTCCGCCGCCTCGATCATTGCGGCGCGCGATGCCAAGCCGGTCGAGCATGTCTCGGATGTCGCCCTTGTCCTTGCCGATGTCAGCGACAAGGCCACGGCCCAGGTCAAGCAGGGGGCGATCGAGATCATGACCCCACGCATGCCGCGCGAAAAGGCCGAGGCTCTGGCCGAGACACTGACCTCGGGCAAATGGACCCATGACTATGCGCTGACCGCGACCGAGGCGAGCGATCTTGGCCTCGCGATCACAGTGGGGCTGCCGACGGACATACTTGACCTGATGACGCTTTATCCGGCCCCCATCAAACAGTCGGCGGTGGAATTTCTACCGTTCGATCCGCCGGGGCGGCGCATGGGCTAAGAGGCCGGGAGCAGGGGGGGCAAAATGCACAGGGTGGGTGAAACCCACGCTTTCGCGGCAAATGGAGCAGTTTCGGGGGCGCGAATGGCAGGGTTGGGCCCGAAGTGCACTTGGTGTCAGCATGCTTTTGCAGAGATAACCGCGACGGTCACGGGCACGTGAAATTTCGGGCCATTTCTGAATTTGGTGCTGACAGTTTCGGCAATTGACGCCGCTATCTTCACAATCACCTCGTCAGTCTGGCTCCTTATGAGCATGCCTGCGCCTACGGTCGCGGTAAGGAAGATATCGAACAACTCAGTTGGCTTCTCCAGAACCCATTCAGAAGTGACCGTTTCGTGTTTCGCCAAGTCCAGGTTCGCTGCTGCCATCGTCGCTTCCGCGTACTCACGCCCGGCAAAAGCGAACAGGTCTGGTTGTGATGGTGCCGCAGAAAAATCAGCGTGGGCCTTTAACGCTCCAAACACGGCCGCAAATGCAGGCGATGTAGCAGGCCCACCCCAGGTCGCCATGATGAATTCGCCACTTGGTTTCAAGACACGCCGTATTTCCGAAAGTGTTTTGGGCTGATCCGGAATGTGCATCATGCCGAAATTGCAGACGACTTTATCGAATACGGCATCGTCGAAGGGCATCGCCATGGCATCCCCCTCGACAATCTCTGCATCTGGCGCGGCCCTGCGAGCCTTTTCGAGCATTTCAGGCGAAAAGTCCAAACCAGATACATTGGCACCTTTATCTAACATCGAAGCCGTTAGAGTCCCTTGCCCACAACAGAGATCAAGAGCTTTGTCTTGGGCGAAGATGTGGTTTCCAGCGATGTAATTGCCTACGTGGTCCGTGATCGGAACGAAATGCCGGATGTATGCATCGACAATGCCACCGTTGGCCCACCCTTCTTTCTCACGTGAGCCGAACTCTGCGAAATCGGGCATGTTTACTCCTCTCATTACTTGCTTCGAGGCTACCACGATTGAAGGACGGTGCAAAACGAAGGCGGACGGATGTTTTGGGCGCGGACGTTAAGGGAGCGGTTGGCTGCACCGTTACCAAGCAGGGTCTTGCCCCACATTTGCCTCGGCATCGGGTGTTGGCTCCACGTTGGTGCCGCGCCCTTGTTTTCAAGGCATATGGGAAGTCTGGGCTCTGAGTTGTCCTCGGAGGCGGCACCGCATTTTCGGATTTCGTGAGCGGTCAACGTCGGATTGTCGATATGGGAGGGCATGGCGGAGCGGAGGATCAGCCATGCACACACCAACCCGCAGTGCTCGCGCTCAATCGTGAACCGTATCGGCAATCTGGAGAAAGGCGAAGGGGGGCATTCTGTTCAACTCCCGTGCGACGTCCATATTCACGACGATGGCAAAATCGGCAGCACGAACGATCGGCAAGTCGCCGGGGCTTTCGCCGTCGCGCAATATCCTGAGGGCTTGTTGCGCGGCAAGCCTGCCCACGTCCTCGAGATGCGCGGCCACGGAGATGAGTGCGTCGTTTCTGCGTACGAGGTGTTCATAGGGGCTGACAACCGCCATGCCGCGTTCGACAGCGCCTCGCGTGAACGCGTCTGTCTGCAGGAATGAGCTCGAGCCGAGATAGATCCAACGGACGCCTTCTTCCTTCAGATGGTCAAGAGCAGTCGGCAGGTCATCCAGATCCGGGCGCGCACCGTCCTTTGACATCTCGACTGCAACCAGTCTGAAGCCCATACTTCGGGATAATTCTACCAATTCGTCATGTTTGATCGCGGAGTTCGCCTCGTTGGAATTGTACAGGAGGCCCAGCGTATCGAAGCTGTCGTCATAGGTTTCGATCACCTTGATGTTCAGGGACTCGTCAGGCCTGTTGAACGTGCCGGTCACGTTGGACCGTCCGCTGTGATCGAAATCTTCGGCAATGCCGGCGCTGAAAGGGTTCGCGACATTCGTGAATACGACAGGGATCTCGCTTATGAATACATCGTTCCCGACATCGTCGAACGTGCCGACGATACCCAGCGTCGCGTTTGTTCCGTTGGTCAGGATCAGGTCTGCTTCAAGCTTGCGGGCCTCTGCGACGAGCCCCGGCAGGCGGGACTTGTCCAGTTCATAGTCGCGCCAGACGATCTCGGCATCGATACCGCTTTCTTCTATTTCCGCCTCGAAACCCTCGCAAACGGGGTCGCACAGATTGAAGGTGACGGCGAAAATCTTCTTTGTCTCAGCGGACACCTGAGACATGGGCACTGTCAAGATTACGGCGGCCGCCAGCAGGGCCTTCAGGGTGCGCATCAAGCCTCTCCCCGTCGTGAAGCTGCCTGTCAGTCAAGGCGCAATGCAGTAGCCTGTCAAGTGCAGAGTTTCGTCGGGACGTCGCCTGCCATGCGTCTGGCCAAGGGCGGGTCGGACTGTGCTGTCAGTCCGGGACAGTCTCGGCGACTTGCAGAAACGCGAATGGCGGTATCCTGCCCAGCTCCCGGGCGACGTCCATGTTGACGACATAGGCGAAATCGGTGGCGCTGAGGATTGGCAGTTCGCCGGGTGTCTTGCCATCGCGAAGGATGGCGAGGGCCTGTCGAGCCGCCAGGCGCCCGACATCCTCTTCGCGTGCCGCGATCGACAAAAGCGCGCTGCTGCTACGCACAAGAGACTCGTATGGGCTCACAACTGCAATTCCGGCTTTCACCGCCGTCTCCGTAAACAGGTCGCCATTCTGCCGCAGGAACGACGACGATCCCAGGTAGACCCATTTGACACCTGCCTCGGCCAACTCCGCCATGCGCGCGGGAATCCGGTCGATATCCGGTGGCCCCGATACTCCCGGCTCGATCTCCAACGCGATCAGTTCCACCCCGAGGGTCGGTGCAAGTGCGGCGAGTTCGTCGTGCTTGATGACCGAGTTCTCTTCGTTGCTGTTGTAGAGCAGTCCGAGCCGGTCGAAGTCGGGGTCGTAACTGCGGATCACCTCGATGTTCACCGCTTCCGGGACACGGTTGAAGGTCCCGGCAACATTTTCGCGCCCGCTCCGCTCAAAGCTTTCGGCAATACCGGTGCCGAATGGGTCGGCCACCTGGGTGAAAACGACGGGAATCTCGGACAGGAACCGTGGGTCATCGGCGTCTTCCAGTCGCCCGACGGTCCCCAGTGTCGCACTCGTACCATGGGTAATGACGAGATCCACCTTGCGGGACCGGGCCTCTTCGAGCAGGGCCGGTAGGCGCGATATGTCCTGATGGAGATTGCGGACGTCCATTTTCACGTCATAACCGCTTTCCGCCAATTCGGATTGGACGCCTTGGCAGGGCTCGTCGCACCCGTAGTAGAAGATCCCGAGGATGACCTTGGTGTCTGCCCTCGTCGGCGTGGCGAAAAAAGCAAGGAGGCAAAAGGCTGCGGCTAGTCCTGAAACGACGGCTTTCATGGTTTCTCTCCGTTGGTTGATACGCGACTTCACTGGCTGGTCCACCGCTTCGTCAAGAACTCCTTGCCGCCCATGATGGCGAACAGAGCACCACCCGCCAGTGTCCAAACCGCGATGGCCAGCGTTGCCGCAGTGTATCCCGATACACCTGAGAGCCACGCCAAGAAGACAAGCCCGACAATGCTGCCGAGGCGTTCACCGGTGCGCAGCGCGCCGAGTACCGCCGTCGGCCCGGGCCCCGCGACATTCGATTCCGAGAGGCTCAGGGCAAGGGAAACCTGCGTTCCCCGCACCAGCGCGCCGCCCGCGCCGGTGCCGATCATGGCGACCGCCATGGTCAGCTGGGACGGCGCCATGGCGACGGGGAGCAAAGCGAGACCGGCAAAGGCCGCCCCTGCAAGACACAGCACCGCACCGGGCAATCGCAACAATTCTTCGAGGCGTCCAGCGAGTGGACTGATTGCCATGACAGTGATGAAGTAGAGCATAAGTATCCGGCCGATTTCGGCTGCCGATGCACCATTCGCATTCAACGTCAGAGCAACGAGGTAGGAAACGAAGGCCTGCAGGACCACTGCCCCAGGAATGGCAATACAGAAAATCAGCGCGAAGAGGCGGGCATCTGCCAGAACCCGCCATTTGGACGTTCTGTCAGTTGCGGTCTCCTGTTGCGAGTGTGTCTTGCCTATTCCCGGTGCGATCAGCCATCGGCTGAGCAGGGCAGAAACTGCAATCAAGGTGGCGCTGACAAGAAAGACATTCGATGGCCCCAGTCGATCGGCAAGCACACCGCCGAGCGCCACGCCGGAAAACACGCCTCCAAAGAGGACAAGGCTGAAGATGCCAAGCATCCGGTCTCGGTCTGCCCTGGTTGCGACGCTCAGAACATAGTCCTGTGCGGCCAGCGTCACGAGCGCGTAGCCAAAGCCAGTGACCGCGCGCCAGAGTATGATCTCCTGCGCAGTGCTGGCCGCGAACAGGCCGATATGCGCGGCGAGCGTGGGGAGGGCGGCCGCGAAGAAGAGTCCCCTGACCCCGAAGCGCTCGACAAGCACGCGTGCGTAAGGCGACATGAGCACGATGGCGAGCAGGTAGCCGGCAAGCGGCAACGAGATCAGAACGGATTGGTCGAGCCACGGCCAAATATTGTCCGCCGAGCGGGTATAGATCGGCAGGAAGGCCAGCGGCAATTCGTCGGCCGCCGCGAACAGGAAGAGCGCCAGCCGAATGTCGGAGAAAGAGGAGGTCTCCAGCAGCTTTGGCCCGCCCGGCGAGAGACCAAACCTCGTGCCAATCTGCTCGAGTGCATGACGGCTGGGTGCGGCCGCTGTCTCGATAGCCCTGGCACAGGACTCGTGCAGTGCCTCGGCACGTTCCGACATGTTGCTCAAGATCGCCTGGATCGAGTCCTTTCCATTGCCCGCAACTCTCTTGGAGAAGTCGCATGCCGCTTGCATGGCGCTCAGCCTTTGAAGTCGCGCCAGGCCGCCCGTCAATGTGCGCCCCGTGAGCAGCAGCATCGCCTCCCAGGCGAGCAGGATCGTCACCAGGAGGATCACCGCGGCATCCAGAAAAACGTCCCGAAACCGCTGGGCGATCAGACGCGGGTCGATGTCGATAACGACATACGCGACCTCCTCTTCGTCTCTGAGAATTGGATGACTCCGAACGCCGCGTCTCTCTCTCGGGGGCGCGAGATAGGGGTCTATGCGCTCGCCGGCCTCGATCACGATCCGCCCCGTCGCGATCGCGATATAGGCGACCTCGGGAAGCCGCTCCAGCATGTCGCCGAAGTAGCGGTCCGCACCAACGATCTCGTCGAGGGCGATGCCGCTCTCGAGGGCGCGCTGAACATTCTCGCTGACCACCGTACCAATCAGGTCGGTCCGGGCCGCAAGTTCCGGTTCGATCGACCGAGTGACGGCCCGCATCACCACTGTGCCCAGCATCAGGGCCGAAGCAACAAGCAACACGATCGTGATCGGCAGAACCCGCGCCAGTATCAAGGCCTTCAACCGCCCGGGCTGCCCTGGTGCAGCCTCCTCGGAATGACCATGCCGATGCGTAGGCGAGACCGGCTGGCCCTCCGCAAAAGCACCAATCGCCCGCTGCGCCTTACCATAGGCTTCGTCTGCGTCATGCAGGCTTCGCGCCAACTGCGAGAGCTCTGCGTCGAGCCCTCCATGCTTCTGCGATCTGTCGGGAGACGCGGTGGCCTCCAGCGCTTGTCCTTGTCGGTAAGCCCTCAACAGTGCTGCCAGCCTTCGCTGAGGTCGGTCAAGGACCAGATAAATCAGGATGTAGGCGAGAACGGATGTTCCGATCAGGATGAGGATTGCGCTGTGCAGCGTGACCCTGACGATGTTTTGCGATGCGGTTTCGAGCGGCCCATGCGGGTATTCCACCACAACGGCACCCGAAAGCGGCCCGCCCGTCTCGCGATGAATCGAAAAGCCACTATAGATCATATCCGCGGTTTCGTGCCCCCATGCGTCGCGGTCTGCGAGCCGCATGGCGGTCAGCACCTCCTGCGAAAGCTGCAACGGCTTCGTTCCAGTGGTGTAGGCGACGATGCCGGTGGGATTGATCGCATGCACTGCCACGATTTCGGGATCGATTGCGATACCGCGGGCCACAATCTTGTCTCCGTCGCGCAACATCGTGATCGGCAGGCCGAGATCAAGCACTGGCCGGAAGGTCTCCGCCGTTGTCTGTGCTATGACGGCGATGCGCTGGCGCAGGAGAGCCGAGTAGAGCGCGTTGTGTTGCAGGACAAGCAGGACGGAGAGCACAGCAAGCGCGATTCCGATCACCAAAGTGGTGACAATCCAGCTTCGAAATCGCATTGGCGCCTTTCTGAGGGTTCATGATCCAGAAAAAATAGCGTCACCTGCACGGTACAACTCCGAGACTGGCCGATAGAACCATTCAAATCAAGGAATCTTGTGCAGGGCGTTTGGGCTTGCTCCAAGGCGTCCGAGCGCGGGGCATCGCGATAATTCCTCCGACTTCGCTCGGCGTTGCGGCCCAAAACACTCGATAGCGAGCGCCATACAGACTTCATTCCCTTAGCCTTCTCACCCATGCCGCACCTTGCCCAATGATCATCCCGCCCACTCGCTAAGGAATGGTGCTAAACGCAGGGCACATCGCTTTTCTGTCGATTGCACGGCATATGTTGAATGTTCCGGTTTTACTGTCAGATCCACATCCCGACGCGGTGCAGTCAATGACTGCTATTTTTGCGGAACGGCAACTCTGTCCCGCTGAGGCGAGGTTCGGCGCCTGAAATTGCTGCGCTCGATGTCGAATGGCCGGTACCGTGAAGCTGCGGCGCGGCACAGGAGTTTCTGGTGGACGGCAGCAATGGGTCGGTCACGTCGCTTCGGCAGGCGCTGGCACCGCAACTTTGCAAAGGGCGCTTCCTGCGCATTGAGGACATTCGTGCATTTCGCAGCATTTGTCACAATGGGCTCGATCCAGTTGTTCGCTGCAAGTGGTGCCGATGGCCGCTATGCGGACAAAGCTGCCGGCAGACCTGTCCGGTCCAACAACAGCTTTGCTGATAGTAAGAAAGCGTTGGGGCAATCAAAGGCCAGCAGACGGTTCAACATTCAACAGTTCGAACGTTTTCTTGCCATCGACGTCGAACTTTTGAACCAAGTCGCCATCGCGGACAACCGTCAGGCAGCGGTAACGACCCTTGTCGGCGGCCATGGAAACACAGACCTGATCCCTGTCGGTAATGGCGAAGGCTCCTGAGCCCTTCCAGCCACCATTGTCCAGTTCGCCGCTTAAAACATTGCTCGGATCGTAATAAAAATGAAAGGTCTTCTTGCCGGATCTGGCTGTGACCCTGTTGCCGATCAATAACTCGGCGATCTGATCTGCTTTCAGCCTTTCGCCGCCAGCGGCCAATGCCGCCTCCAGTTCTGTTTGCGCCATGACCGCACCGCCCGTGCAGGTGATCGCGATCGCTGTCAAAAGCGTCCTAAATCCTGTCATGTTCCATCTCCTTTTCTGTCGGACAGCCATATCGGGATGATTGTCTGCAGTGCTGACGTTAGACCGAGCAGGTCGCCGACACTTGATCGGAAGCTGACATTCTCTGACATTGAGATGACAATCGTCAAAATCTGTTGAGCAAAAACCAAAGTCGAATGTAAGTTACTTCATGTACCGCTTTTTGGAATTTGAACTTGATCCGGCCAAGGGCTTGAGCCGCCGCGGACAACCGGTGGCTTTGGAGCCACAGGCACTTCAGTTGCTGGAACTACTGATCAAACACCGCGATCGAATCGTCACCAAAGAAGAAATTGTCGATGAAATTTGGGATGGAAACGCTATCACGGACGCGGCTCTGAACACGCGCATCCGTTCCGTGCGCAAAGCTTTGGGTGATAGCGCTGCGCGCTCAATTTATATCAAGACATTCACAAAGCGGGGGTTTCGGTTCGTTGCGCGGGTCGAGCAGAATGATCCGACAGAACAGCAATATACCAAGCCTCGAAAACGACTTTCTATTGCAGTGAGCCTCACCTTTGTGTGCGCTCTTGCGGTTATCTCGGTGTCGGTTTTCCTCGATCGGCAAGGACTGTCGGAAACTGAAGCCCCATCACTGGCTGTTGTTCGTTTTGACAATCTGAGCGGTGAAGACGCGGAGCAATATTTCGTCGATGGTCTCACTGACGATCTAACCGCCCATCTTTCGCGCAACCGTGATCTGTTCGTCGTCTCCAGTGCGACGATGTTGTCTTATGCACAGGACGAGGCGAGCCCGATCGAAATCGCACGCGATCTTGGGGTCGATTACGTTGTCCGTGGCAGCGTCCGGCGCGGAGGTGATCAAGTTCGGGTTAGTGGAGAATTGATTGATGTAGATACCAGCAAAACAATTTGGGCGGAGGGATTCGAAGGGCAAATCAAGGATATCTTCGCGGTGCAGGACGAGATCAGCCAGGCGATCGCAGGGCAATTGTTGCCGGAAATATACCTGTCGGACGCGCTGCGCTCGCAGGGAAAACCAACCGAGGATATGGGGGCGTGGGACTTGTACCTTCGCGGTCGAGTGCGTCAAGCCGAGTTTACCAAGGAAGCACAGGAGGAAGCCGCAACCTATGCTCGGAAAGCGATTGCGTCCGACCCCGGTTTTGCCGCAGCCTACAGTCTTTTGGCCCGCGCTCTTGGGACGATGTTTTTCTTCCAATGGACCAACAGTCCGCAAGATACTCTGATATCCGCGACCGAGGCGGCGACACGGGCCATTGAACTCGATGATCAGAATGCGCAGGCGCACGCAGCTTTGGGTTATATTTATCGTTTTACCGGCGAAGCCGATCCTGCCATCGCGAATCTCGAACGCGCAATCGCTCTTAATCCCAATGATGCGCGCATCCGTTTGGAGTTAGCGCATACTTTCGACTGGTTTCGTATGCAGGACCGCGCGTTGCCAGAGATTGAAATGGCAATCAAGCTGAGCCCTCGCGATCCAATGTTGCAGAATATGTACTTCTACAAAGGGCATATCCTTTTCCATCTTGGGCGCCATGAAGAAGCACTGGATGCAGCCCGGCAGTTGGGCTCTGTCGCGACAAGCAACACATGGCGTCTGTTTCACCACCTTCTGCGCGCCGCAAACCTTGCTGAAATGGATCGAACGGAAGAAGCTCGTGACGCTGTGGAGGCGGCTTTGAGTATCAATCCGAAGCTTTCAACGTCAGCGATGCAAAGACAGTTCGCCGGATCGAAAAATCACCCTGACAACCGAAAAATCTGGTTGGCGAGTTTGAAGAAGGCTGGTGTCCCCGATTAGGCTCAAATTGCAAAGACCGCATAGCGGCCATTCACCCTCTCAAGAATTTGCAATGAAAAGGCACCCTCCGCTGTCTTTATCCGTTGCTTTTCGTGCTCTTCAGGACCCCACGACCCCGTTTCGTACCATTTACTGCAAAGAGATGGGCTGAAACCGGATTAACTCGCGGCCTCGTACCGTGGTGCTGCGATAAACGATCTGATCGGGCAGGCGCAGGGTAAGGCGCTTGCGCGCGTCTTTGGCCGTCCAGAGGCGGCCGGTGTCAAGACAGGTGGCATCGGCCCCGGCGTATCGCGCGCGCGCGGTTACGCGCCGCAGGCCGCTGAGATCGTGAAGGATGACCTTGCCACCTTGCAGCGCGCTGCTCCGGCGCAGTATTTCGCGGCCAAGCCCCCTGGTTTCCTCAACCTGTCGGCCAGGATCAATATCGGACCACACCCCACAGAGATGCGCGGTGCCGTTGACCGACACGACCTCGCCGACCACGCGCAGGCCGCCGCCGCCGCCGCCGCTATAGCGCCCCTCGGCCACGGTCGCGCCCGGCGCAAGGCGCACAAGGCGGCTATTGCGGGTCAGAAAATGCCCCACCTCCAAGCCGTGTCCCATGGCGCCTACACCGGTCTGGCGAAAGGTGATATGCGGATCGCTGCCGCCGCCATTTCCGCGGCTGATCTGCTGGCGCGGGATAAAGACCTCGGGCACACGCCCGGCCCGCCAAGGCAGATCGGTGAGCACACAGCGCGCGGGGGCGCCGGCGTAATCCAGCTTGGGGGCGGTTTTCGGCAAGACGCCGAGATCCTGGTAAATCCTGCGGCCCTCGACATAGACGCTGGCCAATTTGACGATATTGCGCGCGGTCCCCACCGTATAACTTGACTGGCTTGCACTTTCAGCCCAGGTGCCGCAGAGCGCAGTCTTGCCTGCCTTGGGGCGCAACTCTGTCGCGATGGTGATGCCACCGCCCGAAGAATAGCTGCCATGGGTGAGTGTCACACGCTCGCTGAGCGTGGTATCGGCCTGTGCCATGCTGGCGGCAAGTCCTAGCGGCAAGGCAAGGCAGAGCAACAGTTTCATGGCACGCCTCCGGAGTTGTTTGACTCCAGCCTAGCAGGCCCGATGCCCCGGCTCAATTCACAGGCGCGTATCGGCGCATTCGGGGAGTCAGACCGCCACCTGCAACAGGCTGTCCTCGACCATCCGGTCGGCAATCACTGCCGGGCTTGAGTTCTCCGCCTCCGCGCGGATCAGGATCTGTTGCATGGTGGCCTGCATCGCGTCAAGGCGTTCGGCGACCCAGACGCTACGGTCGGTAATCTCAAGAATTTCGGCGGCGACATTGATGATCCCGCCGCCATTGGCCACGTAATCTGGCAGATAGAGAATGCCACGCGCCTGAAGCGCGTCGGCATCGCCGGGGGTTGCGAGCTGATTGTTGGCGGCGCCGACCACGAGGCGGGCCTGAATTTCGGGAATACTGCGCGCGTTCAGGATACCGCCAATCGCGCAGGGCGCGAAAATGTCGGCCTGCGTGGCGTGGACGGTGTGGGCGGGTACGCCGATTGCGCCAAACGCCGTGACCGCATCGCTTACACGAGTGCTATCCATATCCGCCACGCTCAGCCGCGCGCCCGCTTCGTGCAGCAGCGTGCACAAATGCCAGCCGACATGGCCAAGCCCCTGCACCGCGACGTGACGCCCCCGCAGATCATCGCTGCCATAGACCTGTGCGGCCCCGGCGCGCATGGCGTTGAACACGCCCCTGGCGGTAATCGGCGAGGGATCGCCACTGGCGTGCCGACCGTGATCAAGCCCGGCGACAAAGTGCGTCTCGCGGGCAATTTCGGCCATGTCCGCGGGGCTCATGCCCATATCCTCGGCGGTCCAGTAGCGCCCCTGCAAGGCATTGATCGCCCGACCCATGGCGCGCAGCAATTCCGGCGTCTTGTCACGGGCTGGATCCCCCACGATCACCGCCTTGCCGCCGCCCAGCGGCAAGCCCGCAGCGGCGTTCTTGTAGCTCATTCCGCGCGAGAGGTTCAGCACGTCCTCAAGCGCCGCCGTGTCACCGTCATAGACCCGCATCCGCAAGCCGCCCGCCGCAGGGCCTAGCCGGGTGGAGTGAATCGCGATAAACCCGCGTAATCCGGTGTCATCATCCTCGACCCGGTAGACGTCTTCATGGCTGGTCGATGCAAGGCGCGTGAGCATGGTGGTATCCTCCTGCGAACTACCGTAAGAGCAGTGTTGCGCGAAAAAACAGCAAACTTTGGTCACTGATGCGTGACCTTTGGGTGAAATCACCAGAATGTGCGGGGATTTTAGGGAAATGGACAAGATTGATCGCCAGATCATTGCCGCGCTGCAACGCGATGGCCGCCTCAAACTAGCCGATCTGTCGGCGCGTGTGGGGCTTTCGGCGACGCCGCTGGCGCGCCGGATCGCCCGGCTTGAAACCAGTGGGATCATCACCGGTTATGCCGCCCGCGTGAATCAGGAAAAACTCGGCCTGCCGCTGAATGTGTTCATTTTCGTTGAACTGGAACATCACACCCGCGACGCCATTGCCAAGTTCGAGACCCGCCTGCGACGGTTTGACGAGGTGATGGAATGCTATCTGATGACCGGCACACGCGATGTTCTGATCCGGGTGGTTGCCGCCGACCTTGCCGGGTTTGACCGGTTTTTGGAGGATGGCCTGATGCAGACCCCCGGCATTCGCTCGATGCGGTCAAGTTTTGCGCTGCGCACGATGATCCGGCGCGATGCCCTGCCCGAGGTCTGAGCAGAATGACGGCTCTGGATTTTGATATCGTTGTCATCGGCGCCGGTCCGGCTGGCGGGGCGGCGGCGTTTACCGCAGCGAGGGCGGGATTGCGGGTGGCCCTGATCGACCGCAAGACCTTTCCGCGTGAAAAGCTGTGCGGCGGCCTGATCACCGGGCGGGCGCGGCGTCACTATGCCGAGGTTTTCGGCCATGAGATGCTGTTCGAGGCGCAGGACCGCAAGACCACTGTGGATTTCCGCTTTCGCGGCGCGCCAATGGGGGTGATCCGCGATGCGCCCGCGCTTTGCGCCACGATGCGATGGGATATGGATGCGATGATCTGCGCGCAGGCGCTTGAGGCGGGGGCGGCGGATTTCACCGGGATAAGCGTCGATGCGATTGATCTTGCGGACAGGTCCCTGACTCTGAAGGATGGCCGCCGGATCGGTTTTGGCGTGCTGATCGGGGCGGATGGCGCCAATAGCCAGGTCGCCAAGGCCCTGTTCGGTGAGGCATTCGATCGCGCCGAGGTCGGTTTTGGTCTGGAGATCGAGGCCGTCGGTGACCACGTGAAGCCAGGCGCACCCATTCGCATTGATCTTGCGGCGGCGAAATGGGGCTATGGCTGGAGCTTTCCCAAGCGATGTTCAACCACCATCGGGGTGGGCGGCTTGCTGGCCAGGAACCCCGACATGAAAGATGCCATGGCCGAGTATTGCGCGCTTTTGGGGGTCGAGGCCGACAGGAGCAGCTTCAAGGGGCAGTTCCTTCCATTCGGTGATTTCCGCAAGGTTCCCGGTCGGCAGGCCATTCTCTTGGCAGGGGATGCGGCGGGGCTTGTCGATCCGATCACCGGCGAGGGGATCGGCTATGCGCTTCAAAGCGGGCATCTGGCGGCCGAGGCCGCGATTGAGGCGCTGCGCGCCGCACGTCCCGAGCGGGCGCTGGCGCTTTATCGCCGCCGCTTGCGACCCGTTCACCGGGCGCTGCGCATGGCCCGGCTGATCCGTCCGGTGATTTTTCTGCCGGCGATGGAAGCCGGGTTTGCGCGCGCCTTCCGGCACTCGTCTACGCTTCGGTTGCAATATCTGCGACTGATGGCCGGAGAGGTGGAATACGGCGATATCCTGGCCCGGCTGATCCTGCGCCTGCCGCGTCTGGCGGTGTTGGCGATCCGGGCCAGATTTTGACGCCAGGGACCGGGGCAAGGACGGAATGGGGGACGCTGTCCCCCAGCCCCCCTGGGATATTTAGGGCAAGAAGAAGTCCAAAGCCCCGCCCGTGTCAGAGTGCGGCGTTAAACAGCCCGGTCAGGTTCTCTTCGGTCAGGGGCACCGGATTGCCGCCACAGCTTGGGTCGGTGAGGGCGCCCGCGACCAGATCGGGGATGGCCTCTGCGGTGACACCAAGGGCCGAGAGGCTGCGTGGTATGCCAAGGCTGTCGTTGAAGTCTTGTACGAAGCTGCGGAATCCAGCAAAGCCACCCACGATGCCGAGATAGCCGGCCGCGCGGTCGAACCGTTCGGCGATCACATCCGCGTTCAGGTCCAGCACCGCAGGCATGCAGACCGCGTTGGTCGTGCCGTGGTGGGTGTTGAAATAGGCGCCGATGGGATGGCTCATGGCGTGGATCGCGCCGAGGCCTTTCTGAAATGCCGTGGCCCCCATGGCGGCGGCGCTCATCATCTGGGCGCGGGCCTCGATATCGGTGCCATCCTCGTAGGCGCGTGGCAGGTAGTCGATGACAAGGCGCATGCCCTCAAGTGCGATGCCCTGACTCATCGGGTGGTAATGCGGGCTGGAAAATGCCTCGACGCAATGGGCAAAGGCATCAAGCCCGGTGCCGGCCGTGATGAATTTAGGCATGCCCACGGTCAGCTCGGGATCACAGATCACCACGGCGGGCAGCACCTTGGGGTGAAAGATGATCTTTTTCACATGGGTCACCGAATTGGTGATCACGCTGGCGCGTCCTACCTCTGATCCGGTGCCGGCGGTTGTCGGCACGGCGATGATCGGGGCGATGGCATCACTGTCGGCGCGGGTCCACCAATCGCCGATGTCCTCGTAATCCCAGACCGGCCGTGTCTGTCCCGCCATGAAGGCGACCATCTTGCCCAGGTCAAGCCCCGAGCCGCCGCCAAAGGCGATCACCCCGTCATGGCCACCGGCCTTATAGGCGGCGACACCGGCGGCAAGGTTGATCTCGTTCGGGTTCGGGTCAACCTCGGAAAACATCGCGCGACCAAGGCCGGCTGTCTCCAGAATATCAAGGGTCGCCTGGGTGACGGGCAGGGCGGCAAGCCCCTTGTCCGTCACCAGAAGCGGGCGCTTGATTCCGGCCTGGGCACAGGCGGCCGGCAGTTCCTTGATCCGGCCTGCGCCGAATTTGATTGCGGTCGGGTAGGACCAGTTTCC
>NZ_CAJXIP010000035.1 GCF_913054395.1 uncultured Roseovarius sp.
ACGTTTCAGCTTGACGCGGCGCAGGGGCTGATCCTGTTGGGGGCGGCCTATACATCGACAGTTGCCGGGGGGGCGGTTTCGGCGATCCTTTTGAAGATTCCCGGCGCGCCGGCCAATATTGCGACAACCCTCGATGGGCACACGATGGCGAAAAAGGGCGAGGGCGCCAAAGCGCTTCAGCTTAGCTTTCTGGCCTCTGCCGTCGGCGGTGTGTTCGGGGTGCTGTTGCTGATCTTTCTGACGCCGGTGTTGGCGAAATGGGCGCTGGCATTCGGGCCGAGCCATCTCTTTTGGCTGGCGATCCTCGGGGTGACGGTGATCGGTACGCTTGACAGCCGTTCGGTGGTCAAGGGCTTGCTGTCGGGCTGTATCGGGCTCTGGCTGTCGACCATCGGGTTTGACGATATCATGGGCGCGCAACGTTTTATCTTTCATCCCTCGCTTGGCGGGGGCATCAATATCATCGCGGCTTTGATCGGATTGTTCGCAATCCCGCAGGTGATCACCATGTTCGCCAAGGGGCGGCGCAACGACGGCGCCGAGGTGATCACGGTACAGAAACACTCGATCCTTGACGCGATCAAAGAGTTGCTGCGCAACAAGCGCGCCATGGGGATCGGCACGCTCACCGGTTCGATCATCGGCCTCATTCCCGGTGTCGGTGGCCAGATCGCCGGGCTTGTCGCCTATGATCAGACCAAAAAGTTCAGCCCGGACCGCGACAAGTTCGGCAAAGGCCACCCCGAAGGCGTGATCGCCGCAGAGGCCGCCAACAACGCGATGGTCGGCCCAAGCCTTGTGCCGCTTCTGACGCTGTCGATTCCCGGATCGCCCACCGCCGCCGTCCTGTTGGGCGGGCTGTTGATCCACGGAATTTTTCCGGGCTCGGACCTGTTTGACAATCACCCTGACGTGGCCTGGACCTTCATCAACTCGATGCTGATAGGCCAGATCCTGATGTGCATTTTCGGGCTTTATGTGGCGGGGATGGCGGCGCGGGTCGCGCAGGTGCCGCAATCGGTGATGGCCGCGATCGTCCTTGGGCTTGCGGTTTTCGGAAGCTATTCGGTGCAATCGAGCATGGGCGATGTCTATGTCATGGCGGCGCTTGGCGTGATGATGTATTTCCTTGAACGCTTCGGCTTTTCCGCCGCGCCGCTTGTGCTTGGGCTTATCCTCGGACCGATCGCCGAGGCCAACTTTATCCAGGGCGCGATGATCGCGCGGGCGACGGATGGTCTTGGGACCTATTTCCTTGTCGGGCCGCTCAACATCTTCCTGATCGCGGTGGTGATCCTGTCGGTTCTCTATTCCGCCTATATGGAATTGCGTGCACGTCGCTATACCAGCAAAGAGGAGATCATGGCATGACCCCGAACCTGCCGCGTCTTCAGCATGTTATCGGCTCTGGCATCGTCGCCGCCGTCGGCCTCTGGGTGACCTATGTCAGCTATACCCAGCAACCCTCCGAGGCGTTCCTGTTTCCGCGCCTGGTGGCGACGATTTTCGTGGTGCTGGCGCTCTGGACCTTTGGCAAGGCCTGCCTGGGCTGGACCAAGGTGGGCAACGGCATCTCGGTGACGCAGATGGCAAATCTGGCGCCGGGCCTGATCGTGGCGCTGGTCTATATTTTCTGGGCGGCCAAGGGGCTTGGGTTTTACACCGCCACCGCAATCGCCTTTTTCATCCTGCTGAGCCTTTATGACCCGGCCTCGCACCGCGAGCTGAAGTCATGGCTCAAGCGTCTTTTCGTGACGGCCTGTTTCATGGGCGTCATGTACGGTCTCTTCGCAAAACTTCTGAAAGTGTACACACCGCGAGAGATATTTTTCTGAACCGTAACAGCGGCAGAACTCATCATCCCAGGGAGGAACCAACCAATGAAGAAACTTATAGCAGGGGCCGCAATCGCCCTCATGGGCCTGACCACCACAGCATCCGCAGACGGTCACGCCAATTATCCCGAACGCCCGATCATGATGATGGTCAGCTATGGCGCAGGCGGCGCGACCGACTTTCAGGCGCGCATCGTCACGATGACGGCGGGCAACGAAGATGCGCTTGGCATGCCGATCGCCATCCTCAACAAGCCGGGCGCCGGTGGGCGCGTAGGCTGGAACTGGCTGGCAAGCCAGGCCGATGCCGATGGCTACACGCTTGGGGCCTATAACGTGCCGCACTTTATCGCACAGTCGATCAAGGGCGGTGTCGACTATTCCGCCGACAGCTTTGAGCCGATTGCAAACTGGGGCGCCGATCCGGCGGTCTTTGTGGTCGGCGCCGACAGCCCGTTCAACTCGATGGAGGATGTGGTCGCCTTTGCCAGGGAAAACCCCGGCAAGCTTACCTTCTCGGGGGCGGGCCTTTTTGTCGGCCACCACATCGCGGCGCTTCAGCTTGAAAAGGCCGCAGGCGTCAAGATGGCCTATATCCCCAACAACAAGGGCGGTGCCGGTGCCATGAAGGCCGTCATCGCGGGTGAGGTCATGGGCGGCGTCAACAATCTTTCGGATGCCTTCCGCGCCGCCGAGGCGGGCAATATCAAGATCCTTGGCGTCTTCGACCTTGATCGCAACGAATTTCTGCCGGACGTGCCGACCCTGAAAGAACAGGGCTATGACATCGACAACGCCTCGGTGAACTATCGCGGCATCATGGTGCCCAAAGGTACGCCCGAAGGCGTGATCGAAAAGCTGGCCGCGACCGTGCCGGCGATGTTCGGCAACGGCAAGGTTGCGGGCAAGATGAAAGCGGGCGGATCGCCGATGAAAATCATGACCCGCGACGAAGTCAAACAGATGTGGGCCGACCGCGAGGCCACCCTGAAAGAGCTGCTTGCAGGGCTCTGAAAACACGCGACCCTCACCCCGGTCACGGGGTGGGGGCCTCCTCCGACCAAGGACCAAAGACCATGAATGCTCCAGACGCAAATGCCCAAGTCGATGCCATCGTTGCCCGCGCCCGAGCGGCGCAAAAGGCCTATGAGGCCAACGGGTCGCAGGCCCGCTATGACCGCGCGGCATCAGCCGCGGCATGGGCCATAATGGAGCCGGCCCGCAACCGTCACCTTGCCGAGCTTGCCGTTGAGACCACCGGCCTTGGCAATGTCGACGACAAGATCATCAAGAACCACCGCAAGACGCTTGGCCTGATGCGCGATATCGCGCAGGCCAGAACCTATGGCGTCATCGCGGAGGACGACGAGACAGGCATCACAAGGATCGCCCGCCCGATGGGTGTGATCGGCGCCGTGGTGCCCTCGACCAATCCGGCGGCGACGCCCGCCAACAATATCATCAACGCGCTGAAATGCGGCAATGCCATCGTGCTGTCGCCCTCGCCCAAGGGGGTGCCCGCCTGCGAGGTTCTGCTGGGTTATATCCATGCCGAGTTCGACAAGATCGGCGAGGATCATGACCTTGTGCAGATGGTCCCGGCGCCCGGTTCCAAGGACAAGACGCAGCGCCTGCTTGAGATCAGCGACCTGATCGTCGTCACCGGATCGCAGAACAACGTCAGACGCGCCTATACCTCGGGCACACCGGCCCTTGCGGTCGGGGCCGGGAATGTCACCGTGATCGTCGATGAAACATCCGATCTTCGGGCGGCAGCCGAGAAGATCACCGCCTCGAAGACCTTTGACAACGCGACCTCTTGCAGTTCGGAAAATGCCATTGTGGTGGTCGATGCGATCTTTGACGCTTTCATGGCAGAGCTTGCCAGGACCGGCGGTGCGCATGTGACCGACGAGGCGAAAATCGTAGCCAGGCTCTGGCCCGACGGACACCTCAACCGCGCGGTGATCGCACAGGATGCCGACAAGATGCTTGCGGCCCTCGACATGACGGGCGAGGTGCCGGGCAACACCAGGTTCCTGGCTGTCGAGACCACGGGCATCGGCCCGGATCACCCGCTGTCGGGCGAAAAGCTGTCGCGTGTGGCCGCGCTTTACCGCGCGCGCGATTTCGATGATGCGGTGGCGATCACCGCACGTATTCTGGCCTATCAGGGCGCCGGGCATTCGGTCGGGCTTCACTCGAGTGACGAGGCGCGCGCGATAGCGCTTGGCCAGACCATTCCGACCTGTCGGGTGATCGTCAACCAAGCGCATTGCTTTGCCACCGGCGGGGCCTTTAACAACGGTATGCCGTTTTCCCTGTCGATGGGCTGTGGAAGCTGGGGCGGAAATTCGATCGACGACAACCTGCATTGGCGACATTTCATGCAGACCACCAAGGTGATCCGTGAAATCCCGCCGCGCGAACCAAAGGTCGAGGATATCTTCGCCGCCTATTGGGAGGTCGCAGGCAAATGAGGATTGCGCCTGACACCCCGCCCGCCGGTACCCTGCGCGACTGGCTTGATCATCGCGCGGACGAGGATGATGTCGCCTTCGTTTTCACGGATGACGGCACAAGCCTGCGCTGGTCCGAGTTGCGCAGGCAAGCCGAGCAAATCGCCCTGCAACTGACAGCGGCGGGTCATGCCAAGGGCGAAAGTGTCGCCATCATGCACTCCAACGGGCGCGCGGCGGTCATTGCGCTTTACGGGGCGCTTTACGGCGGCTTCCGGGCCACGATGATCAACCTCGCCGCGGGGCGTGATGCGATTGCCTATGCGCTTGATCACAGTGATGCGCGCACCGCCTTTGTGCATGACAGCGTCGCCGAGTTGTTCGAGCTTGCCAAGCCTGCGGCGATGACCCGCTTTGTTGCCGATGCGATCCCCCCGGCGACAGCGCTTCACGATATTTCCCCGCAGGATCATGCGCTTTTGATGTATACCTCGGGCACAACCGGGCGGCCCAAGGGCGTCGTGCATACCCACGCCAGTCTTTTGGCTGGCGGTTGGACCACGAGCATCGCGCATGCCCTGCGGCCCGAGGATCGCGGCCTGTGTGTCTTGCCGATCTATCATATCAACGGGTTGTGCGTTTCGGTCATGGGGGCGCTGGTGTCGGGCGGATCCATCGCCATGTCGCCGAAATTCTCTGCCGGGCGGTTCTGGGCCGATGCCGGGACGTCGGGGGCGACGTGGTTTTCGGTGGTTCCCACCATCATCAGCCATCTGCTGCACGCGCCAAACGATCCCGATGCCGGGACGAAACAGCGCCTGCGCTTTGGGCGTTCGGCCTCATCTGCGCTTGCACCGGATGTACAGCGGGCCTTCGAGACGCGTTTCGAGGTGCCGATCATCGAGACCATGGGGCTCACCGAAACCGCGGCGCAGATCCTGTCCAATCCCTTGCCGCCGGGGGTTCGCAAGATCGGCTCGCCGGGCATCGCCTATGGCAACGAGGTGGCCATTCTTGGCCCGGACCTGCGGCCCTGCACGGCCGGGATCGAGGGTGAAATCGCGATCCGCGGACCGAATGTCATGTTGGAATACCTCAAGAACCCCGAGGCGACCGCATCCACATTCGCCGGTGACTGGCTGCGTACAGGTGATCTTGGGCGGGTGGATGGCGATGGCTATGTCTATGTCACCGGGCGGCTCAAGGAACTGATCATCAAGGGCGGCGAAAACATCGCCCCGCGCGAGATTGACGAAGCGCTTTACAGCCACGCCGACGTGATCGAGGCGGCGGCCTTTGCGCGGCCCTGCAAAAGTTACGGCGAGAGGGTGGAGGCGGCGGTGCGCCTGCGCGAAGGCTCCGACGTGTCGGGCGCCGAATTGCGCCAGATCTGCGAGGATCGCGTCGGCGCGTTCAAGGCGCCGGATGTGGTGCATATCATCGACGAATTGCCCAAGGGGCCGTCGGGCAAGATCCAGCGGATGAAGCTGGCCGAGGTTCTGGTTACGCTGGAGCCGTCCGGCTAACGCCGCGTCACTTAACGCCAGAGTCCGGCGCAAGGGGCGAAAGCGCCCTGAAGTTTGGCCAACAGGCGGTTGGCGGCGCCTGCGCGCGATACCCTGCCGCTGCTCAGGCGGTCAATCACCACCTCGACAGGGCAGGCCTCGCGGGTTTCGGGGTCAAAATAGCGCGGATAATCAATCAAAGCGGCATGCACGAGGCCCTCGAGCGTTGGGGTGGCGCGGCGCCGTGGCGGAGGGTCTCCGAGGTCTCGGGTCAGGCCCCAACCGGCGTAGAACGGCGCGCCGGTGGTGGTGACCGGCACCCCGCGCAACAGCGCCTCGAAGCCCAGAAGCGACGTCATGGTCCAGACCTCCTGGACCTCTGCCAAAAGTGCGGCGGGATCGGCACCGGTAAGCACCAGATCGGCAAGTGTGTTCAGGCGTTCGGGGGCAATGGCGCCGGGACGCAGACCCGCCTCGACATCGGGATGGGGTTTGTAAAGGATCACCGCATCAGGGTTCTTTTCGCGCACCAGTTCCAGAAGCGCCAGATTGGTGTTGATCACCCCCGCCCCAAGCCGGATAGAGGCGTCGTCCTCGACCTGACCGGGCACCAGGATCCGATGTCCGGGCGGAAGATCGGGGAGGGCGCCGCCAAGATTGTATTTGCTCAGGCCATCCCGGATCAGCCGTGCGATCACCGCCTCGGCGCGCAGGTGTTGATCGGGGCGCAGCGTTGCGCGTGCCGCAATCAGCCGCTCAAGGCGGCTCTCGCAAGCGGGGTCGTAATAAATCCCCAGATCGTCACAGACCAGCGACAGGGGGGGCACAAGATCGGCGCCAAGGCCGCGCGAGCGCAGGAACCCGTCCTCGACACGCACCGCGCCGGGCGGGCCTGCCTCTGGTTTCGAGGCCCAGACCATGGCCGGGCGGTCGGCCACGGCATCGGCGGATTTTACAAAGCTCACCCGGCGGTGGCACCCGAAGAACCGCTGAAGCGGCGCGCGTTTCCACAGGCGCATGCCATGGGCGCGCCAGCCGCTGTGATCCTCGCGCCAGGCGCGGGCGCGCGCCTCAAGTGTGTCGATCGCGGTCTCCAGTGAGCAAAGCCGGTCGCGGTAAGGGTCGTACCAGATGGGATAGAGCAGCATCACCCCGGCAAAAAGCTGGGCGCGCGTCAGCGGGCGTGCGCGCCGCGCAATGGGGATCGGATGGCGGTCTTCGGTCAGATTCCACCCGGCATAAAACGGCTGGCCAAAGACCCGCGGGCGGTGGCCTGCGAAAATCGCCTCGAAGCCAAGCTGCGAGGTGACCGTATAGACCGCAATCGCGCCCTCAAGCAGGGCCCAGGGGCTGACCGGTTCGCTGAACAGGGTGATGCGGTCGGTTTCGTCGCTGGCGCTGAAATAGCCCTCGCGGTGTCCGGCATCGGTCTCGGGGTGGGTCTTGATCAGGATGCGCGCGCCGGGGTTATCCTCTTGCGCGTAATAAAGCATCTCGCGAAAGGTATTGGCATCGGACCCGCCGTGGGTGACGCTGGCATCCCCGCGGGTCTGGTCGATGACCAGCACATAGCCCGGATCGGGGCAGGGGGCGCTTGGGTCAAAGGCGTTGTATTTTGAAAGATGTGCCTCTTGCAGGCGCGCAATGGCGCCGCGTGCGCGGTTGAGAAGGGCGGTGTCGTCCAGCGGGTTTGTCTTGAGAATATGTTCAAGGTCAGAGGGCCGCGCGCTATCAAAGGCCGCGCCGCGATGGTCTATCACAAGGCCAAGCGGTGGTTCGCCGTCGCGGCCGGGGTGGAGTGAGCGCAGAAAGGCGTCTTCAACCCGGATCAGCCCCGCGCCGCTGCGCTCTGCCATGGCCTCGCCGCGATGGGCATAGGGGCTGTGGCCCCAGACCGCGATCAGGTCATCGGCACCGGGCGTGCCAAGTGTCAGGTCATAGCCCGCAAGCGACAGGATGCGGCGGATGCGGCGTTGGCGCAGAAATCCGGCGTTGTAATAGAAAACCCGCCGGGGCGTGGTGGCCCCGGCGGGATCAGGACTGCGCGCGGTGTCAGAGGCCACTGCTGCTAAGCGTATCGCCTGCGGTCGAGAACGAGCCGACCGCGCCAAGAGTGCCGGTGAGGGCGGAAATGACCTTGGCCCACTGGGCAAAGGGCGCCTCGGTCACATAGATGGTGTCATCGTCGCGGATGGCGAAATCACGCGCGACAAACATGCCGTTGGGCTTGGTCAGGTCAAGCACATAGATCATCCGCTGTGCGCCGATGAGATCGTCGCGCCCAAGCACCTGATTGGCGATTTCCGCCGGTTCGTTGCGGAGCACGAAAACACCTGTCGGATCGGCGGCCGTGGTGGTCAGGCCCCCAACCTGTGCAATGGCTTCGACGGCACTCAGGGTCTGGGTCTCAAAAGTCACGCGGGCTTGCGTGCCAGTGGCACCAAGCGCGGTATAGGCGCGGGTGTCGGCCTCGACCAGAATCCGGTCACCGCCCCGCAGGGCGATGTCGAAATGCGGGTATTTGAACAGGTCCTGGAACCAGACCTTGCTGCGCTTGTCGCCACGGATCACGGTGATCAGCGCGACTTCGGGCTCAATCGCGATCCCGCCCGCCGAGGCGATCATGCTGGAAAGGGTGCGTGTCGGGCGTTCGATCGGGTAAACGCCCTGTCCGCTGATCGCCCCGCTCAGCGAGACGGTCGAACCATTGCCCGCAAGGCGGCGCACCTCGACCTGGGGGTCAGGGGTCTGTTCGTCGAGCTTGGAGGTGATAATGCGGCGAATGCCTTCGGGGGTGTTGCCGGCGGCGCGGATGCGGCCCGCGTAGGGCACAAAGATAAAGCCCGAGCCATCGACCTGGACCTCTTCCAGAATGGTCTGATTGGCGGCCGCGCCGGTCAGAAGGCCGTCATCGACGTTTTCCCAGATCGTCAGGCCAAGCGTGTCGCCCGGACTTATGGTGTCCGACCCGAGCAGGCCCGCGTTCTTGAAGTCATCGGTAAAGCCAAGCGCGGGTTGTACGGCGGTGGCGCGGGTTACGCGGTCATTGGCATTGACCACAAAGGCATCACCCTGTTGCTGGATCGAGCCGGCATAGATCTCGCGCTTGTTCGGTCCGACACGGGGCAGCGTGCCACAGGACGCCACGATCGACGCAATGGCCAATGCGGCGACGGGCTTCGCCCATCGGAATTGTCTGGATTTCACTACTCGGTCTCCTCGACCTGTTTTTGTTCTGCCTCGGTCTTTTTTCGCCAAGCTACAGGAAACATAAATTAAAATCCAGCGTACTGGTGCGCGAGGTCAGGGGACAATGCGCAACTGTTGCCGTGGGGCCGCGGTCCCGGATTTGAGCGCATCATAGGGATCTTCGGGCGCAAGCATCATGTCGACGGCCTGACGCAGCAACTGGCGCCGTCCCTGAGCCGAATAAAAGCCACCGGCGACCTGGCTGGTTTCAAGCAGGTAACGCCGGTAATCGGTATAGGCGCGGCGGTCGGGGCGTTCTGCCCTGGCAAAGAAATCGCGCAGCGGTTTGGTGCTGACGAACTCTGGTTTGGCATAGACCGCCTGTCCGAAGGTGCGAAGCGGAATGCCGCGCCATAGCACCTGTTGCGCCGCCGTGGAATTGACGGTGACGGCGCTTCTGGCCTCATCCAGAAGCTGGGCAAGCTTGCCGCCGCGCACATAATGCACCCGCCCCTGCAAGCCATGCGCGCGCACCAGACGGCGCAGTTCGGCACGGATCGGCGCGCGGCCATCTTCAAGCGGATGCGCCTTGATCACCAGATGATGATGCGGCGGTGCCCCAAGGGCAAAACCCTCGATCACGGTTTCCAGAAACTCTGTCATGCTTGAAAACGGCGAATGGGCCTGGAACGAGGCGTCATGTTCAAGCTGCAGCAGCGCAAGGTGATAGGGAAAGCCGCCATGCCGGATGCGCCGGGTGGCAAGCCGACGTTCGACTGCCTGAACCGGCATCAGCAAAAGGCGCTGGATATACAGGTGAAACTCGTCCTTCACGCTCAGCGCGCGATGGGGTTGGAAATTGCGATAGCGGCCATTCCCAAGCAGGACAAAGCCGTGATAGAGCGCGCCATAGAAAATATGCTGGCGCATGTCGCCCCAGCTTGCCGGTGGCAGGGCGGTGTCCATATCCGAGTTTTCCAGCGCCGCGCGCATCTGCGGCACGCTCATCTCCATCAGCCGCGAATTGCCGTTGCTGCCGTTGCGCTCGTAGGTGACCCAATAGGGCCGCATATAGCCTTCTTCATAGACATGCACCCCAAGCCCCGCGTTGCGCGCGATTTCGGCGGCCTGCGCGTGAATGGGGCGGGTGTCGCCGTAAAGCACGATATCGGTGATCTGTTTTTCTGCGAGGATTTGGCGGAATGTCTCGGGCCAGTCGGCGGCGCGCCCCGTGAAGGGGATATAGGACGTGCGGTCGCGCCAGAATGCCTGATCGCCAGCGTTGAAACCGACACGCCAGACCTGTGCATCGGCCCGCCGCAGCATCTGCCCGAGTTTCTGGAAAAACGGCCCGTGCGGCCCCTGAAGAAACAGGAACGCGCGATTTTGACCGGTCAGGCCCGTCATGGTATTTACTGCCCTTTGCCTATCTTCAAATTCCTCATAGCGCAGCATCTTGACAAAAATAAGCCCCGTACTGCGCCCGCTGCTTGCCATGGGCAGGCGCCGCCGCTAGGTCGAAGGGAAGAGACAAGGGGAGACCGGTCAATGTTTACTGGCATCATCACGGATGTGGGCCGCATCCAACAGGTTGAACAACGCGGTGATCTGCGGGCGCGCATTGCCACCAAATATGACACATCGCGGATTGATATCGGTGCCTCGATCGCCTGTGACGGGGTATGTCTTACGGTGGTGGCCCTTGGGGCGGATTGGTTCGATGTGGATATCTCTGCCGAAACGGTTTCGAAAACCAACCTTTCGGGCTGGGGCGAGGGGCGGCGTGTCAACCTTGAACGCGCGCTCAAGGTCGGGGACGAGCTTGGCGGGCATATCGTGTCGGGGCATGTCGATGGTCTGGCCGAGGTTGTGGGGCTGCGCGACGAGGGCGACAGCACCCGCGTTACCCTGCGTGCGCCGAAAGAGTTGGCCCGCTTCATCGCGCCCAAGGGGTCGGTCGCTTTGAATGGCACCTCGCTGACGGTGAACGAGGTGTCGGGCCAGGATTTCGGCATCAACTTCATCCCCCACACCAAAGAGGTGACCACATGGGGCGATGTGGCGCTTGGGGATATGGTCAACCTGGAGATCGACACGCTGGCGCGCTATGTGGCGCGGCTGGCCGAGGCGGAAAGATCCGGCGCCTAGTCGTTGTCGCTTAGCCCCGCACCGGCCCCGGCAAGGCGGCTTTCGGGCGTGCCGGGGGCATAGGTGCGATGGGCGAACCCCGTGAGAACCTGTGCAATCCCGGGCTCGATATTGCCGCGGGTCACATGATCAAGCGGCGTGCCCTCTTCCAGCGTCGCGGCCGCGGTGATGCGCACCGTGGCGACGCTCTCGGGGGTCAGCGCGCCTTGCTGGCTAAGGCTGATCCGGGCCTGATCCGCGAAGGTCACGGTGACACCCGGCCATTCAATCTTCAGGGGGGTGTCGCTGCTTTGCGCGGCGGCTGCCACATAGGGCAGCAACAACAGCGGGAAAGACGTCTCGCCAAGCTCAAGCGCCTCGCCTTTGGCAATCTGGCTGGCGCGATCGCAGATCGCTGCGCCGCTGATCAGCGGACAGAGCGCGCCGCCCCTTGCCGCCCATGTGCCGGTTTCCCCAAGCGGGCAGAGTGCGTCATACTCTGCGCCGTCATTCCGGCGCAACAGTCCGGCCAGTGCCTCGGACCCCGGAAGACCCGCCGCGCAAAGCCATCTTGTGGCCTTGCCTGCCTCCTCTGCCAGGCCCCAGCTTAGTCCCGCGCCGCGCGCCGCCTTGCGCGACAGCCCTTCGATTTCGTTCAGCGACCAAGTCATGCGCGGCCCTCCAGATAAGGATAGGTCCAGTCATCGGCATTGCCCGTCGCAAGGTCATGCGGGAAGGGGGCGTGCTGGAACATGTTGATGCGAAGCCAGCGATCCGAGCGCGGATCGGAATGGCAGGCGCCAAAGAACGACAGCTTGGCGCGCAGCATGTCGATCGGTAGCACGCCCGCGTCAATCGTGTTGTCGCGAATTTCGGCGTAAGGCAGGTGCGCGGCGATCTGGGCGCGGCGCACCACATGGCGATGCTCGGGGTGTCTGAGCAGGAAACCGGCGACTGGCCCCTCGTGGGAATCGGCGAGATCGGCAAACATCCGCGCCGCGTCGCGCCCCGGACAAAGCGGTTGTTCATAGGGTTCAACCGGTTCGGCAAAGCGTTCGCCAAGCCGTGGTTCCAGTTTTTCCTCGGAGGTGTACCAGACCCGCGCGGTGGCGGCGCGGTCGGACCAGTCGATCTTAAGCGCCCAGCCATAGACATCCTGCGTGATGGTGCGCAGGTCCGCGAGTTGCATCGCCCCGTCAATCCGCCAGGTAACGGCCTCGTCGGCGGCCATGCAACAGCTAAGCCCATCCACCAGGTCGCCATAAGGTTCCATCAGAAGCGAGGCCAAAAGTTCCTGCCCCTCGACGGTAAGCGCGGTTTCGCCCCAAAGCCAGAGGCGGTTCCACGGCGTATCGGCCATCAGGTCGGCCTTGGCCAGATGAGCGGTCAACGCCTCCATATCGGCGCGCAGGCCGTTCAGTTTCTCGATCTGGATCGGGTGCTCTGACTGCCAGCTCAGCGCGTGAAGGCGCGCGCGCTCTGCAAAGTCGCGAAAACTCTGGGCGGCCTCGGGGGTGGCGTTCGGCAGCGCGCGGATGCGCGCCAGGGCCTCTTCGCGCGCGGCGATCCAGTTGTTGAGCAATGCGGGATGATTGAGCAGGAACGGCGCCATGCCAAGCCCGGTCGAATTTCCGATGCCAAAGCGACGGCGCAGCGCGGGCGCCAGCGGCACGGCGGTCTCGGGGGCGCGCATCGCGGCCATATGCTCGACCAGGTCCATGACAAAGGCGCGGGTCAGGAATACCGACAGCATCTCGATCTGGAAGGGGGCCTGAAATTCATCGCGATCAGCGGTGGTTTCGCGGTCGGCGGCACCAAACTTGCCTGATCCGTAAACGGCGGTGGTGCGCATCAGGTAACCGACCTCGTCAACACGGGCTTGATCGGGTTGTTGCCCGCGCGCAAGGCAGTCGACCACATACTCCCAGAGCCGCACCGAGCGGTTGGCGCGGCTCAGCGAAAGCTCTGCCTCACTGATGCGCCCGGCCTCTTGGCGGGGCACATTCTGCGACAGGCGGTCAAGATCGGCGGGGGTGGGGATGCCGTCAAACAGGGTGAACGTCGCATCCCATTCGGTGGCAATCACCCGGTCCGAGCGTTTTTCGGGCGGCAGGTCATTGGCAAAGGCGACAAGCGAATAGCTTTGGTTCGGCCCATGCGCGGTATAGACCGCGCGACCGACGCCGCGTGCGTCGATCTCAAACAGCCTGCGTTCGAACCGCCAGTTTTCGGCCTTGAGGCGGCGCAAGAGCACGCGCATGAACGACAGCCGCGATTGGTGAAAAGAGCCAAGCCGGGCAAGGCGCATGACCACATTGGGATCACGGGGCGCGATGCGGGTGCTGTTGGACTGTTGCATTGGCCTGTCCTTTTCCTGTCTTGAATTAGAACTGGGCGGTTCCATCAAAGGTCGCCCTGAACGTGCCACCCCCGGCCAGAAGCCCGCCAATGATCGCGCGCCCGCCCGGCAGGACCACAAGCGCCAGCCCGATCAGATAGGTCGCCAGCAAAAGCAGGTGCCGGTAGTGGCCGAAATACTTCGCCGACCATGCCAAGCCCGCATCGACCATGCGTGACAGCAGATCGGGATCAAACAGGGCAATCAAGCAGAAAAGCGCAATGAAACCGCTGATGAGGGCAAACAATGGCGTGTTGATGTGATGCAGATGCCCTTTGGTGGCATTGGGGGGCGTGACGCCGGACATGGTTTCCTCCCTCAAGGTCGTCCGTGGGTGGGCGATTTTGCCCTAGCGGTCCGGCGGCGCGTCTGCCGGGGTGAAGTTTTCGTCGAAGAACCGCAACCAGTTGCCGCCCATCAGCGCGTTAACTTCGCCCGCGTCAAAGCCGGTGCGGGCAAGCCCTTCGCGGATATTGCCGAAATCGCGGTTGTCGCGGAACCACGCGGGCTGGGGCGGGAAACCGGGGGCCGCGGCAGAGCCTTCGCCATAGTCGATCTCCTTGGTCCAGCGGCCGCTGCGCATCCATTCGACGATGCTGTCGGGCTGATCCTGGCAAAGATCGCTGCCGATGCCGAAATGGTCGACGCCAAAGGTTTCCGCAGCGCGGGCGATCATTTCGCAAAAGCTGTCGACGGTGCAGTCGGATTTATCCCTGAGGTGATGGGGATAAAGCGAAAACCCCATCATGCCGCCATTATGCGTGACGGCACGGATCACGTCGTCGCGCTTGTTGCGCAGGGCCGGTTGCCAGCTATGGAGATTGGCATGGGTGATGGTGATGGGCCGGGTCGAGATATCGGCGGCCTCGATGGTCGAACGGTCGGCGGAATGGCTCATGTCGATCACAAGCCCGACGCGGTTCATCTCTTTGATCACCTGACGGCCCATGCGGGTGATGCCAGGGTCTTCGGCCTCGTAACAGCCGGTCGCCAAAAGCGACTGGTTGTTATAGCTGAGCTGCATGAAGCGCGCGCCAAGCCGGTGCAGGATTTCGACCAGCCCGATATCATCCTCGATCGGGCTAGGGTTCTGAAAGCCAAAGAAGATCGCGGTGCGCCCGGTTTCCTTGGCGCGGCGCACGTCGTCGCCGGTAAACCCCTGAAATATCAGCTCTGGAAAGCGCTCGAACCAGCGGTTCCAGGCCTCGACGTTAAGCACGGTTTCGCGGAAATTCTCGTGATAGGAAATGGTGACATGCACCGCGTCCACGCCGCCCGCGCGCATCTCGCGGAACACCTTTTCCGACCAGTTGGCATATTGCAGGCCGTCGATCAGCACGCTCATTTCGCCACCCCGGCCGAGATATAGGCGGTTTTGACGGTGGTATAAAACTCCGCCGCCGCGCGGCCCTGTTCACGGGGGCCGTAAGAGCTGTCGCCGCGCCCGCCGAAGGGCACGTGGTAATCGGTGCCCGCCGTCGGCAGGTTGACGGTGACAACCCCGGTGCGCGCGTTGCGGCGGAAATGCGTGGCGCGCGCAAGGCTTTGCGTCACGATGCCAGAGGTGAGGCCGAAATTGGTGTCGTTGACGACCGACAGCGCCTCTTCATAGCCATCGACCCTTATCACCGAGGTGAGCGGCGCGAACATTTCCTCGCGGTTGATGCGCATGGCGTTGGTGGTGTCGAGAAACACGCCGGGCGTCATGTAATAGCCCTCGGTCTCGCGGCTGACGCGGGTGCCGCCACAGGCAAGCTCGGCACCCTCGGATTTGCCAAGATCGACATAGGCGAGGTTCTCGTTGAGCTGGGTTTCGCTGACCACCGGGCCGATCTGTGTGCCTGCGTCAAGGGCGTGGCCGACCGTCATCGCCTCTGCGCCCGCCACAAGCTTTTCGACAAAGGGATCGTGGATGCTCGCATGCACCACAAGGCGCGACGAGGCGGTGCATTTCTGGCCGGTGCCGCCAAAGGCGCCGCCAAGCGCGAGGGTGACGGCAAGATCAAGATCGGCGTCCTCCATCACCGCGAGGGCGTTCTTGCTGCCCATTTCCATCTGGACCTTGGTGAGGTTCTGGATCGCGGCACTGGCGATGCCCTTGCCCACGGGCACAGAGCCGGTAAAGGAAATCGCGTTGACTTTCGGGCTTTCGACCAGACGCTGGCCAATGCTGCCGCCCGCGCCCATCACAAGGTTGAACAGGCCCTTGGGAATGTCCTGACGGGAGATGATCTCGGTCAGCGCATAGGCCGAGGCGGGGGTCATGTTGGCGGGCTTCCAGATCACCGCGTTGCCATAGCAAAGCGCCGGGGCGATCTTCCAGCTGGCGGTGGCGGTGGGAAAGTTCCAGGGGCTGATCACGGCGACGGTGCCGATGGGTTCGCGGCGCACATCGACCTCGACGCCGGGGCGCACGGAATCGGCATTTTCGCCAAGCTGGCGCAGACATTCGGCGGCGTAATAGGTAAAGAACTGACCGGCGCGGAACACCTCGCCCTTGCCCTCGGCCAGCGGCTTGCCCTCTTCGCGGCTAAGCAGGCGACCAAGCTCTTCGGCACGCGCCATCATTTCGTTGCCGATTGACATCAACACGGCCTGTTTGCGCTCTATCCCGTAGGCGGCCCATTCGCCCTGGGCGGCGCGGGCGGCGTCAAGCGCGCGCTCAAGCTGATCGGGACTGGCCTGCGCGTAAAGCCCGATCAGGTCGCTGATATCGGACGGATTACGGTTTTCGATCTCGGCGTCACCGGCAACCCAGTCCCCGGCGATATAGTTGAGATATGTCTTGGCCATGTCACGATCCCTTTTCTTGCGTCGCGGATAAAAGGGCACAGATGAAACTTCAGAACAAACCAGAAGTAGTTGAATTTAGTTCAGATAAATTGAAATTCATCTGTGGTCGACCGAAATATTCGCCTGCCGGATTGTCCGCGCCAGCACGCGGGCGGCGGGGGGGAGCATTTTCTCGGGCTGGGTGAGCATCCAGACCTCGCGTCGCGCGGTGCTGTTGATCAGCGGCAGAAAGGCGAGATCGGAAAACTCGGGAAGCACGGTCAATTCCGGCAGAACGGTCACCCCGACGCCTGCGCGCACCAAGCTCAGGATTGAGGTGGTGTTGTGCACCATCAGCATTGAGCTGGCCAGAATGGGGGCGAAATCGGCATCCTGGATATGCTGGCACAGGCCATTGGCGATGAAATTCGCCCCCGCAAGATCGGCCCAGCCAAGGGTGCTCCATTCTCGGGTCAGCGGATCATCGGCGCGGCAGACAAGGCCGAAGGCATCGGTAAAGACAAGGTGCCGGTCGAACCCCGGCATCGGCGGCAGGCTCGCCAGCCCGATATCGGCGCGCTCGGCGGCCAACTCGCGCTGGACGCTGGCGGAATCGCTGTCGCTCATGTCGATGCGCACACCGGGGTGGCTCTTCATATAGGCTTGAAGGATGGGGGGCATCACCGCCTGCGCGACCGAGGGGGTGACCGCAAGGCGTATATGGCCAAGCTCAGCGCGCGACAGGCCTTCGATGGCGGCAATGGTGCGGTCAAAATGCGCCAGTTCGCGGTTCGCCTCGATCTGAACCAGCTCGCCCAAGGGGGTGAGCCGCGATTTGCGCGCGGTCTCGAACAGCGGCGCGCCGATGTGATCCTCGAATTGCTTGAGCATCATCGACACGGCAGAGGGCGTGCGCCCGAGGGCCGTGGCGGCCTCGGCGAGGCTTCCGTGATCGGCGACGGTGCGGAAACAGCGCAGCATTTCGATCTTGATCGACATTTCAATGCCCCTGAACTTATGACTTAAAAATTACTTTGGGCTGAAATATGGATGCAGGGCCGGTTTGTCTGTGGGGTTCGCGACCTTTACCGCGCGGGATGCGACGGCACGGTTATCTTTGACGCGGGCGGTCGGGTACGCGGTCTTCGATCTTTTTGAAGGCAAGCGCGATGATCCCGGCGATGATCATATAGACCAAGGCCAGCAGAAGCAGCGGTTCATAAACAATGAAGGTGTCCGATCGCACCCGGCTTGAGACCGAATAGATCTCGATCACGGTGATCGTCGCCACAAGCGGCGTCGCCTTGAGTTGCAGGATGGTTTCGCCGCCAAGCGTCGGCAGGACGTTGCGAATGGCCTGCGGCAGCCAGATTCGGCGGAACATGGTCAGGCGCGGCATGCCAAAGGCGCGGGCGGCTTCAAGCTGTCCCTTGTTGACCGAGGCAAAGGCACCGCGCATCACCTCGCCTTCATAGCCCGCATAGGACAGGGTGAGCGCCAGCACCGCATAGGGCCAGGCCTGTCGCAGATAGGGCCAAAGCTCGGAACCGCGAATCCAGGGGAACTGCGGAAAGAGCGAGCCGAGCCCATAATACAAAAGCCAGATTTGCAGCAAAAGCGGTGTGCCCCGGATCACCGTGCAAAACGCCCGCGCGGGTGCGGACAGATACCAGGGGCCAATCGCCTGTGCCAATCCAAGCGGCACCGCCAGGGCAAAGCCAAGAATCGTGGTCACCGCCAGGATCCAGATCGTCCGCCACAGCCCTTGAAGGGCGAGGGGGCCATATTCGGGCAACCAGTCCCAGCGAAGCGAGAGCGCGCACCAGATCACCAGCCCGGCGAAAAGCGCCATCAGAAACAGCCGGTGCGGCTGAAGCATTGCGCGCCAACCGGTCATCTCTTGCCCTCTTTCAGCGAGGGTTGGCCGCGTCGCGCCCATTTCTCGATCCGTGCAAAAAATGCGCCTGAAAACAGGGTGATGATCAGGTAGAGCGCCCCGGCTGCGAGGAAAAACGTGAAATAGGCGCGGGTGCTGCCGGCCGCCTGCCGGGTTTCCAGCGTCAGTTCGCTAAAGCCGACAATGGCCAAAAGCGCGGTGTCCTTGGTGGCGATCAGCCACAGATTGGCCAGCCCCGGCGTGGCAAAACTCATCATCGCCGGGATTGTCACGCGCCGAAGCGTCATCAGCGGCGGCATGCCAAAGGCGCGCGCCGCCTCAAGCTGTCCCGGCGGAATCGCCTGAATGGCGCCGCGCAGCACCTCGGTCGAATAGGCGCCCTGCACGACGCCAAGCACCCAGATACCGGCAACGACGCCGCTGATCTCGACCCGGCCATAGCCCATCGCAACCGAGGCCTGATTGATCAGGTCGCTGCCCACGTAATACAGGATCAGGATCAGCACGAGTTCCGGCACGGCGCGGATCACGGTGGTATAGATTGCCAGCAGATCACGCAGGATCGGGCCGCCGTAAAGCTTGCCATAGGCGCCAAACAGCCCGATCAAAAGACCAAAGCCGAAGGCGCCGAATGCGATCTGAAGCGAATTGGCCAGCCCGCGCAAAAGGTTGCCGCCCCAACCCGGAGGCGAGAGCGACAAAAGCTGCGCGGACTGGCTTAGCCCGAGGGTGTCGAGCAGGTTTTCCAAACCGGCTTAATAGATGCTGGCTTTGAAATAGCGCGAGGTGATTTCGGCATGGGTGCCGTCGGCTAGAATGGCGGCGATGCCCTTGTTCAGTGAGGCGCGCAATTCGTCATCGCCTTTGCGCACACCGACGCCCACGCCCTGGCCCAGGATCGCCGGATCATCGGCGACGGTGCCCTTGATCTCGCAACAGTCCCCGGCATCGGTCGAGACAAAGTCGGCCATGGCGATGCTGTCGGCCTGCGTGGCGTCAATCCGGCCCGCGACCAGATCCTGATTGGCCTCGTCCTGGGTCTGATAAATGCGGATTTCGGCGGAATCCGCGAAATATTGCTGGGCATAGGCCTGATGGATGGTTGAGGCCTGAACGCCGAGGATCTTGCCCTTGAGGCCCTCTGGCGTGGCATCGAGATCAAGCGCCTTGTCACCGACGACCACGGTGGGCGTGTTGTAATAGGCATCTGAAAAGTCGATGGTTTTCATACGCTCTTCGGTGATCGACATCGAGGCCATGATCGCGTCGATCTGTTGGCCGGTCAGCGACGGGATGATGCCATCCCAGGCCACCGGCGTCAGCACGCAATGCAACCCGGCCGCCTCGCAGACGGCGCCGATCACCTCGATCTCCCAGCCGACCCAGGTGCCCGAGGCATCGACCGAGGCGAACGGCGGATAGGGTTCGGCCGCGATGCCGATCTTGACCTCTTCATCGTGGGCCAAAGCGGCCCCGGCGGTCAGTGCGCCAAGTGCTGCGGCGGTGAGGATGGATTTCAGAGTCATTGTCGTTCTCCCGTGTTGGTTATGGTTTTCTGGTCGTGCCCTGCGCGCGTTTTCTTAGCCGACGGTTTGCAGGAATTGCTTGAGGCGGGCCGATTGGGGCGCGCCGAAAAGTTGGTCGGGGGGGCCTTGTTCTTCGATCTGGCCCTCGAAAAGATAAACCACGTGGCTGGCCACCTCGCGGGCGAATTTCATCTCGTGGGTGACAAGCAGCATGGTGCGCCCCTCGGCGGCCAGATCGCGGATCACGGTCAGAACCTCGCCGACCAATTCGGGATCAAGCGCGCTTGTCGGTTCGTCAAACAGCATCGCGCTCGGGTCCACCGCCAGGGCCCGCGCAATCGCCGCGCGCTGTTGCTGGCCACCGGACAGGAAGGCGGGAAAAGTATCGGCCTTATCCGCCAGCCCGACCCGTTCAAGCAATATGCGGGCGCGCGCGATCGCCTCGGCGCGCGGGGTCTTGAGAACATGCACCGGCACCTCGATCACGTTTTCCAGAAGCGTGCGGTGGGTCCAGAGATTGAAGGCCTGAAACACCATGCCGAGGCGGGTGCGAATCCGCTCTATCTGGCGGCGGTCGGCGGGGCTTCCGTCGCGGCGCATGGCGATTTCCTCGCCCGCGACGGTGATGCGGCCCGATGTCGGGGTTTCCAGAAAGTTGATACAGCGCAGCAGCGTCGACTTGCCCGAACCAGAGCCGCCGATGATCGCCACCACATCGCCCTTGCGCGCACTGAGCGACACGCCCTTGAGCACCTCAAGAGCGCCAAAGGATTTATGCAGATCCTCGACAAGAATTGCCATGTCCGCCGGGGCGGGGGCGTTGGTCTGTCGGGCTTGGGCTGTCACGGGGACCTCTCCGATTGGCGCACTTTTCGGCTTGTAGTAAGGCTGATGACGAGTAATTATGCAAGCGTATAATTGAACGTATCGCAGGATGGAGAGGGGCGTGACCGGGGACCGCCGAAAATTCAGGCGCGAAGGGGCCGATCAGCGAAAAGAGGCACTGGTGCGTGCCACGCTTTCGCTGATTGCCGAAGAGGGCGTGCGCGGTGCCACCGTGCGCGCCATTGCCGAGCGCGCCGAGGTGACGCAGGGCCTGATCCGGCATTATTTTTCCACCAAGGAAGAGCTGGTTCTTGCCGCCTATACCCAGCATATGAACGCCATGACCGATCAGACCTTTGCGGGGGCCGAGGGCGCCACAGCAAAGGCCCGGCTGGCGGCGCTGGTGGTGGCCTCGGTGACGCCGCCGGTGGTCGATCCGGCCGCGATCGGGCTTTGGGCGGGGTTTCTGAACCATGTCCGTCAGAATGCGCGCATGCAAGAGGTTCACGCGCGCACCTATCACGACTTTCGCGACCGGCTCGAGGCGTTGATCGCCGAGGTCCTGCGCGAAGACGGGCGCGCCATAGACGCAGGCGCGTGCCGACGGCTTGCGATTGCCTGCAACGCGGTGATCGACGGGCTCTGGCTTGAGGGCGGCGCGCTTCCCGAGGCCTTCGAGGAGGGAGAGCTTGCGACGATTGTGGTGCAATCGGTCGGGGCGATCCTTGGATTGAATTTGACAGACGTAGAGGCGCGACAATGAGATTTTCTTCGATAAAAGAGCGGCTTGCAGGGCTTGGCGGTGCCAAGTGGGAGGTGCATGCACGCGCCAGGGCCTTGGCCCGCGAGGGCCGCGATATCATTCAGCTTACGATTGGCGAGCCGGATGTGGCGACGCCCGACAGCCTGAAGAAGGCGGCCTATGCGGGCATGTGTGCCGGGCGCACCGGCTATTCCGACGGGCAGGGCGAACCCGGCCTGCGCCGCGCCCTTGCCGAGCGCTATAGTGTCACGCGGGGGCGGGCGTTTGATCCCGATCAGGTGATGTGTTTCCCTGGCACCCAGACCGCGCTCTATGCGGTTATGATGGCCGTGGCCGAGGCCGGATCAGAGGTGCTTGTCGGCGATCCGATGTATGCCACCTATGAAGGCGTCATTCGTGCCAGCGGGGCGGATATGGTGCCGGCTCCGCTGCGCCCGGAGAACGGATTCCGGATGGCGGCAGAGGATCTGGAGCGGCGCATAACCCCCAGAACCCGAGCGATCTTATTGACAACTCCGCATAATCCGACCGGGGCCATCCTGCGCCCCGAGGATATCGCGGCGATCGGACGGCTGGCAATCAAGCACGACCTCTGGATCATTTCCGACGAGGTTTATGAAGAGCTGGTGTTTGACGGGGCGACTTTCGTTTCACCCCTGGCCCTGCCTGACCTGGCTGAGCGTGTCGTTGCGGTCTCGTCGATCTCGAAATCCCACGCTGCGCCGGGGTTCAGAAGCGGCTGGTGTGTCGGGCCGCTGGAATTCACCGGGGCGCTGTTGTCGCTATCGGAAACCATGTTGTTCGGCAATCAGCCCTTCATTGCCGACATGACCGAGGCGGCGGTGCGTGCGGGCTCTGATGTGGCGCCGGGGATGCGGGCGCGCTTTGCGGCGCGCGCCGACCTGCTGGCGCGCCGCCTTGAGGCTGAAACGGGTCTTTATGTCCACCGTCCCGAGGCGGGGATGTTCGCGATGATCAACACCCAAAGCACCGGGATGAACGGGCACGACTATGCGATTGACCTGCTTGAAAAAACCGGCGTCGCAGTGATGCCCGGCACCTCGTTCGGCGAAACCCTGAACGATTGGGTGCGCGTCGCCCTCACGGTCGAGGATGCGCCGTTTGCCGAGGCGATTGACCGGATCGTGGCGCATGCGCGCGCCATCCGGGGTAGTTAGAAAAGGACAGGAAATGACCAACCCGAGTTTTGAGTTTCGCCGCGCGATCACCCGCAAACCGGGCGCAAGCATCGTTGACGGGCTGCGCGCCGAAGAGATCGGCACGCCCGACCTTGACCAGATGCTGCGCGATCATGCCGCCTATGTGACCGCGCTCAGGAGCACCGGCGCCGAGGTGGTCGAACTGCCCGCGCTTGAGGCCTTCCCCGATGCCGTGTTCGTCGAGGATACCGCGCTTTGCCTGGCCGAGGGGGCGGTTCTGATGCGCCCCGGCGCGCCAAGCCGTCAGGGCGAGGTGGCGCAGATGGCCCCCGCGCTGGCCGCGTTTTACGGTGAAAACCTGCGCGAGATCACCGCGCCGGGATGTATCGAGGGCGGTGATATCCTGGTGACGGCGCGCGAGGTTCTGGTGGGCTTGTCGGCGCGCACCAATCCGCAAGGCGTGGCACAGCTTGCCGAATTCGTCGGTGACTGGGGCCATGCCCTGCGCCGGGTCGACACGCCCGAGGGTGTTTTGCATTTCAAGACCGATTGCGGCCTGCTTGACGGCGAGACCATCCTTGCCACCGGGCGGCTTGCGGCCTCGGGCTGTTTTGACGGCTACAAGGTGTTGCTTGTGCCGGAGGGAGAAGAGGCGGCGGCCAATTGCATCCGCTTCAACGATCTGGTGATCCTGCCGGCCGGGTTCGAGAGGACCGCCGAGATGCTGGATCGCGCCGGGTTCAAGGTGGTGCAGATCAACAATTCGGAGTGCGCCAAGCTTGATGGCGGCATGTCCTGTCTGTCCCTGCGGTTTTAAACCGGCTTTATACGCAAATCCGATTGTAAGCGGTATCATGTTTGGTCAATGATTTCACCGTCGGGCTAATTGCCCGCAGTTCTCTATATATAAGGAGCCCCGGACATGAGCATCGAATGGGTATCGCAAGCCGAGCGCGGCACGCCCTATTGGTGGGAGGCTCTGGATACGCCCGAGCCGGGGCAGGACCTTCCCGATACCTGCGATCTTCTGGTGATAGGCGCGGGGTATGCCGGCCTTTCGGCGGCGCTTGCGGCGCAGGAGTGCGGCGCGCGGGTGGTCGTGGTCGAGGCGGGCGATCCCGGACAGGGGGCTTCGACGCGCAATGGCGGCATGTTCGGCGCGCATCCCCGGCTTGGCTGGTCCGCGCTTGCGGGCAAATTCGGGGCCGGGGTGGCCGATGCGCTCTTCGCCGAGGCCAAGCCCTCGCTGGACTGGGCCAGGAACCTGATCAGGGCCAACGGGATCGACTGTGACCTGCAAGAGACCGGGCGGATTCAGCTTGCCTGGACACCCGGCCATTTCGCCAATCAGCGTCGGCTTGCGAAAACCGTGACCGAGAAATCCGAGGTCGAGGCGCGAATCGTCGAGCGCGCCGATCTCGGGCAGGAGATCGCTACAGAGCATTATTTCGGCGGGCTTTTGTTTCCCGAGCATTGCGCCATCCACCCGGCCAAGTTTCATCAGGGCTTGCTGCGCACCGTGCGCGCGCGCGACATCCCGGTGGTTCACCACGCGCCGGTCACGGCACTTGACGCGGCGGGCAGCGAGCACCTTGCTCATACCCCCAAGGGCCGCATCCGTGCCGCCAAGGTGGTTTTGGCGACCAATGGCTATACGACGCCCGCGTTCCGCTGGCATATGGCGCGGGTGTTTCCGCTGCCGAGTTACCTTATCGCGACAGAGGAACTGCCGGCCAACCTGATCGGCCATATCGCGCCGGGGCGGCGGATGATGGTCGAGACCCGCGCGCGCCACAGCTATTTCCGCATTTCTCCCGATGGCAAGCGGGTGCTGTTCGGCGGGCGCGCCTCGATGCGGGCGATTGATCCGACGGCTGCGGCTGCGCGGCTTTACGAGACGATGACCGGGATATGGCCCGATTTGCGCGGTACGCGCCTCAGCCATAGCTGGCTTGGGTTTACCGGCTATTCGTTTTCGCACATGCCTTATGTGGGGCATGACCGGGGCGTGCATTATGCCATGGGCTTTTCGGGGTCGGGCACGGTGATGGCGCCCTGGCTTGGGGCCAAGGCCGCCTATCAGGCGATGGGTGACGCGCGCGGGCAGACCGCCTATAGCGCGACGCCGCTCCGGCCAAGCTGGCTTCATCCGGCGCAAAAGCCGCATTTTCTTGCGGCGGCGGATGTGTGGTATCGCCAGGCGGTTGACCGAAAAGAAAACTGGCAGGCGCGAAAGGGAAATTGAAATGAGCGTTTTTGACGAAGATCTGTTTGTGCAGGGGCTGGAACAGCGCAAGGCGACGCTGGGGGCCGAATATGTGGAAAAGAACCTGGCGGCGGCGGATGACTTTACCCGGCCCTTTCAAGAGGCGATGACGGCGTGGTGCTGGGGGTTTGGCTGGGGCGACGAGGTGATTCCCGCCAAGACCCGCTCGATGATGAACCTCGCGATGTTGGGCGCGCTTGGAAAGATGCACGAATGGGAAATCCATTGCCGGGGCGCAATAAACAACGGCGTCACCCCCGAGGAAATTCGCGCCATCATTCATGTGGTGGGCATTTATTGCGGCGTGCCGCAGGCGCTTGAATGCTTTCGCGCCGCCAAGAAGGTTCTCGCAGAACAGGACGGGTGAGTCGCCTTCGACTCGCCCCGATCACGCAGAGGCCCGGCCCCCTGTCAGGAGGGGCCGGGCCATTGCGCTTGCAGCGCGCAATTATGTTACAACCGATAGTGGCGCAGGGCCAATTCGCCTCAAACGCTTGTTTTAAAGGCTCAAACCCTGTGCAGATACGGGCGCGCAGCGGTCATTGCCGAAAGGCGGCTCAATGGGTGTGTGATTTAAACGTCACAGCCCGGGCAACAAGCGCAGCGGTGCGGGGGGCTGCGTTGACAGTTGGGGGGTATTTGCCCCATTCCATGCTGCAAGCCGCGTCCAATGACTGGTGCGGCGGATCTTGAAAACCTGCTATTGAGGAGGGTCTCCCTTGAAAAAGCAACTTCTTTGCACCAGCGCAATCGCACTCGGCTGCGCCGTCGCTGCACCCGCATCTGCCCAGGAATGGGATATGGATTGGGGCGGTTACTACAACACCCACGTTGGTTTCGCTGACGTAAGCGGTCCTGCCGGCACCGATTTTGACGGCGTTGACGTTTTCCAGAACGGTGAAATCCACTTCACCCCGTCGGTTACCCTGGACAACGGCATGACCTTCGGTATCAACATCCAGTACGAAGCCAAAACCACCGGCGGCGCGATCGTTGACGAATCGTATGCCTCGATCTCCAGCGACACACTGGGCCGCATCGACCTCGGCAACGAAAACTCGGCCGGTTACAAACTGTCCGTTGCTGCGCCCCAAGTTTCTGGCGGTATCGGCATCAACTCGCCCTCGATCTCGGCCTTCATTCCGGTTTCGGCCAACCAGCCCTGGACCTTCCGTCAGGCTTCCGTATCTTCCTACACTGAAGTTGCCGGTAACAACGACGTTCAGCGCATCACCTACTACACACCCTCGTTCAACGGCCTGACACTTGGCGTGTCCTATGCCGCTACGAACGGTGTAAATGCCGGTAACAACGGCGCGTTCGACCGCAACGCGGCTGCACTGAACGACATCTTCGACCTGGGTGCAAAATACAGCCAGTCGTTCAACGGTGTTGACGTTGCCCTGAGCGCCCGTTGGGGTACAGGCGACAGCAACGTAGTTGGCATCAGCGATCCCGAAGTTTGGGCCCTCGGCGCAGTCATCGGCGTTTCCGGCTTTGAGTTCGGTGGTTCCTATGCTGAAAACGACAACGGCGGTGCCGGTGGCGTTGGCGATCAGGAAGGTTGGAGCCTTGGCGCAACCTATGACATCGCCGGCCCGTGGGCAGTTGGCCTTGACACCTACCAGGGTGAAGTCACAACCGCAGTTGGCGGCGGCAAAGCCGAATACGAAGCGTACCAGCTGGTTGGCAGCCGTTCGCTCGGCGCTGGCGTAACCTGGGCTGTCTATGCTGCTTATGCAGAAGGCACCACCAACGCAGCTGACCCGCTCGGCGTGACCAAAATCGACGGCACCATGATCGGTACTTCGATCAACCTGTCGTTCTAATCGACCGGTTGTAAGATTTGCGGCGGGGGGTGACTTTTCCCCCCGCCGTTTCTATTTGGGGCATAGCCTTACTGGAATGAGATCACGGATTGCCCGACCATGAAGAAAAGTATCATCTGGCTGGCCTCTTATCCGAAATCAGGCAATACGTGGACGCGCGTATTTCTGGCCAATTACCTGATGAATGCCAAAGAACCGCTGTCGATCAATCAGGTGCATAATTTCGGCATGGGCGATTCAATGGCGCGGACCTATGACATGGTGGCGGGCCGTAAGATCGACATTAACGATGTGTCGCTGACGATTTCCCTGCGCGACAAGGTGCTGGGCGCAATCGTTGCCAACAACGCCGATGTGAATTTTGTCATAACCCATAACGCGAAGGTGTCGCCAGAACGAGTCGCGCTTATCCCCGATAAATATACCCGTTCGGCGGTCTACATCATGCGCAACCCGCTGGACATGGTCTTGTCCTATGCGCGCCATTACGCGATCTCAAATGCCGACGCGGTAGAACGCATAACCCACCCCGACAACGCCAATGCCCCTGTGCCTGGTACCGTTGCTCAGTTTCTGGGGAGTTGGGCCAATCATGTCAAAAGCTGGACCTCGTATGCGCCCTGGCCGCGTCTTGTCTTGCGCTATGAGGATCTTCTGAGCGATCCGCATACCCATTTTTCCAAAGTGCTTGACCTGATTGGCGTGCCGGTGGACCCCGAACGTCTTGATCGCGCGATCCGGTTTTCCAGCTTTGACGAACTGTCAAAACAGGAAGATACCCAAGGCTTTATCGAAAAGCCCAAGGAAAGCGCCAAGTTCTTTGGCAAGGGCCAGAAGGACCAGTGGAAAACCGACCTTGAGCCAGAGCTTGCCGATACGATCCGCGCGGCATTTGGCGATACAATGAAACGTTACGGATATCTGGAATGAGCAATCTGCGCCGCATCATCTGGCTGGCAAGCTATCCCAAATCGGGCAACACCTGGATGCGCAGCCTTCTGGCGCATTATTTCATGCCGGCAGGGCAGGCGCCGGATATCAACAACCTGCGCCAGTTCACCACCGGCGATACCCGTCAGGACTTTTTCGATGCGGCCGTGGGCGGCAAATTCCAAAGCGAAACCCTTGAGGATTGGGTGATGGCTCGCACAAAGGCGCTTCGGCTGATCGCCGCGTCAAAGCCGGACCATCATTTCGTCAAGACCCATTGCCAGACGATCCGCATGTTCGATCAGGATATAATCCCCCCCGAATTGACGGCGGCGGCGATCTATATCATGCGCAATCCGTTTGATCTTGCCCCCTCTTTTGCCCGGCATCAGGGTGCCGATATCGACACCGCGATCGAGCGGATGTGCTTTAGCGATACGGTCATGGGCACGCCGAGCGGGATTTACGACCTTTTGGGCCGTTGGGACGATCACATCAATGTCTGGACCAATGCCCCCGGCCTGCCGCATTACGTGGTGCGCTATGAGGATCTTTTGAACCATCCCGCCAAGACCATGCGCACGCTTCTGGAAAAGTTCCTGCGCGTCAAGGTCGAGGGGCCGAAACTGGCCCGCGCGATCAAGGCGACAAGCTTTGAGGCGATGAAAAAGCAGGAAGAAACCCTTGGTTTTGCTGAGA
>NZ_CAJXIP010000036.1 GCF_913054395.1 uncultured Roseovarius sp.
AAATAAGGGGGTATCAGCAGCCTGGACTCACCGTCAACAGGCGTGTTCTGTCCCACGGCCCCACCAGAGAGTCCCTGAGAGACTCGCTGAATCCCCGTGTGGTTGCTAGGGCCGTATGGGATGTGAGTTTTGGGACCCTACCACACATCGATTAATGATCGAGAGGGCGTCAGTACCACCTATGGGTGTTCTGAGAACAACATCAACGACAATTGGGTTTCATAGGTACGTCTGCATTGACACTATCAACCTTTAAAATCAATCGGATGAATTACCCTTGGTAATTTCGCAGGGGTAAACCGCAGCTCACAATTGACTTCAACCCAACTTGATCTGACCGTGCTCAACAGCACTCCAAATTTCATTACCCATTACTTCGCGCCTTGCGTTACCCTCGGAAATCAAAACATCGACATCCATTGGTTTTGGCTCAGAAGCTAGCGCTATTCGCATGGCGCGTGCTAAATCCTCGTAATTGTTCAGCTCAAAGAACTGCGTCACCAAGCTCGATATTTCCCGATTAACAGGAATGTCGGAAACAATCGTTTGAACACCTAAGGAAATTGCATCGAAAACGCTTCCTCCACCGGGGCCTCCCTCAAAAGAAGTAGGCTGAACAACTGAAATTGCTCCTCTCATTATCGCTATCTGATCAAGTTTAGGGATTAGGCCCAAAATTCGAACAGATTTTTCTACACCGTGACTTGATATAAAGTTTTTCAATGTTCCCAATCGATCCGGAACCCGATCATCGTTCGTGCTACCGGTCAAAACGAGTTCCAAATCGGGGTAATCGCGATTCACATTTGCAAAAGCTTCGATTGCAATTTCGTGATTTTTGTGAATCCAGAACTGATTGGAGATCAAAAAGTACTTTGGGGCTAAGCCATATTTTTTCTGAGCTACTTTAATGTCGGTTCTAAACCATTCCAACTTGGCAGAAGCCGAAAAGCTCAATGGCGTGATTTTTTCCTCCTTACCTGGGAAGAATTCTTGCGCATCTTCCCTCACCGCCTTTGCGTTTACAAAAATTGTATCTGCACGCGACAAAAGTCGCAGAATTCTCCGATCCCGGCCTTCTCTCGCTTTAGCTGTGAAATTATCTGGCAAATGCTTATGTTGAAAATCATAGTGATATCCAAACCATGGGATGCCTAAGGGAGACTGCGGCGGTCGTGTAAAAGGCCCCACGACTTCGATTGAATGTTGCTTGCATAGTCTTGCGATCGCAGCATCCTTACGATAGCAAACGAGAATGGGAACTTCGGGAAGACCCGCGTCTTTAAGACGCTTCAGACCGCCTCGCCAATCTTCATCGGAACCTTGAGGCATATACCGCGCTCTTAATCGGTTGAACGCATTTTGCCGTCGCTTCGTACGCATAATAACAACGACTTCCCGACCCTCAGAAGTTCTCACTAGAGCGTCGACAAAGGCCACGATGAAATCCGTAGCACCCGACAGGTCGGAAAAATCCCCGGCCAATATACCGATCTTTTTGATTTTTTTATTTGCTCGCTTCTGCATAAATTGCTCTACTTTTCATGAAAGCTTTTAACTAAGTCGCAAATACGGGTGACGTCTAAGTCGGATAATCCCGGCCAACTGGGAAGGCTAATTCCACGAGCGGCTACTCCTTCAGCGATGGGAAGCGCCTGGCATTGGCCACTATACATGGGCATGGTGTGAAGCGGGAAAAAGAGCGGACGTGTTTCAATCATATGTTGCTTCAATACCGACCTTAAGCCATCCCGGTTCGCTGCTTCTTGGGCCAGTAGTGAAACAATCCAATGGCTATGATCAGTGTCGTTATTCGTGGCCTGAAAAATCCACGACGAACCTTCAAGCTGATTGCGGTAAAGCTCGGCAATTTGACGTTTTCGGTAGAGATATTGATCTACCTTGGAAAGTTGGGCCAGTCCTATTGCAGCACAGATATTGGTCATTCGGTAATTAAAGCCGATCACATCATGCCAGTACTCGCGGCCTTCCGCGAGCCCTTGGCCTTTCATACGAACGGCTTTCTCAAAGACGGACTTACTCTTTGCAATTAGCATTCCACCTTCGCCAGTCGTGATGGTTTTGTTCCCGAAAAAACTGAAAGTCGCTACATCACCGAACGTGCCAACATGCTGCCCCTTGTGCAACGTGCCGATTGCCTCTGCGCAATCTTCGATAACGAACAAACTGTGCTCTTCGGACAAAGCTAAAATTCCGGTCATGTCACATGCGCCACCATATAGGTGAACCGGCATAATAGCCTTCGTTCTCGAGCTGATCTTGCTGCGTGCATCTTCTACAGAAAGTTGCCAGGTATCAGGTTCGCAATCGCAAAACACGGGTTTCGCACCGGTGTAAGTAACGGCGTTTGCTGAGGCGATATAGGTGAGGGTTGGCACCAAAACCTCGTCACCAGGTCCAATACCAAGGGCGGCTAAGGCCAAGTGCAGTGCGACGGTACCGTTACACACAGCGGTCGCGTGTTCGGCGCCTATGTATTCAGCGAATGCATCTTCAAAACGGAGAATAAATTCACCCTTGGACGATATCCAAGTAGAATCAAGGCACTTAAGGACGTTTTCTCGTTCCTCTGGACCGATATCGGGAACGTAGATTGGGATAGATTTGGTCATTACTTTAAACTCCCACTCCGAACGCCCTCTTCCATCCATCGCTGAAAAGAGGTCCAAAACCGCTCAATGCTCCAGTGTGGCCGGTCAACACGTTTACAACCTCGCAACTAGCGATCAGTTCCGTCCGCCCAAGCCCACCCAACAGAGTCAAATTTCCCTGCTTGTCTCGTGCTTCACGCACATGACACGGAAAAGCTTTCGTTTCTCCAATTGTATCAATAATTTCCCCAGCCCGATCTTCTCGAACGAAGAAGAGGTTACTTCCCGTTCGATTGCTTCCCAAAAGTACGTACCCCTTTGATTTACCCAGCATCTCGAGTGCCTTGTAGGATGCGCCATAATAAAGATTGGAAAAGTGTGCCAATGTTCTCACAAAGTCATCTCTATAGGGGATTGTGAGCGGCACCATGTCTCCGAAGTTGCTATTGTATTCCACGACTACAATATGAGGAGTGACATTTTTGATCGCATCCCAAACCCAATAGTCATTGCCATCGATATCGATGCTGAGAACTCCAATCTCACCGCCAAATCCTGCGGAAGCGATCAAGTCTTCGATGTTGCTTCGTGTGATGAATGCAGCGACGGCTGTCAAATCGTGACGCCAGCTTATGGAATCATTCGTAATCGTTGCAACCATTTCTTCCGAGCCGTCTAATACAAGCCCTCTCCAGTTTCTGTTCTTTAAAAGAAACCGTGTATTACTCTCCCGATAATCCTCGACTCCGAATTCGATGAAAGTTGGGGGGATGCAACCAAGCTTGGAAATCAGCCACTCTAAAATTCCGTCTTCGCCCCACTGCGAGAATACAGAAAACTCGACGTCGGCCAAAGACGTTACAGAATCTACCTGCGCGACTTGGCGCACTGCGATTTGACCAAGTAGAAATTGTTTATTTTCGGCTTCGATGCCGAACTTGGTTGCGACCGTCTTTCGGCGAAATATACGCATTAGCAAGTGATTTCCCTAATTATCCACGCACGGATTCTAATTTGTGACCATCGGACGCGCGGGATTTCCGATCACGGTCGTATATGGTGGGATATCTTTGGTTACGACCGCTCCCATACCGACAACGGCACCCTCTCCAATCACGAGCGGTTGCCCACGTTTCCCGTGTCGCAACACAGCACCGGTCCCAATATAGCTATGATCTCCGATCGAAACAAAACCGTTACAGCATACCGATGGCGCAAACGTGACAAAATCACCAATTTCACAGTCATGGGCAACGTAAGCATTTATGTTTAGATGAAAAAAACGACCTATTCGGCAATTCGAAGTAGCGATACTGTTGTCACAGAGAACAGCGCCCTCTCCAATATCTACCGCGTCATAGGTAACGGCACTTTTTGCCCTAAAATCCAATGGCTCTACACGCTTTGCCAGAAACTTTTCCGAGATTCTCTGCCTGATCTTTGAATCACCTATTCCGACATTGAAGAACTTTTTCGATGCAGAATCTGCAAAAAACTCGTCTTCAGACAAGACACGGTGTCCGTTAACAACAGCGTCCGACTGGTCACGATCTACAAATACCAGCTCGACGCTTTCTGAAATAGATTTTAGAGCTTCCGAACTGTGCCGGGCTAGGGGCATGATTTCCTTTGCGAAACCACCTACGCCCACAACACCAACCAGAATTCTTTCGTTTCCAGCCAAAGCTATCGGCACCTCGCTCCATCATTAATGCCGCTTCTAAGTCTTTCTAGAAGATAAGCAAGTCCGCTACGGCCCTACCGGTGGTGACCTAGCCGTTATGGAGGCCTTGATTTGTTGAGTAAAGCTTATTCTGTTGAAGTGGTCCCAGAAAACCGGACAGTCGGCTAAGGTGTATCCCAAACCTTTGAAGGGATACGAGAAAGGCGAAGCGCCAGAACTTTACAGACCAGTTTAAGGCCAAGGTGGCGTTGGAAACGCTGCGTGGCGACAAGGCCGTGCAAGTGATCGCGGCGAAGCATCAGGTGCATCCGAACCAGGTCAGCACATGGAAACGACAGGGGTCGAGGGGATGGCCGACGTGTTTTCGCGTGGAGGCAAATCTGAGGGCCCGACCGAGGCGGAGGTCAAGGAACTGCACGCCAAGATTGGGAGGCTGGCGGTCGAGAATGATTTTTTGTCGGAAGGGCTGAAGCGATGAGCCCCGAGAAGAAACGCGCGATGATTAATCGGGACCATCCGCACCTCAGTATCAGCCAGCAGCGCAAGCTGGTGCGGCTCAGCCGGTCTGTGTTCTATTACACGCCCGTCGGGATCGACGCAGGCACGCTGGCGATGATGAAAGAGATCGATCGGGTGTTCACCAAATATCCGTTCTTCGGCAGCCGCCAGATCGCAGCCTATCTGCGTTGGGAAGGGGTCGTCATAGGACGGCATCGTGTAAGGCGGTTGATGACGAAGATGGGTTTGGAGGCAATCTACAAACGCCCCCGAACCAGCCAGCCGCATCCCCAGCATCCGGTCTTCCCGTATTTGCTGAGAAAGATGCAGATCGACCGCCCCAATCAGGTCTGGTGTGCCGATATCACGTTCGTGCCGGTCAAGAACGGCTTCCTCTATCTGGTAGCCATCATGGATTGGGCCACGCGCAGGGTGCGGAGCTGGCGGCTGTCGAACACGATGCACGCCGACTTCTGCGTCGATGCCCTGAACGAAGCCATCGCCAAACACGGCCCGCCGGAGATCATGAATACAGATCAAGGGTCGCAGTTCACGGGATCGGCTTGGATCACAACGCTGACCGAGGCTGGCGTGCGCATCTCGATGGACGGCCGGGGTCGCTAGCTCGATAACATTTTCATCGAACGGCTGTGGCGCAGCCTGAAGCAGGAAGCGATCTATCTCGAAGAGATCAATGACGGCTTCCAGGCTCGCAAGGTCGTCAAATACTGGATGGCGTTCTACAACACCAACCGCCCCATTCCGCGCTTGATCGGCGAACGCCGGACGAGGCATACTGGGACGATCGCGAAGAACAAAAAGCAGCATGACCCGAAGGGCAACGAAGTAAAACCTAAACCCGATACACCTTAGAAACGCTGCAAAACTGTCCGAAATGGTGGAACCACTTCAAACCCACGCGCCGCCATGGACACCTGAAAGAACTCCTCAGCGAGAACCTGAGCAACAGCCTTGGGATATCGCCGCCGGAATCGTTTGCGACCCCCGGAGAGTACATCAACGTATTCGAGTTTCATCATCATCACCATCGCAAGTGTCCCATATGTGTCCCGATTTGTGTCTCGGGATGGGCGCGAAGTGCCTGATATACTTGAAAAACAAGGCCCTCAAGTGGCCGATATGGTGCCCAGGAGAGGACTCGAACCTCCACACCCTTGCGAGTACTAGCACCTGAAGCTAGCGCGTCTACCATTCCGCCACCTGGGCAGGTGTCGTGAAGCAGGCGTTTATCCCCCGACAAAAGCAGTGTCAACGCCGATTTCACAGTTAACTCATATATTGCCGTATTGCCTTGTCGAAACCGCTTGGGGGCGGTAGGAAAGTCAGCAAAAGAGCATAGCCCGGAGGCCTTCCATGTCAAAGCTTGTAACCATCTACGGCGGATCAGGATTTGTCGGGCGCTATATTGCGCGACGCATGGCCAAGGCCGGATGGCGGGTGCGGGTCGCTGTGCGTCGCCCCAACGAGGCGATGCACGTCAAGCCTTATGGCGCCGTTGGTCAGGTCGAACCGGTTTTCTGCAACATCCGCGATGACGCCAGTGTTCGCGCCGTGCTTGCGGGCGCCGATGCCGTGATCAATTGCGTTGGCACCTTCGATCGCAAGGGGCGCAACAGCTTTCAGGCGATTCAGAATGAGGGGGCCACACGTATTGCCCGCATCGCTGCTGAAGAGGGTGTCGATCATCTTGTCCAGATTTCCGCCATCGGTGCCGATATCAATGCCGAGAGCGCCTATGCCCGGAGCAAAGCCCAGGGCGAGGCTGGTGTGATCGAGCATTTCCCGACGGCCGTGATCCTGCGCCCTTCGGTTATCTTCGGACCCGAAGACAAGTTTTTCAACCGCTTCGCCGGGATGACGCGGTTTGGCCCGATGCTTCCCGTGGTCGGCGCCGACACCAGGTTTCAGCCGGTCTATGTGGACGATGTTGCCAAGGTAGCGGTCATGGGTGCGACGGGCGAGGCCAAGCCCGGCATTTACGAACTTGGCGGCCCCGAAGTGGCCAGCTTTCGCAAGCTGATGCAACAGATGCTGTCGGTGATCCGTCGCCGCCGCCTGATCGTGAACATCCCCTTTGGCATCGCCTCGGGTATGGCCTGGGTGATGGAACTCATCCAAACGGCTTCTCTTGGGATCGTGCCTGCGCAGATCACCAAGGATCAGGTCAAAAGCCTGCGGTCGGATAATGTCGTGGGCGATGGTGCCAGTGGCTTTGCCGATCTCGGCATCTCCCCTGTCGCTGTCGAGTCGGTCTTGCCGGATTACCTGTGGCGGTTCCGCCCTGCCGGTCAATACGAGGCGATCAAGGAATCAGCCAAGAACCTGCGTGCGCATTGAGCGATCAGAGGTAGGCGAATCCCAAAAGGGATAGCCCCAGGAAAATCCGGTAAATCACGTAGGGCGTGAAGCTGACGCTGCGCAAAAGCCGCATCATCAGGCTAAGCGCGATAAGTGCTGCGACAAAGGCAAGCAGCGCCGCGATCACCCCGTCGCGCAACAGGCCCATATTGGCAGTCAAGACCACCTCGCCGCCCAGAAACAGGCCGCTGGCAAAGATCGTGGGTACCGACATCAGCATCGATACCCTGGCGGCGTCGTGGCGCGCGTAGCCAAGAAACCGTGCACCGGTGATGGTAATGCCAGAGCGTGATGTGCCGGGAATAAGGGCGATTGCCTGCCAGACCCCGATCATCATGGCGTCCTGTATGTTCCAGTCTTTGGCGGTCTTGACGCTGTCGCCGGTCTGGTCCGACCAATAGAGCAACAGCCCAAAGACAAGCGTGGTCCAGCCGATCACCGTGATCGAGCGCATTTGCTCTTCAAGTCCGGTCAGCTGAAGCAAGAGACCGAAGGCAATCACCGGAACCGAGGCAACCAGAAGAAGAAGTGCAAGCCGCGCGCCGGGGGTATCCGCGCGCCCGCTGATCAGGCGCGGAAGGCCGATGATCGCGTCGCGCAGATCGGCCCAGAAATAGATCATGACTGCCAGAAGGGTGCCGACATGCACGGCTACGTCGATCATCTGTCCCTGATCCGCAAGCCCGGTCAGCTTGGGTAATAGAATCAGGTGTCCCGAGGATGAGATCGGCAAAAATTCGGTGATCCCCTGAACAATGGCGACAAGGAAGATATGAAATAGCGCCATTGGCGATGTCCTGCTCGACTTTTTTCCTTTCGTATAAACCACTGCCTTTCAAAGGCAAAGTTCAATCTAGGTCCGATTCGGACACAAAAATCGGGAATTTGACGACATCCGTCGAATTCCTCCCGCAATTATTTTCACAATAGGTAACTCTTTCTGACTTTTAATTGGCGACCCATTATTATAAACCCGCCGCACAACCAGAGTCGGGAGAATGTGCCGTGGCCAAGCAACCAATGCTGAAATTCATAAGCGTGGATCGGGATATGCCCGAGAAACGGCGTGCCGAGAATCGGCGCGAGGATTTCCATGAAATTTATGCAGAGTTTGCCGATGCCAAGGCCAAGGAACAGGCAAGCCGGTGCAGCCAATGTGGCGTGCCCTATTGCCAGAGCCATTGCCCGTTGCATAACAACATTCCCGACTGGCTCCGCCTGACTGCCGAAGGGCGGCTTAAAGAGGCCTATGAAATCAGCCAGCAGACCAATACCTTTCCGGAGATTTGCGGCCGCATCTGCCCGCAGGACCGTCTTTGCGAAGGCAATTGCGTGATTGAACAATCCGGCCATGGCACGGTCACCATCGGCGCAGTCGAGAAATACATTACCGACACCGCATGGCAGGAAGGCTGGGTTGAAACCATCAAACCGACCCATGAACGCAGCGATTCCGTTGGCATCATCGGCGCCGGTCCCGGTGGCCTTGCAGCGGCGGATGTATTGCGGCGCGCCGGGGTTCAGGTGACGGTTTATGATCGTTATGACCGCGGCGGCGGCTTGCTTACTTATGGCATTCCGGGCTTCAAGCTTGAAAAAGACGTGGTCATGCGCCGGGTAGAGCAGCTTGAAAAAGGCGGCGTGACCTTCGTGCTGAATTGCGAAGTGGGCAAGGACATCACGTTTGACGAGATCCGCGGCAAACATGATGCGGTCATGATCGCGACCGGCGTTTACAAATCGCGTGACCTGCAAGGGCCGGGTGCCGGTGCGAAAGGCATCGTGCGGGCGATTGATTATCTGACCGCCAGCAACCGGACCTGCTTTGGTGACACTGTTCCGGAATTTGAAAGTGGCGAGCTGAACGCCGAAGGAAAGCGCGTTGTCGTGGTCGGCGGTGGCGATACCGCGATGGATTGCGTGCGCACCGCCATCCGTCAGGGCGCGACATCGGTGACCTGCCTGTATCGCCGCGACCGCGAGAATATGCCAGGAAGCCAGCGCGAGGTTCAGAACGCCGAGGAAGAAGGCGTGAAATTTGAATGGCTCAGCGCCCCCAAGGGCTTTGCCGGTGATCCGGTGACCTCTGTAAAGGTGCAAAAGATGCGTCTTGGCGCGCCCGATGCGACCGGCCGTCAAAGCCCCGAGCCGATTGAAGGCGCCGAACATGACGAACCGGCCGATCTTGTGATCAAGGCGCTTGGGTTCGAGCCCGAGGATCTTCCGGCACTGTGGAATCAGAAAGAGCTTGAAGTGACCCGTTGGGGTACGATCAAGGCCGAGTTTACCAGCGGACAAACCGCGATGGACGGGGTTTTTGCCGTTGGCGATATCGTGCGCGGCGCAAGCCTTGTGGTCTGGGCGATCCGCGACGGGCGCGATTCCGCCGCGGCGATCCTCAATTACCTGAACGCAGCACAGGCCGTCGCGGCCGAATAGAATTGTAGGGCGGGTCATACCGCGCATGACACCTGAAACAGGGAAATATCCCTGACCCACCGGGTAAACGAAGGGTAAAGACAAATGACAAAGTTCGATTCTGACTGGGCCGTCAAAGAAGAGGCCAAGCGCAAGTGGCTCGCCGAGAATGGCATGTATGCCGAAGAAGAAGAGCATTCCTCCTGTGGCGTCGGCCTTGTTGTGTCGATTGATGGCAAGCCAAGCCGCCGCGTCGTGCAGGCCGGCATTGATGCGCTCAAGGCGATCTGGCACCGCGGTGCGGTCGATGCCGACGGCAAGACCGGCGATGGCGCGGGCATTCACCTGCAAATTCCGGTGCCGTTCTTTTACGATCAGATCCGCCGCACCGGTCACGAACCCGCGCAAAACCGGCTTGTTGCCGTGGGTCAGGTGTTCCTGCCGCGCACCAATTTTGGCGCGCAAGAGGCGTGCCGCACGATCGTGGAAACCGAAGTGCTTCGCATGGGGCACATGATCTATGGCTGGCGTCATGTCCCGGTCGATGTGACCTGCCTTGGGGAAAAGGCGAATGTCACGCGCCCCGAGATCGAACAGATCCTGATCTCCAACGCCAAGGACATCGACGAGGAAACCTTCGAGCGCGAGCTTTACGTGATCCGCCGCCGGATCGAGAAAGCCGCGAACGAGGCCGCGATCAACGGGCTTTATATCGCAAGCCTGTCCTGCCGCAGCATCATCTACAAAGGTATGATGCTGGCCGAGCAGGTCGCCGTGTTCTATCCCGACCTGATGGACGAACGCTTCAAATCCGCCTTCGCCATCTATCATCAGCGCTATTCGACCAACACATTCCCGCAGTGGTGGCTGGCACAGCCGTTCCGCATGCTGGCCCATAACGGCGAGATCAACACGCTCAAGGGCAATGTGAACTGGATGAAAAGCCACGAAATCCGCATGGCGAGCGGCGCGTTTGGCGATCTGGCCGAAGATATCAAGCCGATCATCCCGCAAGGATCAAGCGACAGTGCCGCCCTTGACGCGGTGTTCGAGGTTCTGGTGCGCGCCGGGCGCAACGCGCCGATGGCGAAAACCATGCTGGTGCCAGAATCCTGGTCGAAACAGGCCGAAGACCTGCCCGCCGCATGGCGCGATATGTATTCCTATTGCAACTCGGTGATGGAACCCTGGGACGGCCCGGCCGCGCTTGCGATGACCGATGGACGTTGGGTTTGCGCCGGGCTTGATCGCAACGGCCTGCGTCCGATGCGCTATGTCGTGACGGGTGACGGGCTTGTGATTGCGGGCTCCGAAGCCGGAATGGTGCCGATTGACGAATCGAACGTAAAGGAAAAAGGCGCGCTTGGGCCGGGTCAGATGCTGGCCGTGGATATGGCCGAAGGCAAACTTTACCACGATTCCGAGGTGAAGGATAAGCTTGCCAATGCCCAGCCGTTCGGTGAATGGGTCGGCAAGATCAACGAGCTGGACGAAAAGCTTGCCGTCGTTAGCGAAGCACCGATTTTCACCGGCGCGGACCTGCGCCGTCGTCAGATCGCGGCGGGTTATAGCATCGAAGAGCTTGAACAAATCCTTGCGCCGATGGCCGAGGATGGCAAAGAGGCCATCGCCAGCATGGGCGACGACACGCCAAGTGCGGTTCTCTCCAAGCAATACCGCCCGCTTAGTCACTATTTCCGCCAGAACTTTAGCCAGGTGACCAACCCGCCGATCGACAGCCTGCGCGAATTCCGGGTCATGAGCCTTAAGACGCGGTTCGGAAATCTCAAGAACGTGCTCGATGAATCGAGCGCGCAGACAGAAATTCTCGTGCTGGAAAGCCCGTTTGTCGGCAATGCCCAATGGCTTGAGATGATCCGCCAGTTCAACGCCGATGTGACCGAGATCGACTGTAGCTTTGCGCCGGGCAGAAACGCCCTGCAAAAGGGTCTGGAACGTATCCGTGCCGAGGCTGAAGACGCCGTCAGAAGCGGCTCTGGCCACCTGATCCTGACCGATCAGAACCAAGGCGAAGATCGCGTCGGCATGCCGATGATCCTGGCCACGAGTGCCGTACACAGCCACCTGACACGCAAGGGCCTGAGAACGTTCTGTTCGTTGAACGTGCGCGCGGCCGAATGTATTGATCCGCATTACTTTGCGGTGCTGATTGGCGCAGGCGCGACCGTGGTCAACGCCTATCTCGCCGAAGACAGCATCGCCGACCGGATCGAACGTGGCCTGATCGACGGCACCCTGACCGAGGCAGTGGCCCGCTATCGCGCGGCGATTGATCAGGGGCTGCTCAAGATCATGTCGAAAATGGGCATCTCGGTTATCTCAAGCTATCGCGGCGGTCTCAACTTTGAGGCGGTCGGCCTTAGCCGTGCCATGTGCGCCGAGTATTTTCCGGGGCTCACCAGCCGGATTTCCGGCATTGGCGTCAGTGGCGTTCAAGCCAAGCTTGAAGAAGTGCACGCCCGCGCCTATCGCGGCGGGCAGGATATTCTGCCGATTGGCGGATTTTACAAGGCGCGCAAATCGGGTGAAACCCATGCCTGGGGCGCGCAGAGCATGCACATGCTTCAGGTCGCCTGTAACAAGGCCAGCTATGAGATGTGGAAACGGTATTCTGCGGCGATGCAGGCCAATCCGCCGATCCATCTGCGCGACCTGATGGCGATCAAGCCGTTGGGCACCGCGATTCCGATTGAAGAGGTCGAAAGCGTCACGGCGATCCGTAAACGCTTTGTCACGCCGGGCATGTCGCTTGGCGCGCTTAGCCCCGAGGCGCACAAGACGCTTAACGTGGCGATGAACCGGATCGGTGCGCGCTCTGACAGTGGTGAGGGCGGCGAGGATCCGGCGCATTTCACCCCCGAGGCCAATGGCGACAACCCGTCGGCCAAGATCAAACAGGTCGCCTCTGGCCGGTTTGGTGTTACGGCGGAATATCTCAACCACTGTGAAGAGCTTGAGATCAAGGTTGCGCAGGGTGCCAAGCCCGGCGAGGGCGGCCAGTTGCCCGGCATGAAGGTGACCGATCTGATCGCGCGCCTGCGCCATTCGACCAAGGGCGTCACGCTTATTTCCCCGCCGCCGCACCACGACATCTATTCGATCGAGGACCTGGCGCAGCTGATCTATGACCTCAAGCAGATCAACCCGACCGTCAAGGTCACGGTCAAGCTTGTGGCGCAGTCGGGCGTTGGCACGATTGCTGCGGGTGTGGCCAAGGCCAAGGCCGACGTGATCCTGATTTCGGGTCATAACGGTGGCACCGGGGCAAGCCCGGCCACCTCAATCAAATATGCCGGCCTGCCGTGGGAAATGGGTCTTACCGAGGCGCATCAGGTTCTGTCGATGAACAACCTGCGCACCCGCATCACCTTGCGTACCGATGGTGGTCTTCGCACCGGGCGTGATATTGTCATGGCCGCGATGATGGGTGCCGAGGAATACGGCATCGGTACCGCCGCATTGATCGCGATGGGCTGTATCATGGTGCGCCAGTGCCAGAGCAACACCTGCCCGGTCGGCGTCTGTACCCAGGATGAGGCGCTTCGTGCCAAGTTCACCGGCAATGCCGAAAAGGTCGTGAACCTGATCACCTTTTATGCGCAAGAGGTGCGTGAATTGCTGGCAAGCATCGGCGCGCGCAGCTTGGACGATGTGATTGGCCGCGCCGATCTGTTGACACAGGTCAGCCGTGGGTCGGCGCATCTGGACGATCTTGATCTTAACCCGATGCTGATCACCGTCGATGGTGCCAAGGATCAGCGGTATGATCGCAACCGTCCGCGCAACGAGGTGCCCGATACGCTTGACGCCGAGATTGTGAACGATGCACAGCGGTTCCTGAACGACGGCGAAAAGATGCAGCTTCATTATGCGGTGCAAAACACCGACCGCACCGTCGGCACCCGGATCTCAAGCCATATCGTGCGCAAGTTCGGTATGCGCAACAGCCTTCAGCCCGACCACCTGACGGTCAAGCTAACCGGAAGTGCCGGGCAATCGCTTGGTGCCTTTGCGGCGCCGGGCCTTAAGATCGAAGTATCGGGCGATGCCAACGACTATGTCGGCAAGGGCCTGTCGGGGGGCACCGTCGTTGTGCGCCCGCCGATGTCGAGCCCGCTTGTCGCCGCCGATAATACGATCATCGGCAATACCGTGCTTTACGGGGCGACCGACGGCTATCTTTTTGCTGCCGGACGTGCGGGCGAACGCTTTGCCGTGCGCAACAGTGGCGCCAAGGTGGTGATCGAGGGGTGTGGCAGCAACGGCTGTGAATACATGACCGGCGGCGTCGCGGTGATCCTTGGCAGCATCGGCGCCAACTTTGGTGCCGGCATGACCGGGGGCATGGCCTATCTTTACGATCCAGACGGTCGTTCCGAGAACCTGCTCAATCTCGAAACACTGGTCACTTGCGCCGTAACAGAGCCACATTGGGAGGCCGAGCTTAAGGGCCTGATCGAGCGGCATGTCGAGGAAACCGGAAGCCGCAAGGCACAGGATATCCTGCAATACTGGGATGTCGAAAAGGCCAATTTCCATCAGCTTTGCCCGATTGAAATGCTCGACAAGCTGACCCATCCGCTAGGTGCCGAAAAGCAGGCCGTACCGGCAGAATGACCCAGACAGCCGGGGGCGCAGGATATCGCCCCCGGTCAAGGCCTAAAGCGGGTTTTGCATCGCGGCACGCGGCGCTATAGCTAATCCATGGCAAAGGCGCGCAAATCATCTTCTTCAAAACGGGTGCGGGTAAATCCGATGGCCTGGCTGCGGCGCTGGATTCTGCGCTATGCGCTGATTGCCGCGCTTGTCGTGATCGGCGTGATCGCCGCCCATCGCGTGATTGCCCCGCCCCCGACCTTTTACATGGGCCAAGAGGCGCGGCGGCTTGGCAAGATTGATTATGCCTGGGTGCCGATCGAAGAGGTTGTACCGATCATGCCGCGCGCGCTTGTCGCCGCGGAGGACGCCAACTTTTGTCAGCACTGGGGGTTTGACATGGCCGCCATTCGCACCGCGATTGCCGAAGGTTCCGGGCGCGGCGCCTCGACCCTTAGCCAGCAGGTGGTCAAGAACACCTATCTTTGGCACGGGCGAAATTGGTTGCGCAAGGCGCTTGAGGCGATGATGACACCGCTGGTCGAGGCGTTTTGGCCCAAGCGACGTATTCTTGAGGTTTACCTGAACGTCGCCGAATTCGATGAAGGCGTGTTCGGGATTGCCGCCGCCGCCCAACATTATTTCGGCGTGGGTCCGGGTGACCTGAGCGATGTGCAGGCGGCGCGCCTTGCGGCGCTTTTGCCTGATCCAAAGGGACGCTCCGCCAGCCGCCCGAGCAGGGCCCTCCGCGCAAGGGCCGCCAGCATCCTGGACGGGGCGGCCACCATCCGCCGGGATGGCCGCGCCAGCTGTTTCGAGGATTGAAAAACCCGTGTAATGTGGGCATTGAGGGTCAACAATCTGGACCAAAGGTAAAATTGAACTATGGCCAAGCTTTTTCATGTTCCGCTTTCGCCCTATTGTCGCAAGGTGCGACTAAGCCTTGCGGAAAAGAAGATTGAATGCGAGCTGGTCGAAGAGCGGTATTGGGAACAGGACGCCGACTTCCTGCGGCGTAATCCGGCCGGCAAGGTGCCGGTTCTAAGGATCGACGGCAAGACCATGTCTGAAAGCGCGGCGATCTGTGAGTATCTGGAAGAAAAGTATCCCGAGCCGAGTCTGATGCCGAAGGGCACCGATGCCCGGTACGAAGTGCGCCGGATTGTCGGTTGGTTTGATGACAAGTTTCACAGCGAAGTCACCTCGAAGCTTATCGGTGAGCGGGTGAACAAGAAAGTGATGAAGCTTGGCTTTCCCGACAGCCGCAATGTCAAGGATGGCGCGCGGGCAATCAAGTATCACCTCGATTATATGGCCTGGCTGCTGGATCATCGCCGCTGGCTGGCCGGGGATGTGATGACGCTGGCCGATTTTGCCGCCGCCGCCCATCTGAGCGCGCTGGATTATATCAGTGATGTCGATTGGAACCGAAGCGAGGCCGTCAAGGATTGGTACGCCAAGATCAAGTCGCGTCCGGCCTTTCGCAGCATTCTCGCCGATCAGGTGCCGGGCTTTCCGCCGCCCGCGCATTATGCCGATCTGGATTTCTGAATTTGGGGGCGCTGCCCCCATCGCCCAAAGGGCGATTCCCCCGGGATATTTAGGGCAAGAAGAAACATGATCACGCTGAAACAGAGACTTGTTCAGCAGGCCATGTCCGAGGGCTTTGAGGCGTGCAAGCTTTGCCGTCCGTGGGATGTGCCGCAGGTACCGGATCGCTTGGCCGCCTTTGTGCAAAACGGCTATCACGGGCAAATGACCTGGCTTGCGGAGCGTCAGAATTGGCGTGGCAATCCGGCCGCTCTCTGGCCCGAGGCACGCAGCGTTATCATGCTTGCCGAAAGCTATACGCCCAAGGATGACCCGATGGCCACACTGGCGCAGGGCGATGTCGGAACAGTCTCTGTTTATGCCCGAAACAAGGATTATCACGATACGCTCAAGAAACGCCTAAAGCGTCTGGCGCGGTGGTTGATTGCCGAGGCCGGGGGCGAGGTCAAAGTCTTTGTCGATACCGCGCCGGTGCCCGAAAAGCCGCTTGGGCAGGCGGCAGGGCTTGGCTGGCAGGGCAAGCATACCAACCTTGTCAGCCGGGAGTTGGGCAGTTGGTTCTTTATCGGATCAATCTTTACCACGCTCGAAATAGAGACTGATCCTGCGGAAATTGACCATTGCGGATCGTGTCGTGCCTGTCTTGAGGTGTGCCCGACGAATGCCTTTCCCGCGCCTCATGAGCTGGATGCGCGGCGCTGTATTTCCTACCTGACGATCGAACATAAGGGGCCGGTGAATGAAGAGTTGCGTGGGCTCATGGGCAACCGGATTTATGGTTGCGACGATTGTCTGGCGATCTGTCCCTGGAACAAGTTTGCGGTTGAAGCACGCGAGGTGAAATATCACGCGCGTGACGATCTGAAGGCGCCCAAGCTTGCCCACCTGGCGGTGCTGGACGATGCGTCATTCCGGAAGACGTTTTCGGGCAGCCCGATCAAGCGGATCGGACGGGACAGGTTCGTGCGAAATGTGCTTTATGCCATTGGCAATTCGGGCGATGGCGCGTTGCATGCCGTGGCGCAGGGCCTTTGCGATGATCCGGACCCGACCGTCGCGGATGCGGCCCGCTGGGCTGTGAAGCGACTGGCGGATGCCGCAAACGGGCTGGCATAAGCCTTAAAGCCGGTTAAACCCGATAGAAACAGAAAAGGAACGGTATATGGCCTTGCTTTTGGGGGTGGATACGGGCGGCACCTATACGGATGCGGTGTTGATCAGGGACGAGCGCGAGGTGATCGCAAGCGCCAAGGCGCTGACCACGCGGCATGATCTTGCGGTAGGAATTGGCGCCGCGGTTGCGGCGGTTTTAAGCGAAAGCGGTGTAGATGCGGGTGAAGTCGGGCTTGCCTCATTGTCGACCACACTGGCAACCAATGCGCTTGTCGAAGGGCAAGGCGGGCGCGTGGGCCTTGTCTATATCGGGTTTCGCGAAGCCGATTTGACGGCGCATGGCCTTGCCGAGGCACTTGGCGGTGATCCGGCATTGGTGATTGCAGGTGGTCATAATCATGCTGGCGGTGAAGCCATGCCAATGGATAAAGAGGCACTTTCGGCATGGTTAGACACTGTTCAAGGGATTTCAGCCTTTGCCGTTGCATCGCAATTCGCCACCCGGAATCCGGCGCATGAGTTGCTTGCCGCGCAGATCATCCGCGAGGTGACAGGTCGGCCCGTATCGTGTTCGCATCATCTTTCGGCGCGTCTTAACGGGCCGAAACGGGCGCTGACGGCCGTATTGAATGCCCGGCTTATCGGGATGATCGCACGGCTTATCGACAAGGCCGAGGGTAAGCTGCGCGATCTTGGTGTTTCAGCGCCTTTGATGGTGGTGCGGGGCGATGGTGCGCTTATTTCGGCGGATCAGGCCCGTGAACGCCCGATTGAAACGATCCTGAGCGGACCGGCGGCCAGCATCGTTGGTGCGCGCTGGATGACCGGGGCGGATCATGCGCTTGTCTCGGATATCGGCGGCACGACCACCGATGTGGCTGTGTTGCGCGATGGGCGACCCGCGATTGATCCTGCGGGTGCTCAGGTCGGGCCGTGGCGTACCATGGTCGAGGCGGTCGCGATGCGCACCTTCGGTCTTGGCGGCGACAGCGAAGTGCATGTGCGCGATGAAGGGCTTGAGGGGGGCGTCACCCTTGGGCCACGCCGCGTGGTGCCGATCAGCCTTATTGCCACCGAGGCGCATGACATTGTGCATTCGGTCCTGGACGACCAATTGCGTGCCACCGCGCCCGGGGAATATGACGCACAGTTTCTGCGCGCCGTGTCCGGAGTGGACGGTGGCGGGCTTTCCGAGCGCGAGGCAGACCTGCTCGCGCGGATCGGCGACGGGGTGCAGCCGGTTGGTCGCATGCTCAAAACCCGGATGGAAAGCCAGGCGTTGCAGCGCCTTGTGCGGCGGGGGCTTGTTCAGATCGCGGGGGTGACCCCTTCGGATGCCAGTCACGTTTTGGGCAGGCTTGACGCATGGGATGCGGAGGCCGCGCAAAAGGCGCTGACATTGCTGGCGCGCAAGCGCACCGGATCGGGGAACACGCTTGCCAAAACACCAGAGGACATGGCACGGATGATCGTGGATCGGCTGACACATCAGACAAGTTTGGCCTTGTTAGAGACTGCATTTGCCGAGGAAGACACCGATTTCGGCCTGCCGTCAGCGCAATTGGCGGCGCATGTCCTGATGCAAAAGGGATTGGATCAGCACACGGGGCTTTTGCGCTTGAACACCGGGCTTGCGGTTCCGGTGATCGGGCTTGGGGCATCCGCGGCGAGCTATTATCCCGCAGTGGGCGAGCGGGTACATACCCATATGATCCTGCCTGAACATGCCGGTGTGGCCAATGCGATTGGGGCTGTGGTCGGTCGGGTCACAATCCGGCGCAGCGGGACGGTGACGTCACCTGCCGAGGGCAAATACCGGGTGCACCTTGAAACCGGGCCCGAGGATTATGCCGCCTCTGAGGCCGCCATGCAGGCGCTTCAATCTGCACTTGAGGCCGAAGCACGCGCCGAGGCCGAGGCGGCCGGGGCTGCGGATATCCATGTGACGGCCAGCCGCGACATCAAACAGGCGCAGGCCGAAGCGCGGCAGGTGTTTCTGGAGGCGGAAATCACGGTTGAGGCCTCGGGTCGGCCAAGAATCGCTGTATAAGGCGAGGTGGGGGCGCTGCCCCCGTCGCCCAAGGGCGACCCCCCCGGAGTATTTCCGGAACGGTGAAACAGATTGGGAGATCCACATGGCGCGCGCATCGAAGCGATTTGACGACGATATGGCCGGGCGGCTGGACGGGTTGCGCGATGAGGGGATTTACAAGCGCGAGCGTGTGATTGCCTCGATGCAGGCCGGCGAGATCCGGCTTGCCGATGGGCGCGAGGCGATCAACCTTTGCGCCAACAACTACCTTGGTCTGGCTGATAATCCCGAGATCATCAAGGCCGCGCATGATGCGCTTGATCGCTATGGGTTTGGCATGGCAAGCGTGCGCTTTATCTGTGGTACGCAGGAAGAGCACAAGACGCTTGAGGCGCGTATCGCAGCCTTTTTGGGCAAGGCGGATTGCATCCTGTACCCAAGTTGTTTCGACGCAAATGCCGGATTGTTCGAGACTATTCTTGGCCCTGAGGATGCGATTATTTCCGACGCCCTCAACCATGCCAGTATCATCGACGGTATACGCCTGTGCAAGGCAGAGCGATATCGTTATGCCAATAGCGACATGGGCGACCTGGAGCGTTGCCTCAAAGAGGCGAAGGGCGCGCGGCATCGGTTGATTGCCACCGACGGGGTATTCTCGATGGATGGCTATTACGCGCGGCTTGACGAGATCTGTGATCTGGCAGAGCGGCATGATGCGATGGTCATGGTCGATGACTGTCATGCCACCGGCTTTGTCGGGCCGACCGGGCGAGGAACGCCCGAGATGTTCGGTGTGATGGATCGGGTTGATATTCTGACCGGGACGCTTGGCAAGGCGCTTGGCGGCGCGTCGGGCGGGTATACCGTGGCCAGTGCGCGGGTGGTTGACTGGCTGCGGCAACGTTCGCGGCCCTACCTGTTTTCGAACACCCTGGCGCCGGTGATTGCCGGGGCCTCGCTCAAGGTGTTCGAGATGTTGGAGGACGGCGCCGGGCGCCGGGCACGTCTTTGGGAGAACGCCGGGTATTTTCGCCAGGAGATGGGCGGGCTTGGGTTCGAGCTTTTGCCCGGCGAGCATGCCATTATTCCGGTCATGCTGCGCGATCCGAAGCTGGCGCAGGATATGGCGGCAAAACTGGGTGAAAGGGGCGTGTTCGTGACGGCTTTTTCCTTTCCTGTGGTGCCCAAGGATCAGGACCGCATTCGCACGCAGATGAGCGCGGGATTGACCCGCGAGATGCTGGACATGGCGATTGCGGCCTTTGCCGAAGTGGGGCGCGAGCTGGGGGTGATCCAATGAAGAACGAGATGAAGGCGCTAGTGAAATCACGGGCCGAACCGGGCCTGTGGATGGAATACGTGCCAGTGCCGGAGATTGGCGCAAGCGATGTGCTTATCAAGGTCAGGAAATCCGCGATTTGCGGGACCGATGTGCATATCTGGAAATGGGACGAATTCAGCGCAAAAACCGTGCCCGTGCCCATGGTCGTCGGGCATGAATTTGTCGGTGAGATTGTCGATATGGGCCCCGCCGCCCAGAAATACCGTATCGGTCAGAGGGTAAGCGGCGAGGGCCATATCGTGTGTGGTATCTGCCGTAATTGCCGTGCGGGCCGCGGACAGCTTTGCCGCAATACAAAGGGAGTGGGTGTGAACCGGCCGGGGGCGTTTGCCGAGTATCTTTCAATTCCCGAAAGCAACGTCGTGCCGATTCCCGAGGATATCCCCGACGAGATTGCCGCGATCTTTGATCCCTTGGGGAATGCGGTGCATACCGCGCTTAGCTTTGACCTTGTGGGGGAGGACGTGCTTGTCACCGGCGCGGGGCCGATCGGCATCATGGGCGCACTGGTGGCGCAAAAGGTCGGGGCGCGCAAGGTTGTGATCACTGATATCAACCCCTACCGTCTTGATCTGGCCCGCAAGATGGGGGTGCAATATGTGGTTGATGTGTCAAGCCAACAGCTTCGCGATGTGATGGGCGACATCGGCATGACCGAAGGCTTTGACGTGGGCCTTGAAATGTCGGGCGCCGCCCCTGCCATGCAACAGATGATTGCGCGGATGAACAACGGCGGCAAGCTTGCGCTATTGGGGATTGCGCCGACCGAATTTGCGGTGGATTGGAACAGCGTGATTTTCAAGATGTTGCATATCAAGGGCATCTATGGCCGCGAGATGTATGAGACCTGGTACAAGATGATTGCATTGGTTCAGTCGGGTCTTGATGTGTCGGGCCTGATCACGCACCGCATTTCGATTGACGATTACAAGGACGGATTCGCGGCGATGATTTCGGGCAATTCCGGCAAGGTCGTGATGGATTGGTAGGCTCTATTTTGGCAAAAGAGCCTCAATATCCTGCGTTATCTTTCGTGACAGCGGTCGGGTGGTCGACCCATAGGCCGCGGCCATGGTCCCGTCCGGTGCGATCAGGATCTTGTTGAAATTCCAGCTGGGCGAGAACCCTGCCTCTTGCGCGACCGAGGCATAAAACGGGTGTGCCTTGGGTCCCGTTACCGGCGTGATCGTGGTCATCGGAAGGGTCAGGCCATAGTTGATCTCGCAGAATTCCTTGACCTGTTCGTCAGTGGCGAGTTCCTGGCGAAAGTCGTCTGACGGGACGGTTAGAACCACGAGACCTTGATCGCTGTAGGTATCGTGAAGCGCCTGAAGCCCCTCGTACTGTCCGGTAAAGCCACATTGCGAGGCGGTATTGACTACCAGGATGGGCTGCCCCGCCCAATCCGAGAGTTTGAGCGTCCCGCCATCAATGTTTTCAAACTCGGCCTCAAGATTGAGGGCCGCGGCAGGCATGGCCAGGAGCGTCAGGCAAACGACGGCAAGAAAGCGCATCAAAAATTCCTCCGATATTCCGGTATTACGCGCGCGGGACATCACTTGGATCACAAAGCGGTGTAATATTCATTTGAATTTCAGGTCCGCGCCCCATCTGATAAAAGGATCACGCGGGTTAGGAGAACGACTTTGACCAACTATACCAAAGACCCGAATGCCATTGCAGCCCTTAGCGCCGAAGAGTTCCGCGTTACGCAAAAAAATGGCACCGAGCGCCCCGGAACGGGCAAATACCTTGATAACAAAGAGCCGGGCATTTACGTGGATATCGTCAGTGGCGAACCGCTGTTTGCCAGTTCGGACAAATACGAATCGGGCTGTGGCTGGCCGAGTTTCACCAAGCCGATCGAACCGGCGAATGTGGCCGAGATAAACGATTTCACCCTTGGGATGATCAGGACCGAAGTGCGAAGCCAGCATGGCGATAGCCACCTTGGCCATGTCTTTCCTGACGGGCCGCGTGACAAAGGCGGCTTGCGCTATTGCATCAATTCCGCCAGCCTCCGGTTTGTGCATCGCGACGACATGAAGGCCGAGGGCTATGGCGATTATCTTGATCAAGTGGAGGATGTGACATGAGCGAACGTGCTGTTCTGGCGGGGGGCTGTTTCTGGGGAATGCAGGATCTGATTCGCAATCTTCCGGGCGTGATTTCAACGCGTGTCGGCTATACCGGCGGCGATGTGCCCAATGCCACCTATCGCAACCACGGCACCCATGCCGAAGGGATCGAGATCATCTTCGATCCGGCGAAGATCACCTATCGGCGGCTGCTCGAGTATTTCTTTCAGATCCATGACCCGACCACCGCGAACCGGCAGGGCAACGATCTTGGGCTTAGCTATCGTTCGGCGATCTATTACGTCGATGATGCCCAAAAAGCCGAGGCCCTTCGCACCATCGCCGATGTCGAGGCCAGTGGCCTGTGGCCCGGTAAGGTCGTGACAGAGGTTGAACCCGCGAGCGATTTCTGGGAAGCAGAGCCAGAGCATCAGGATTACCTGAAACGGTTCCCGCAGGGCTATACCTGTCATTTCCCGCGGGCCGATTGGGTGCTTCCAAAAAACACGGCGGACAATCCGGCATAGGCAGGATCAGGCCGGGACAGGCCCTGATTTGACCTGTTCACAGGCGCGAAGGAAACCAATTTATGCGGCCCCTGACCGGCATCGCGCTCAAGCTTGTTTCGGTGATCCTGTTCATTACCATGTCCGCGCTTATCAAGGCGGCTTCGGGCCATGTGCCGCCGGGCGAGGCGGTGTTCTTTCGCTCGGCCTGTGCGTTGCCGGTTATTTTGGTCTGGCTGGCATGGCGTGGCGATTTGCGCACCGGGCTTAAGGTCGCCTCGCCGATTGGCCATTTCTGGCGCGGTTTCGTCGGCACCGCCGCCATGGGAATGAGCTTTGCAGGTCTCGGCCTATTGCCGCTTCCCGAGGTGACCGCGATCAGCTATGCGGCGCCGCTTCTGGTGGTGATCTTTGCCGCCATGTTCCTGAATGAACAGGTCGGTGTTTATCGGATCGGGGCGGTTGCCCTTGGCCTTGTCGGTGTTCTCATTGTCCTTGCGCCGCGTCTGAGCGCGCTGAGTGGGCCAACCGTCGAAACCGCACAGGCGGTGGGGGCGATGGTCGTGCTGACGGGCGCGATCTGTGCGGCGCTGGCGCAGATTTATGTGCGCAAGCTTGTTCAGACCGAAGAAACCAGCGCCATCGTATTCTATTTTTCGATCACCTCGACCGCGCTGTCGATGCTGACTATCCCGTTCGGCTGGGTTTTGCCCTCTGGCCCCGAATTCGGCCTTTTGGTGATGGCTGGTCTCCTGGGCGGCCTGGGGCAAATCTTCCTGACCTCCTCTTATCGTTTTGCCGATGCGAGTGTTGTGGCGCCGTTTGACTATGCCTCGATCCTGTTCGCGCTTTCGATCGGCTATTTTATCTTTGACGAGGTGCCGACCGGCACGATGCTTTTGGGCGCGTCACTGGTTATTATGGCGGGCTTTCTCATTATCTGGCGTGAACGCCAGCTCGGCATCAGGCGCAACAAGGCCCGCGCGGCGAGAACGCCGGAATAGGGTCTAATCGCCCATTACTGTGGCAAGCGCATAGGGCGGCCAAAGCATGGCGCGACGCAACCGGCCAAGCGGCCAGCGACGCGGTGGGGCCTGCATGATTTTGGAATAGAGGTAATCGGGTGTTTTACCGCCTACCAGATCCGCCAGCAGAGCCCCGGCATAGCTTCCCATGGCCACCCCGTTGCCGTGAAAGGACAGCGCGGTGAAGGCACCCGGCATATCCGCAATTGGCCCGGCATAGGGCGTAAGATCGGGCGCAAGGCTCAACAAGCCATTCCAGCTATGGGGGCTTTCCACGTCGCGCCAGGCCGGAAACATGGTTTCGAAGTGCCGCCGAATGGTCCGGTGCATGCGCCGGTCGAACCGGGGCGAACTGAACAGCCCGCCGCGCATGCCGAAAAGCATCTGCTTGTTGGGCATCAGGCGAAAATAGTGAAGAAAAAACCGGTCGTCATAGCACATCTGATGACTTGACCAGCCCTGTGCGGCAATCTCGTCATCGTCAAGCGGGCGGGTCACAATCACGTTTGATTGCGTCGGCAAATAGCGCGACCGCATCCAGCCGGGAAGGTCATCCGAGGAATAGCCGTTGGTCGCCACGATCAGGCGCTTTGCGATGACCCTCGCCTGTGGTGTGCTCAGGTGAAAATCGCCGTGCTGCCCGATCCGTGTCACCGGAGAATGGGCATGGATTCGCGCCCCTGCATCCGTCGCCGCATGCGCCAGCCCAAGCGCGTATTTAAGCGGGTTCAGCGCCACACCAATCGGCGTCGTCAGCGCGGCGTGAAATGGGCCATTCATGCCATTTTGGGCAAGATCAGAGCCTGCAATAAGCGTCGGCTTCACGCCATAATCCGCCTCGATGCCCTTGGCGCGGGCGGCAAAGCTATCTGCGGCTCTCTTTGTATGAGCCATGAGCGTTTCACCGTCAGAGTGAACGTCTGCGGCAATGCCATGTTCCTTGATCAGGGAGCGGGTGAACCGGGCCGCTTCGGCCTCGCTCTGGCGGTATTCGCGGCGGGCGTCTTCGCCGTAAAGCTTGCGCAGCATTGTGTCAGAGGCGGCCGATCCGCCAAGGCAACAGAACCCGCCATTGCGCCCCGACGCGCCCCAACCGGGGGTTTCGGCCTCTAACACGCAGACGTCCTCGCCCGCCTTCGCAAGGTGCAATGCGGCCGACAGCCCGGTAAATCCCGCGCCGATGATGGCCACGTCGCAAGTGATCTTGTCCGCCGCCTGGGGGAAATCGGGAGCAGGCACTGTTTCCGACCAAAAGCACCGGGACCGTGGGCCGGTTCCGTAGGTATGAGCGGGATAGATTCGGCTCATGCGTGGATCGCGGCGCGTTCATCTGCCTGCTGGCGCAGGCTGGCCCGCTTGGTGATCAGCGATGCGGTGATCACCCCGACGGCGACAATCGCGATCATGATGGTCGACAGGGCGTTGATCTCGGGCGAAACCCCAAGGCGCACCGCGCTCCAGATCTTGATTGGCAGGGTCGTGGCCGAAGGTCCGGCGGTAAAGCTTGCGATTACAAGGTCATCCAGCGACAGGGTAAAGGCCAGGAGCCAGCCGGACACTACCGCAGGCGCGATGATCGGCAGGGTCACAAGGCGAAACGCCTGAAATGACGAACACCCAAGATCAAGAGCGGCCTCTTCCAGCGACTCATCGAATGTCACTAGGCGAGACGACACGACGACCGAGACAAAGCACATCGAAAACGTCGTATGCGCCAGAATGATGGTGAAGATCCCGCGATCAATGCCGATACCGATGAACAATAGCAAGAGCGACAGGCCGGTGATTACCTCTGGCATGACCAGCGGCGCATAGACCATGCCGGAAAACAGGGTGCGCCCCGGAAACCGTCCTGCGCGCACGAGAACCAGCGCCGCCATGGCCCCAAGCACGGTTGCGATGGTAGAGCTGGCCACGGCGACCCGAACGGTCACCCATGCGGCATCGAGAAACGCCTCGTTCTGTAATAGCTCGCCATACCATTTGGTCGAAAACCCGGCCCAGACCGTCACAAGCTTGGACGAGTTGAAGCTATAGGTGATCAGGATGATCATCGGCAGGTAAAGGAACGCAAACCCAAGCGTAAGCGAGGTGGCGTTGAACCATGTCAGGCGTCTCATCCTTCTGCCTCCCGCTGTTTTTGCTCGTTGCGTTGAAACAGGACAATCGGGACGATCAGGATCAGCAGCAACACCACCGCCACGGCGCTGGCCACCGGCCAGTCGCGGTTGTTAAAGAACTCTTCCCAAAGGACCTTGCCGATCATCAGCGTTCTTGATCCGCCCAGGAGCGACGGGATCACGAATTCGCCTATTGTGGGGATGAACACCAGAAAACAACCGGCGATAATACCGGTTTTCGACAGCGGCACGGTGATAAGCCAGAACGCCTTGAGGCGCGAACACCCAAGATCTTCTGCGGCCTCAAGAAGTGACCCGTCCATCCGTTCCAGCGCCGAGTAAATCGGCAGGATCATGAAGGGCAGATAGGTATAGACAATGCCGATATAGACGGCTGTTGGCGTGTTCAGAATGGTCAGAGGTTCGGAAATCAGCCCCAAACCCAGCAGAAACTGGTTCAGATAACCTTCGGTCGACAGGATGCCCATCCAGGAATAGACCCGGATCAGAAAGCTGGTCCAGAATGGGAGGATCACCAGCATCATCAAGGTGGGCCGCCAGTGATCAGGCGCATTGGCCATGCCATAGGCGATCGGATAGCCCACCAAAAGCGTCAGTGCGGTGGCGAAAAAGGCGATCTGGAGAGAGGAAATATAGGCCTTCCAGTACAGATCGTCCGTGGTCAGGAACGTAAAGTTTTCGAAATCCAGCGCGCCGAAAAATGCTTTGATCCCGGCCCAGCCCTCGGAAAAATCAAGCGTCGGGGTATAGGGCGGAATCGCCAGTGCGATATCGCTCAGGCTTATCTTGAGGACGATGATGAACGGCACCAGAAACAGCGCCAGCAACCAGGCATAGGGCAGGGCGATAAGGGCAAACCGGCGCATCACGTCACCCTTTCAACAAGATACCGGCGGTATCTGTCCAGGACAGCCAAACCCGATCTTCCCAGGTAAAGCTGCGCCGTGACAGGCGCCGCGTGTTGGCGGTCTGTGCCTTGATGATCTGCCCGTTGGGCAATTCGACATGATAGGTCGAGAGGTTGCCAAGATAGGCGATATCAAGAATTTTTCCCTCAAGTGCATTGCGTCGATCATCGGGCTTTTCGGCCGTAATAGAGACTTTTTCAGGCCGGATCGCCAAGTGGCATTCCTGTCCATTGGCAAAGTCGGCGTCCGATTCGGCAAACAGTGTCGGCTGTCCCTCGGCAAAGCTTATCTCATAGGCGCCATCGCCGTGCCGCGCGGTCCCGCTTATGATTGTGACCTCGCCGATGAAATCCGCCACATAGACCGAATTGGGCATCTCGTAGATGCGCGGCGGGGTATCGGCCTGAACAATCTTGCCGTCATCCATCACGGCCACGCGGCTGGCGACGGTCATCGCCTCTTCCTGATCGTGGGTGACGATCACAAAGGTGGTGCCGGTGGTTTCCTGAATATCCATCAACTCGAACTGGGTGTCCTGGCGAAGCTTGGCATCGAGCGCGCCAAGCGGCTCGTCCAAAAGCAAAAGCTTGGGCGCCTTGGCAAGGCTGCGGGCAAGGGCGACACGCTGCCGCTGGCCGCCGGAAATCTGGTGAGGTTTGCGTTTCGCAAACTTTTCAAGCCGTGTGAGTTTGAGCATCTCGGCCACGCGCGCGGCGATCTCATCTTTCGATTTACCGTCACGCTTCAGGCCGAAAGCGATGTTTTCCCAGACCGACAGATGCGGGAACAACGCATAGGATTGAAACATCATGTTCACCGCCCGTTTGTTGGGCGGGATCGGCGCGATGTCCTGGCCGGCCAAAAGGATCGTGCCTTCTGTCGGGGTCTCAAACCCGGCCAGCATCCGCATCATCGTGGTCTTGCCGCAGCCGGACGGCCCCAGCAGGGCAAAGAATTCTTTTTCGTAGATGTCGAAGGTTTGATTGTCGATCGCGGTAAAATCGCCGAAACGCTTGGTGACGTTCTTGAACTGAATCAGCGGTTTCGCGGTCGGATCATTCCAGGGCTCGAAAACGGTTTGTGACATACCCACCCCTGCCTGCATTGGGAAAACCCGCGCAGGATGTGACCTGCGCGGGCGAATTGCATGATCGGATCAGGTGCCTGACT
>NZ_CAJXIP010000037.1 GCF_913054395.1 uncultured Roseovarius sp.
ACCTACGACCAATTGATTAACAGTCAACTGCTCTACCGCTGAGCTACGCCGGAACACGTGGGCCGTATAGCAACCAGATTTCGTGAGGTCCAGAGGGATTGTGACAAAAAATTCACCTTGGCGCATCATTCTTTGCGAGGCGGGCGAATTGGCTGTTGGCGTGGAAGGTATCCTGCGGGGCCACCTCGGATTTTTGCATGAGATCAATCAGATGGGCCAGAACGTTACGGGTGGCGGCGGGCATCAGTTTGGCGGGCGTTTCGGTATAGATGTCATTGGCAATCTGCGCGGCGGTCTGCGGACCCGCATCAAGGGCTGAAAGAATCGCGGCTTCGCGGGTCATGCGGTGGCCGATCAACCAATCAAGCCGCGCGGCGGGGGTGTCGATCGGGGCGCCGTGGCCGGGCAAGTGGCGGCGCGCGCAAAGGCCCCGGAGCCGCGCGCAGGAGGCCATGAAATGCGTCAGGTCGCCATCGGGGGGCGAGACAAGCGAGCTTGCCCAACCCATCACGAGATCGCCGGTAAAGACCTCGTCGCCGCTTTCAAAGCAAAGATGATTGCCAAAATGTCCCGGCGTCCAATGCGCCTTGAGGCGCCAGCCGTCGCCTGTGACCTCCTGACCATCGCATAGCGGGGTATCCGGGGCAAAGCCGTGATCGACGCCCTCACCGCCACCAATTTCGGCGCTCTCGGCAAGTTCGGCCATCACCGGGCTGCGGCCTGCGCGTGCATCGCCGTAGGCCAGCACCGGCGCCCCGGTCTGGGCGCCAAGCCGTGCGGCGAGGGGCGAATGGTCAAGATGCGAATGGGTCACAAAGATGTGGCTGATCCTCTGGCCCGGCTCCAGCGCGCGCAGGATTGCCTCGAGATGTGCGGAATCGTCCGGGCCGGGGTCGATCACTGCCAGATCACGCGCCCCCAGCAGATAGGTATTGGTGCCCCAGAAGGTCATCGGAGAGGGATTGGGCGCCAGAATGCGGCGCAGATCCGGGCCGATCGCCTCTGCATGACCAATAGCGGGTCTTTCGCCCTGGGGGAGGTGCATGGCTCTTCCTTCTCTGCGCGCCGGAGGCTAGGTTCGGCGCATGTCGTTCCGTTGGCTCAAACCCTATATGCCCCGAAGCCTGTTTGGGCGGGCAACGCTGATCCTGCTTTTGCCGGTGATCACGTTGCTGCTTGTTGTTTCGGTTGTGTTCATTCAACGCCATTTCGAGGGGGTGACGCAACAGATGACCCAGACCGTCAGCCGTGAAATCATTGCGGTGATGGGGGACGGGGGGCGCCCGCCCGAGGATCTGCTTGGGCAGGAGCTGGCGCAAACCCTTGATATTGAGCTGAACGTCGTCGCCAAAGCGGACATCCCGGTGACGGATACCCGCCGCTGGTTCGATTTCTCGGGGGTCGTAGTGATCCGGGAGTTCAAAAATATGTTCCCGGATCTCCAGGTGGTCGAGCTTCCGGATGATGATCTTGTGCGCATGTATTTCATGCGCGGCGGGCAGGGGATCGAGTTGCTGTTTGACCGGCGTCGGGTTTCGGCGCGACAGCCGCATCAACTACTTGTAAATATGATATTTTTCGGCGTCCTGATGACGGTGATCTCTTATTTCTACCTGCGCAATCAACTGCGCCCGATTACCCGGCTGGCCCAGGCCGCCGAGGCCTTTGGGCGCGGTCGCAACCTGCCGTATCGGCCGGCGGGGGCGGTCGAGGTGCGCGCGGCAGGGGGCGCGTTTCTGGACATGCGTGCAAGAATCGAACGCCAGATCGAACAACGCACCCTGATGCTTTCGGGGGTAAGCCATGATCTGCGCACGCCGTTGACCCGGCTGCGCCTCGGGCTGGCGATGCTTGACGAGGAAGAGGCCGAACCGATGCTGCGCGACGTGGAAGATATGCAACGGCTTCTGGACGGGTTTCTGGCCTTTGCCCGTGGGGTTCATGAGGGCGAGGCAGAGCCGGTCGATCCGATCGCCCTTGTGCGCCAGATCGTCGAGGATGCACAGCGCAACCAGTTTGATGTCACCCTGTCCGAGGTCAGCGGCGAGGGCGAGATCAACCTGCGCGGCGGCAGCATCCGGCGCGCGGTTGAGAATCTGATCAGCAATGCCGTGCGCTATGGCAGCCGCGCCGAGGTCTCTGTCGTGCTCACGGAAAAATCGCTGCGCATCCGGGTCGAGGATGACGGGCCGGGCATTCCGGCAGAGAGCCGCGAAGAGGCGATCAAACCCTTTACCCGACTTGAACCCGCACGCAATCAGAATCGTGGCACCGGGGTAGGGCTTGGCCTGTCCATTGTGCTTGACGTGGCGCGCGCCCATGGCGGCACGCTTCGCCTTGGGCAAAGCGACCGCCTTGGCGGGTTGCAGGCCGATATCGTGATCGCCCGCTAATGAAAAAGAGAGGGCCTGCCAGCCTGTTCAGGCTGGCACGAGGGATAGCTAGCGGGCGCGCCGCTCGTCAAAGCTGAGGGCGATAAAACCGGGCAGGTGGTCGCCCATCCCGGTCACCTTGCCGCCGCCATTGTCATGACGCCCGCCGCGATCCGATCCGCCGCTGCCACGACGCGAGGAGCGGTCCTGACGCTCGCCGCGGTCCCGCTTGGGGGCGGGTTGCTGCTGCGGCTCTGGCGTGGCGGCGGCCTCTGGCGCGTCCACCACCGCAGCGGCCTCTTGTTGCTTGGGGGCCTCATCGGATTTGGCGGTATCGGTTTTCTTGGCGCTGCGGCTGACGCGCGGCTTGCGCGGCTTTTTCTCGGGGGTTGCCTTGGCGTCGGGCTTGGCCTCGGCCTCGGTCTCGGGCGCCTTGCCCGATTGCAGCGGATTATCGACGCGCGGGATCGGCTTTTGCAGCAGGTCCTCGATCGCGGCGAGGTTTTTTTCGTCCCGCGGAATGCAGATCATAAGCGCCTTGCCTTCACGCCCGGCACGTCCGGTGCGGCCGATCCGGTGCACGTAATCCTCGGCATGGCTTGGTACGTCGAAGTTGAACACATGGCTGACGGCCGGAACGTCAAGTCCGCGCGCGGCCACGTCCGATGCGATCAGGAAACGCAGATCACCGGCGCGGAACCCGTCAAGGGTGCGGGTGCGTTGGCTCTGGTCAAGGTCGCCATGGATCGGCGCCGCGTCATAGCCATGCTTGGTGAGCGACTTGGCGACGATATCAACATCGACCTTGCGGTTGCAGAACACGATCGCGTTCGAGCATTTGTCGCCTTCACCCTCGATCAGCGCACGCAGAAGATCACGCTTTTCGCTGGCTTCACGGTCGCGCCGGCTTGCCTTGAGCATGACAACGCCTTGCTCGATTGTTTCCGAGGCGGTCGCCTGGCGGGCCACTTCAACGCGCTCGGGCGCCGACAGGAAGGTATTGGTGATCCGCTCGATCTCGGGCGCCATGGTCGCCGAGAAAAACAGCGTCTGGCGGGTAAAAGGTGTCAGGCTGAAGATGCGCTCGATATCGGGAATAAAGCCCATGTCGAGCATGCGGTCGGCTTCATCCACGACCATGATCTGAACGCCGGTCAGCAACAGCTTGCCGCGCTCGAAATGATCCAGCAGACGACCGGGCGTGGCGATCAAAACGTCAACGCCTTTGTCGATCAGCTTGTCCTGTTCCTTGAACGACACGCCACCGATCAGCAAGGCCTTGGTCAGCTTGAGATATTTGGAATAGGTGTCAAAGTTCTCGGCCACCTGCGCCGCGAGTTCCCGCGTCGGGCAGAGTACGAGGCTGCGCGGCATCCGTGCGCGCGCACGTCCACGTGCAAGAAGCGACAGCATGGGCAGCGTAAAGCTTGCGGTATTGCCTGTGCCGATCTGGGCAATGCCCAAAACGTCGCGGCCTTCAAGGGCGGGGGGGATCGCCGCAGCCTGAATTGGGGTCGGGGCTTCGTATCCTGCGTCGTCAATGGCTTTGAGGACTTTGGGATTAAGATTCAGATCTGAGAATTTGGTCATGTGCATCCGAGGTTTACGGACACAATCCTGGCCCGTACGTATGATACCGGATCGGGCCCCTCTTGGGCCTGTGGTTCTCCACATGGGTGACCCGGTAGCCTGCACTTACCTGAATATGGGGGGTGCGGTCAATGCGGCGCTCTGTTGCGGTAACATTGTGTCGGTTTGCCGCTTTAATTGTCTCTAAATTCGAAACAATCAGGCGTGATCGGGAAAGTGACGCGCCCGTTTGCGATCAAGGTCAAGCGACAGCCCGTGCAGGTGCCCGTGTGCGTCCAGTCTAGCGCGCAGATCCGGCGTGGCGGTGCAGACCTCGTCAAAGAACCGGCGCAGGGCCGCCTCGCCGCCCTCGTCCTCTAGCATGGAAAACAGCGCATGCATGTTCAGCCCGACACCATCGGCCAGCGGCGCAGGCTTGAGCCCGGAGCGATACGACCCATGCGCAAGCCGATAGGCATAGGCCGCCTGCCACTTGTCCCAGCTTGGGGCGTGCAGGTGACACAGGCGTGTGTCGTTCAATTCGGCGGGGGCGTCATCCATCACCATGTCGACAAAAGCGTTGTGAATCCGCAGGCTTGTCTTGTCGCCCCCGCAGCGCACAAAGACCTTGCCCGCCACGTGGCTGACAAATCCGCCGTTCAGGTGCGGGCCAAAGGTCGGATAGATTGCGTTGGTCTCTTCGCGGCGCCGGGCCTGAAGGCGGGCGCAGGACTTGAACCAGTGCTGACCCTCGGGGGGCGGCGCGGCCGGATCAGGGGCCAGGGCCTCGATCGGGCGGGCACGCGCGCTTAGCGTATCGGCGGGCAGGGCGGCGAGTTGCGCAGGCAACGGCGTGGCGGGCCAGAGGAACTCGTCTACGTCGATATGCGCCAGCCAATCCACTTGCGGGCGTTTGTTCAGGCAGTGGGTCGCGTTGAGGCTTTGGCGCGGCTGATGGGCATCGGGGCGGCCCTTGCGACGGCGGCGCTGCCAATAGGCGTCATCGCACAGAATCACCCGGCACTTGGGATGCGCGCGCAGGGCGGCCTCGGCCTGTTCGTTGGGGGCATCGAGGTAGACATGAATGCGATGCGCGCCCAGATCAAGATGATGGGCGGCAAAGTTCAGAATATCGCGGGCCGGCGCCTTGACCGTCGCCACGGCGCCCCATGTGGGTGTGTCATTCATCGGCGCAGAATGCGGTCACGCAACGGGCGGTGCAAGGGCCAAAGGTTGCGCGCGGCTCAGTCGAACTTGCGCGAGGGCGCCAGAACCGTGGCCTCGCCGATCAGCACCTTCTTGCCGTTCACCAGGCAACGGCAATCAAGCTGAACCCGGCGTTTGCCGTGGTCGATCGCGATCACCTCGACCTCGGCATGGACCATGTCACCGGGGCGCACGGGGGCGAGGAACTTGAGGCTTTGCCCCATGTAGACAGTGCCGTGACCGGGCAGTTGCTCGCCGATCACCGCCGAAATCAACCCGGCGGTCAGCATGCCATGGGCAATGCGACCCTCAAAGATCGTGTCGCGGGCGTAATCGTCATCAAGATGCACCGGATTGCGGTCGGTCGAGACCTCGGCGAACATCTCAATGTCGCGGTCGGTGACAACTTTGCGCAGATGGCGCGTCATGCCCATTTCAATGTCTTCGATACAGATCGTGCCGCGTGGCATATTATCCAACATGCGCCCCTCCGGGTGGTGTGTTGCGTGGTTCGATGTGTAATATTAAAGCGCAAAAAGCGCATGTATTGGAATTTTATTACTTCGCAGCCGCAGCAAAATCAAGCCCTTTCTGTCAGCGCAGAAACCCGATGGCATAGGTCGGAGAGGAGTTTTCCTTTTGCAAATAGACGGTTAACGCATCTTTCTCAGGCTGGTGCGACGTTTTTGTTTCCTGTGCGGCAAGGCCGCCGGTGATGAAAAGAGAATCGATATCCTCGCCCATGGCCCCGGCGATATCGGTCAGCACCCCGTCGCCAATCGCCAGAATGCGGGAATCCTCGACATCGTGGCCAAGCGCGGCAAGGCGGCGGCGGGCGAGATCATAGATCGGCGGATGCGGCTTGCCGAAATAGAGGCTTGTCCCCCCCATTTCCGTATAAAGCCGCGCCAGGGCGCCGGCGCACCATTCGCGGTGCTCGCCGCGATCCACCACGATATCGGGATTGGCGCAAAGCAATTTCATGCCCTTTTGCTTGGCGTAAAGGAACTGCGGGCGCATCTCGGCGGGGTCGGCGGTGGGATCGAACGGCCCGGCACAGACGATGCCCTCGGCCTCATCCAGCGGCACGCGGCGGATATCGGCGGGGTCTTCGATCAGGTGCAGCGGCTCGAAGAACTTGGTGTCGCGATCCTCGCCGATAAAAAACACCTTTTCGCCCACCACGCCGCGGAACATCGCCGCACGCGCACTGTCACCCGAGGTGGCGATGGTATCCCAGGCATCTTCGGGCACGCCGAAACTGACGAGCTGTTTTTCAACGCCGTGACGGGCGCGCGGCGAATTGGTCACCAGAACAACCGTGCCGCCGGTCGCGCGATAGGCCTGAAGCGCCGCGACGGCGGCGGGCAGGGCGCGCACCCCGTCATGCACGCAGCCCCAGAGATCGACGAACAGGGCGTCGTAATTCGGGGCGATCTCGGAAAGGGAGGTGATGATCCTGGTCATGGGCGCGCTCCGGCTTGGCAAATGTCGCGCGAGATATGGCAGGCGCAGCCCGGTTTGGCCAGCGCCGGAGTTTCGAGTATTTGGACCAAGAAGAAGAGCAGGGCGCACCTAGTCCTGATGCGGGCGCACGATGTGATAGCTGCCGCTGAGATAGGTCAGCGGTTTTTCCCCGGCATTTGTCAATTCCAGCACACTGCCGATGCAGATCGCGTGGCTGCCGTGGATCATATGGTCGTTGAGCGCGCAGGAAAACGCCGTGGCACGGGCCAGGATCGGACCTTGGGGGCTGTCCTTGACCGAGAGGCCGCAAAACCGGTCGGCAGGGGCCTCGGGTGCGGATCCGGCAAAGGCGCGCGCCACCTCGATCGCGTCTTCGGGCAGGACATTGACGCAGAAGGCGCGGTTTTCGATGACGGCGCGGGCGATCCGGCTGTCGGACCGCAAGCAGACCAGCACCGAGGGCGGATCGGCGGTGAGCGAAGTAAAAGCGCTTACCGTGGCACCGGCGCGCCCGGCGGGGCCATCGGTGGTGACGACCGTCACCGTGGCCGCGACCTGACGCATGGCCGCGAGAAAGACCTCGCGCTCAACGCTCATGGCGGATGCCTTTGGGGCGGTGGGTCACGCTGTCGTCTCCTGTCGGGATGGGCGGGACCCATCGTTATCGGCGAAATGCGGCGCGGTAAAGGATTTCCCGTGCCCGCCGCATGTAGCGCGGGCAAGGCAGGGTTTCAAACCCTGACAGGCGGTTTTTCGGGAAATCAGTCGGCGGCCGGATCCGGGCCGTAAAAACACCACGCAAGCCGGGGCCTGCGTGGTGTGGTCTTTCGAGTGTGCGGCGCTAGTTGGTGATGATTTCAGGCCCCATGAAGGTATTGGGCAGGACCGTCGAAATCCACGGCACATAGGTCACGATGATCAGGAACACGAAGAGCACCGCAAGGAACGGCAGGGCCGCGCGCACCACCGCCATCATCGGCATCCCCGCAACGCCAGAGGTGACGAAGAGGTTGAGACCGACCGGCGGTGTGATCATGCCGATTTCCATGTTCACGACCATGATGATGCCAAGGTGGATCGGGTCGATGCCAAGCTCCATCGCGATCGGAAAGACCAGCGGCGCCACGATCACCAGTAGGCCCGAGGGCTCCATGAACTGCCCGCCGATCAGAAGGATCACGTTGACCATCACCAGGAACATCACCGGACCAAAGCCCGCGCCCAGCATGGCATTGGCGATGCTTTGCGGGATCTGTTCGTCGGTCAGCACATGCTTGAGGATCAGCGCGTTGGCGATCACGAACAGCAAGGTGACCGTCAGTTTGCCCGCGTCAAGCAGGGTCTTTTTCGTATCCGGGTGGACAAAGGCCGTCAAAAGCGCGTGCGGCCTGCGCATCAGGCTGATCGAGGTGCCGTCAGATGCCGAAAGCGGGCCCATGTCCTTGTAGACGAAACAGGCGATGAAGAAGGAATAGACCGCCGCCACTGCTGCTGCCTCTGTGGGGGTGAAGATGCCGCCATAGATGCCGCCGAGGATTATGACGATCAGGAACAGGCCCCAGCCTGCCTCGCGCCCCGATACCCAGACTTCGCCCCAGCCTTTCCACTCGCCCTGCGGCAGACCCTTGATCTTGGCAATGGCGTAGATGGTGATCATCAGCATGCTGCCGGCCATGATGCCGGGGATCACGCCCGCAAGAAACATCCGTCCGACCGAGACATCGACAGAGGCGGCATAGACCACCATCACGATCGACGGCGGAATGAGGATGCCGAGCGTCCCGGCATTACAGATCACGCCGGCGGCGAATTCGCGTGTATAGCCGACCTGACGCATGCCCGCGATCACGATGGAGCCGATGGCGACCACGGTGGCGGGCGAACTGCCAGAGAGGGCGGCGAACAGCATGCAGGCAAACACGCCCGCAATCGCCAGACCGCCGGGCAAGTGCCCGACACAGGCAATCGAGAACCGGATGATCCGCTGCGCGACGCCGCCCGTGGTCATAAAGCTTGACGCGAGGATGAAGAACGGGATCGCGAGCAGGGTATAATGGCCGACAAAGGCCTCAAGCAGGGTGCCCGCGACCGAGGCCAGCGAACTGTCGGAATAGATCAGCAGGAACAGCGTCGAGCTGAGGCCGAGCGAGACGGCAATCGGCACACCGATCAAAAGAAGGGTGACGACCATCGTAAAGAGCAAAAGCACGTCCATTATCGTGTTCCTTCCTGGCCGTCGTTATCGTGACTGGCGCGAATTTCGTCCAATTCGTCCTCGACCTCGTGAGAGGCGACAAGGCGGTCGACCTCGCCTTTCCAGATCTGTACGGCGACCTGCGAAAAGCGCAGGACCAAGAGGAAGGCCGAGATCGGCAGCACGACGTAGGGCACGGCTTTGGGAAGCTTTTCATAGCTGTCGCCGTAGTTGATCATGTTTTCGAGAAAGCGGAACACGCCAAGCATCGGCACGTCCTGAACCTCGTAAAAGCTCTGGCTGCGGGCGGAGGCGTCAAAGCCGGTCGGGAACCATCGCCCCGAGGTCGGCGGAAGATCGGCAAATACCGCCCAGTAGTCATAGGCGCCCTTGAGCAACAGCAGCGAAAACAACAGGCAGGCCCCGACCGAGATCAGCGCCAGTACCCGGCGCATCGGCGGCGAGGTCATGTTCAGAACCGCGTCGACACCAAGGTGCGAGTGCTTCTTGACTGCATAGGAGGCGCCCAGAAGAACCAGCCAGCCAAACATGAACACCGTCAGTTCCAGCGCCCAGAGAATATTTGTGTTGAACACATATCGTGCCACGACATTGGCGAAGGTCACCACTGTCATCAGCCCAAGAAGAGCGGCAATTACCGATTCCTCGATATGGTCGATCAGCCCGGTTTTGTGCGTCATCGTCCCGTTTCCCAGATTTTTATGATTTTTACACTTCGGGCGGGTCTATTGAACCCGCCCGATGCTGACACAGACCTTTGTCGCCAAGGGTCGTACTGGTTAAACCCGTATTACGGGTTCAGTTGGATGCGACGGCCGCGTCGATGTTTTCCTGGCCGACATCGCCTTTGAACTGGTCCCAGACGGGGTTCATGACTTCAACCCATTTGGCCCGCTGTTCCGGGGTCAGCTGGCGGACAACGCCGCCGGCATTGATGATCGCCTGCTTGGCCTCTGCGTTGACCTTGCTTGATTCCGAGTTGCGGGTCTCGGTGACTTCTTTGACGATCGTCAGGAACTGATCGCGCACGGCCGGGTCAAGGCTGTCGAGCCAATCGACGCTGGTGACCAGAAGATAGTCGATGATGCCGTGGTTGGTTTCGGTGGTGCCGTCCTGAACCTCGAAGAACTTCTTGCCGTAGATGTTGGACCAGGTGTTTTCCTGACCGTCGACAACGCCTTGCTGCAATGCGCCGTAAACCTCGGAGAAGGCCATTTTCTGGGGGCTGCCACCGATGGCGGCCATTTGCGCAACCAGAACGTCAGAGGACTGCACCCGGAACTTGAGGCCATTGGCATCCGACGGCTCGAGCAGCGGCACGTTGGCCGACATCTGCTTCATGCCATTGTGCCAATAGGCAAGGCCCTGGAGGCCGCGACGCTGCATGCTGTCAAGCATGGCCTGACCGGTTTCCGAGCCCTGAAAGCGGTCCACCGCGTTCACGTCCGAGAACAGGAACGGAAGGTCGAACAGGCGGAACTGCTTGGTGAACTTTTCAAACTTCGACAGCGACGGTGCGGCGAGCTGCACATCGCCCTGAAGCATGGCTTCAAGCACCTTGTCGTCGTTATAGAGTGTCGAGTTCGGGAAGACCTCAAGGCACATTGTGCCGTTCATTTCTTCGTTGATACGCTTTTCAAGCAGCGAGGCGGCAATGCCCTTGGGATGCTTGTCGGTGTTGGTGACATGGCTGAACTTGACGACGATTTCACCGTCATCACAAGCAGCCATTGCAGTGTTGGCACCAACGGTCAGGGCCAGTGCCGAGACGGCAGCGGTCAGGAATTTCATTCGGGTCTCCTCCCATTTTGAGACATATGTACTTAGCGCCCACCAAAGGCGCGGTGTCTCCATCCTGAGAGAAAGGCCGCAGGGTCTCAAGAAAATGTATCAAAACCATGCGGTGCGCCGGATTTTTAATCAATTTCAAAACGTTGCGCGGCAGATTTCTGGCACGGGCTTGCCATCTTGGTCAGAGCTGTGCGGAAATCCGCACGGGGGATTGCCGGGTTGTGCGGTTTTCCGCACAGATCGCAACCGTGGTCAGCGGCGGTAATCCTCGGGGCGAATCCCGTAGCGCGCCAGCTTGTCGTAAAAGGTCTTGCGCGGCAGTTTGAGCGCCTTTGCCGCCTCCGAGGCGCGCCCGTTCTGCCGGCCGAGCGCCGCGATCAGTAAAGAGCGTTCGACCCTGGCCATCTGATCGGCAAGGCCAAGATCCGCGGCCTCGGCACGATCTGGCATGCCAAGCACAAAGCGCATCGCCGCCGACATCAGCGAACGCGCATTGCCGGGCCAGTCCTGCGCCATCAGCGCCGCGAGCCGCTCGGGGGCAACCTCGGGCACGGCAAGCCCGGCCTGTTCGGCGGCCTGCGCCACGTAATGGCGAAACAGCACCGGAATATCCTCGGGGCGCTCGGAGAGGGCAGGGATACGCACGCGCATCACCTCGAGCCGGTAATAGAGATCGCCGTTGAAGTGCCCGGTCTCGACGGCCTTGGTAAGGTCGGCGGTGCTGCCCGCGATCAGCCGCGCGCTGTCGCCGTCTTCGAGGCACTCAAGCAGGGCATATTGGGCTTCGGCGGGCAGGGCGCTTATTTCATCAAGGAAAAGCGTGCCCCCCGAGGCCGAATGAAAGGCCGCCTCAAGCGCGCCCGGCTCAAGTGTCGCGGCGGCGCGCTTGACGTATGGTCCGCCTGCGCCCGGCGACATCTGGTGAATCACTTCCGCCACCTTGGATACGCCCGCGCCCGCAGGGCCGGTCACCAGCACTTCGGTTCCGGCGCGCGCGGCCTGGCGCACCCGCGCGCGCAGGTCTTCGGCAAGCTGCGAGGTGCCAAACAACATCCGTGCCGCCGGATCGCCGATTTCAAGCTGCGCCTTGAGGCGGCGGTTCTCCAACACCAGCGTGCGGTTCTTCAACGCCCGTTCCAGCACCGGGATAAGAGCATCGGGCGCACAGGGCTTTTCGAGGAAATCGAAGGCCCCTTGCGCCATCGCCTTGACCGCCATCGGAATATCGCCCTCGCCGGTCAGCAGGATCACCGGCAATTCGTCGTCAAGCGCGCGGGTATGGGCCAGAAGGTGAAACCCGTCGCGCCCCGGCATGCGGATATCGGACAGAATCACGCCCTCGAACTCGGGCGTGATGTGGTCCTTGGCCTCGATGAACGAGCCCGCCGCGCGCACACTGTAATCGGCAAGCTCAAGCGTCTGTGCCAGGGCTTCGCGTACGGGACGGTCATCATCCACCACCAGAACCTGTCGGATCATGCTGCACCTTCCCTCTGCGCACCCCTCGGGGCCGCGTCGGCCCAAGGTTCAAGTGCGACGGTGAATTCCGCGCCACTGCCGGTATTGGCGCCGCTGATCCTGCCACCAAAACTTTGCACAAGCCCGTAAGAGATCGACAGGCCAAGGCCCATGCCGTCATCGGCCCCGACAAGCTTGGTTGAATAGAACGGATCGAAAATCTTTTCCGGCTCTTCAATGCCGGGGCCGGTGTCACGCAGGCGCACGGTGACCTGCACGCCGTCCTCAACCGAGATTTCAAGGCGCTTTTGCGCGCTGTCGGTCATGGCATCCGCGGCGTTGGTGATGAGGTTGATCATCACCTGACCAAGGCGCACCTCGCCGCCCCGCACCCACACCGGACGGGCCGGGGCCTGCCAGACAAGATCGACGCCATCACCACGCAGCCGCTCGCCGGTCATTTCAAGCGCGCTGTTTATCACATGCACGATATCGACCTGGCCCATCGGTTCATTCTCATTGCGCACAAAGGCGCGCAGGTTGCGGATGATCCGGCTCATCCGGTGGGCCATCTCGTCAATCCTGCCAAGGTTCTCGGCGGCTTTCTCGGGTTCTTTGCGTTGCAGGAAGGCGCCGCCATTGGCGGCGAACTGGCGGATCGCCATCAGCGGCTGATTCAGCTCATGGCTGATGCCCGCACTCATCTGGCCCAGCGCGCGCAGCTTGCCGGCCTGTACAAGCTCTGCCTGGGCGCGCTTGAGGGCGGCCTCGGCCTCTTGGCGCTCGCGTACTTCGCGGCGCAGGGCAAGGTTGGTCTGGGTCAGGGTCGCAGTGCGCTCGGCGACGCGGCCCTCAAGCCTGGCGTTGGCGCGCGCAAGGCTGCGGCGCCGTTCCTGGGTAAGGAAAAGCAAGGCGCCAAAGAACAACAGCGCCCCGACCACGGCTCCGGCCTGAAGCGCGGCGATCTGGCGGGCGGGGGCCACATCGACAAGCGCCGCTCCGGTCATGCCGATCCGCGGCAGATCCTGACCAAGCCGCAGTGCCCGCCTGGGAAGGTAGGGGCCAAGATCGACCTGCCATATCTCGTGCGGGCCGACCTTCTTGCGGGCGAACCCCACCGGCGCGCCCTCGGGCGGGATCAGCACCTGATCCCCCGGCACCCCGCGCCAGCCCAGCAATTCCGAGCGGTTGGACATGAACACCCGCCCCGCGTTGTCGACCAGAAACACCGCCGTCTGTGAACCGCGCCAGCCGAATTCGACGTTCTCGGCATCCGCCAGCGCGACCAATGCGCCTTGAACCCTGCCATCGTTGCCAAACGAGGGGGCGGCGAATTGAAAGACCCGCCGCCCTGTTTCGGTTTCGATTCCATGCGCGGTGCCAAGCGCGCCATCCATTGCACGGGTAAAATAATCCGACTGCGCCAGCCCCTCGGGCGTGCGCGGCTGGCTTCCGGCAAGGACATCGCCCGAGGCATCGACGAAATACAGGGCCGTCGCCCCGGTGCGGTCGGCGGCGGCAATAAGCAGGGTACGCGCGCGATCCATCTGATGCGGGGTGACGACCGCGCTCAGGGCGGTCAATGTCGGGTGTTCGGCCAGGGCGACCGCCTGATCGCGATAGCGTTGCAGGTCCGAGACCAGCCCGCCCAGCACCAGCGACATATCCGCCGTGCCGCGCCGCTCCAGCCGATCCAGTGCCTGACGATACCCATAATGCCAGACCGTGCCGCCGATCAGGGCGACGGCAAGGATGAAAGGCACAATGATGAGGGTCCATAAAGGCTTGCGGGACATGGGCCTAATCTATCAGCGACGCGCCCGGCTTGACCAGCGCCAAAGCGGCGGGGTCAGGCGTGTCCGGCTTCGGATGACAGCATCAGGGCCGAAACACCAAGCTTGGCCAGGGCCGCCTCCCATTTGTCGCGGTCGGGGGTGGCAAAGACCAAATCCAGATCGCCATCGCAGGTAAGCCAGCCATTTTGCGTCAGTTCTGCCTCAAGCTGACCCGGCCCCCAACCGGCATAGCCAAGCGCCAGAAGGGCCCGGCCGGGCCCGCGACCGTCCGCGAGATCCTCCAGGATATCAAGCGTTGCGGTCATGGCGAAATCGGCATTCACGGTCAGCGTCGAGATTGCCGAGTTGTAGCCGCGCTCATGCAGGACAAACCCGCGCCCGTGTTCCACCGGGCCACCGAAGTAGACCGGCAGTTCGCGTGCCTCCTCGCCCATGGTGATCGAGAGCTGTTCAAACAGATCGCGCATCTGCAGGTCCTTGGTCGGCTTGTTGATGATAAGCCCCATCGCGCCCTCGGGCGAATGTGCGCACAGAAACACAACCGCATTGCCAAAGCGCGGATCGGCCATGCCCGGCATGGCGATCAGCATTTTTCCGGTCAGATTCATATCCTGCGTCAAACGAGATACCTCTTTGTCTTTACACAAGAATGGGGATCATCGTGCCTCTGCGCAACCGCGTGATTAACGTCACACTCATAATTCTCGCTGGAAAGTGAGTTGGCTTTTGCTCTGCGGTCCCCCATTTCAGGGGCATGATCAGATCATTTTTCCTTTCCGCCGTTACGGCGCTGTCGCTTGTCGTGCACCCTGTGCAGGCCGAATCCGTTGATGACATGGTAGAGGTCAGCGTCCTGACGGGCTGGCATATGGCCGACGGCAGCCATGTTGCGGCGTTGAAATTCGCGCTGGAAGACGGCTGGAAGACCTATTGGCGCGCGCCGGGCGAAGCCGGCATTCCGCCGCGCTTCAACTGGAGCGGCTCGCGCAACCTTGCCGGGGTGGCGGTGGAATGGCCGACACCGCAGCAAACCATCACCAATGGCATGCGGACCATTGGCTATGAACATTCCCTGATCCTTCCGATCCGCCTTGATCCGATAAACACCGGCCAGCCGATTCACCTTGCCGGTGAGCTTGAGATCGGCATTTGCAGCGATATCTGCGTCCCCGTCACCGTCAAGGTTTCCCAGGGCCTTTCCAGGGGCATCACCACCCCCGACCCGCAGATTGCGGCCGCCCTGGCCTCGCGTCCCTATACCAGCCAGGAGGCCGGGGTAGGGCGCGTAGCCTGTCAGGTCACGCCCATCGAAGGCGGGCTTGGGATCGTGGCCGAGGTGGACATGGCAAAGATGGGCGAGGGCGAACTTGCGGTGATTGAAACAGATAATCCGGATCTTTGGGTCACACAGGCCGTGACGTCGCGCCAGGGCAACCGCCTGCGCGCCCAGACCGAGGTTTACCATGCCGAGGGGCACAGCTTTGCCCTCAACCGCGCCGGTCTCCGGATCACTATCCTGAGCAGCGGCGATGCGGTGGATATTCGCGGCTGTGCGGCGCCTTAGAGCCGCTGCTTGTTCGCTGTTCTTCTGACTCAGACGGTCTTGGGGCGCAGTGGGCGTCCGTCGGGCAATGAGATATTGGCCACCTGCTCGGCAATCGGATCATTGACCAGCGGATGCGCATGGGCGCTGAATTCTTCAGGGTCACGCATCTTTTGCCAGGTATTCCCGACATAGACCTCGAGCCCGGAAAACCCGGCCTTGTAGCCCATCTTTTCGCTGCCCGGCACCCAATAGCCGAGGTAGACATAAGGCAGGTCGTTTTCACGCGCGATCTCGATGTGATCGAGGATCACATAGGTGCCAAGCGACGCGGTTGTCATCTCTGGTTCATAGAAGGAATAGACCATGCTGACCCCGTCATCGAGGATATCGGTCAGGCATACCGCCACCAGGTCGCCCGAGGCGCCATCGGTATATTCCACCACGCGGGTGCGAATGGGGGTTTCCTCGATCATCGCCGCGAATTCGAAGGTGTCCATATCCGCCATCCCGCCGGTGGCGTGACGGCTTTCGAGGTAGCGGCGGAACAGGGTGTACTGTTCCTCTGTCGCCCAGGGCGACGTGGCGCGCCGGGTCAGGCCCGCATTGCGCCGCGCAGTCTTGCGCTGGCTCTTGCTCGGGGTGAACTCGGCCACATTGATGCGCGCCGAAAGGCAGGCCGCACAATCCGCGCAGGACGGGCGGTAAAGCACGTTCTGCGAGCGCCGGAATCCCTGTTTCGACAGGCTGTCGTTCAACCGCTGCGCCCCGTCGCCCTGAAGGGCCGTGAACAGCTTGCGCTCCATCCGCCCCTCAAGATAGGGACAGGGCTGTGGTGCCGTCACATAAAACTGGGGCGCAATAGGAAGTGTGTGGCGCATTAATTTCTTCGTCCGGGGTCCTTTGGATCGACGATAACAATGATAATGCGCCTCGCCAAGAGGGTTGTGTTGCCGCGTTCAGGTGGCCGCGCGGCGGTTGATCGCGACGGTTCCGAGAACATGATCGCTTAGCCCCTGTGCCCGCGCGGTCGTCAGCATCAGGACGATGGAAATCACCTGTAATAGCGGCAACATGACCGAAATCGTGAAGCCGGTCGTATGCGCAAAGGCCATGCCCAGATCAAACCGCGTGCCCTGCGCGGTGCGAAACTCGATTGCGGTCAGCCGCATGCCCCATGTGGCCGAGGCTTGCGCAATCGTGATGACGCGATAGGCAAACCCCACCATCACCGTCAGAACCGGGAAAAAGAACAGGCCGGTGAAGGCGGTGAACGGCACGATCAAAATGCTGATTGCAATGATCACGATCGTATCCACCACAAAGGCAAACAGGCGCTTGGTGGGCACATCGGCGTAAAATTCAGGCTGTGTGTCGGGGTCGGGCAGGTGCCAGTTTATGTCGCTCATATCGGGCTTTTCGCGTCCTTTCGGGGGCGGTTACCGCTTTAAGCTTGGCACCACGGGGGCGGTTTGCAAGGGGTTTTGCGGTTTAACCGGCGGTAAAATCTCCAAGTTCGGCCCCGGAAATGCGCAGCAACACATCCGGTGCGACGGCGAATAGGTGCCGTGGCGTTCCCGCCGCGGCCCAGACCCGATCAAACGCCATAAGGCGTGGATCAAAGAAGGCCCGCGGCGGCGTAAGATGCCCGACAGGTGACACCCCGCCGATGGCAAACCCGGTTTGCGCCCGGATCAGCGCCGCATCCGCCTTGCCAAGCGGCTCGCCCGCAAGTGCGCTGGCGCGTGCGTCGTCAACCTGATTGCCGCCTGCGGTCACGAACAAAAGCGCCGCGCCGCTGGTCAGCCCGCGAAAGATGATCGACTTGGCGATCTGATCAATCGTGCAGCCGACAAGATCCGCCGCCATCTGCGCCGTGGTGGCATTGCCGGTCTCGACCGGCCCTGTCTCGACGCCGGCCTCAAGCAGCGCACGGGTCACGCGTTTCAGGCTCTTGCTCATGTTTATCCTCCGATTTTTTCGCAGTATTCCAACTCTTTCAGCCATTGACCAGCCCCGCGCGGCTTGTATCACTGGCGCCATGAATTTCATTGACCGCATGACCCGTCTGCCCCGTGCCCATGACCCCGTTGAGGGCGAAGAGGCACGTGCTGCCATGGCTGGCCTGCCCGAACGCCTTGGCGAGCTGATCGCCGGGGCCGGGGGCTCCAGCCCGTTTCTGAAATCGCTGATCCTGCGCGAAGGGGATTGGCTGCACACTGCGTTTCAAGACCCCGAAGCGGCGCTTGACAGCCTCGCCGCCGACCTGCGTGCGGTGCCAGCCGATGCGCTTGGCGATGCGCTGCGTCAGGGCAAGCGGCGGGTGGCGCTTTTGACGGGGCTGGCCGACCTTGCAGGCGTCTGGCCGCTTGAGGTGGTCACCGGGCGGCTCTCGGACTTTGCCGATCTGGCCTGCGATCTGGCGCTCAAGGCCGCCCTGGGCAGCGAAATCCGCCGCGGCAAGCTTCCGGGGATGGGGGAAGAGGATATCGCGACGGCGGGCGGCATGGTGGTGCTGGCCATGGGCAAGATGGGGGCGCATGAGCTTAACTACAGTTCAGATATCGACCTGATCTGCCTGTTTGACGAAACCCGCTTTGCCCCTGAGGACTATCACGAGGCGCGCGCATCCTTTGTGCGTGCCACCCGCAAGATGGCGGCGATGCTGAACGACCGCACCGCCGAGGGATATGTGTTTCGCACCGACCTGCGCCTGCGCCCTGACCCAAGTGTCACGCCGGTCTGTCTGGCCATGGCTGCCGCCGAGGCCTATTATGAAAGCCTCGGGCGCACATGGGAACGTGCGGCCTATATCAAGGCGCGGCCCTGTGCGGGCGATATCGCGGCGGGGGATCGGTTTCTGGCGGTGCTCAAGCCGTTCGTGTGGCGCAAGCATCTGGATTTCACGGCGATCGAGGATGCCCATAACATGCGCCTCGCCATCCGCGAGCATAAGGGCCTTGGCGGGTCGCTAAGCCTGTGCGGGCACAACATGAAGCTGGGGCGCGGCGGTATCCGCGAGATCGAGTTTTTCACCCAGACCCGACAGTTGATCGCGGGCGGGCGTGACCCCGATCTGCGGCTGCGCGGCACTGTCGAAGGGCTGGCCGCGCTTGCGCAAAAGGGCTGGGTGCCGCACGAGGCCGCAGAGCTTTTGACCGAGAACTACCGGTTTCACCGCGAGGTCGAGCATCGCCTGCAAATGCTCCGCGACGCGCAAACTCATGTGTTGCCCAATTCCGAGGATGAATTCAACCGCCTCGCCGCCTTCATGGGCCGCGAGAGCGCCGAACTGAAGGCAGAGCTTCTGAGCCGCCTCAATGCCGTGCATGACGTGATCGAGGGGTTTTTCAAACCCGAAGAGACCCCCGAGACCCCCGACGCCGCCGAGGCGCTTGACGGTGAGGTGATCGCGCGCTGGCCAAGTTACCCGGCGCTGCGTTCGGCCCGCGCTGTCGAGATTTTCCGACGCCTCAAGCCCGATATCCTTGCCCGACTGGCGCGCACCGCGCACCCGAACGAGGCGCTTTTGGCCTTTGACGGCTTTATCGCCGGGCTGCCTGCGGGGGTGCAGGTGTTTTCGCTTTTCGAGGCCAATCCCCAACTGATCGACCTGCTTGTCGATATTGTTGGCACAGCCCCGGCGCTTGCAACGCATCTGTCGCGCAATGCGGGCGTGTTTGATGCGGTGATCGCGGGGGATTTCTTTGCGCCCTGGCCGGGGCAGGCGGCGCTTGAGGCAGAGCTTGGGGCCCGGCTTGAGGCCGAGGCCGATTACGAGCGCGCGCTTGATGCGGTGCGCCGCTGGCGCAAGGAATGGCATTTCCGCATCGGCGTGCATCATCTGCGCGGGCTGAGCGACAGCGATGCGGCGGCCGCGCAATACGCCGATCTGGCACGCGCGGTGATCACCGGGATCTGGCCCCTGGTCATCGAGCAGTTCTGTGCCAAGCACGGCACCCCGCCGGGGCGCGGCGCGGTGGTGCTTGGCATGGGCTCGCTCGGGGCGTCGCGGCTGAATGCCGGGTCCGACCTTGACCTGATCGTGATTTATGACGCCGAGGCGGTCGAGGCCTCGGACGGGCGTCGCCCGCTGGCCGCGCGGCCCTATTATGCGCGGCTGACGCAGGCGATGATCACCGCCCTGACCGCGCCGATGGCCGAGGGCCGCCTTTACGAGGTCGATATGCGGCTGCGCCCCTCGGGCAATCAGGGGCCGGTTGCCACCAGCTGGCCGTCGTTTCAGGATTATCAGCAGAACGAGGCCTGGGTCTGGGAGCATCTGGCGCTGAGCCGCGCGCAGGTGATCACCGGCGAAGCCAGCCTTGCGCGCGATGTCGAGGCGTTTCGCCGGGGTCTTATGCGCGACAAGGGCGACCCCGAGGCGGTACTGGCCCAGCTTGCGGAGATGCGCGCACGCATCTCAAGTGCCAAGGCCCCGGCGGGCCCCTGGGATACCAAGCTTGGCCCCGGTCGCCTGATGGAGCTTGAACTGATTGCGCAGGCGGGCACCCTGATGGCGGGGCACGCCGTACGCGATGTGGCCTCTGGGTTTGCCGGAGGTGTCGCAATCGGCTGGCTCGATGACGCGGACGGCGATGCATTGGCGCGCGCCTATGCGATCTGTTGGAAGGTGCATATGGTGGCGCGGCTGATCAGCGACAAACCTCTTGATCCGGCCTTGATGGGCGAGGGGGGCGCGGCATTCCTGTTGCGCGAGACCGGGCAAGAGGATTTGGCTGGGCTGAAAACGTGCCTTGAGGAGGCCTGCGGCGGTGCGGCCCGTGTGATTGACGCAGCGCTTGAGCGGCTGCCAGGGAAGGTATGAAAGATGCAACGCGACCCGCTTGACCCCAAGGGCCTGATCCGCGAGGCCTATCGCATCGAAGGTATCGTGAGCGGCGAATGCCGGTCGATTTTCCTCGATTGGGCGCTGTCCTTGCCCGAGGGACAGGACACACAGGAGGCGATTGCCGAGATGATCGCGCGCTATGCGCCCGGACATCCCGGCCACCCGATGACCGAGGTGCTTGAGAGTGGCACCGTCACCCCGACCACCCCGCGCCGCCGTGGCGGCTGGCGCAGCAGGCCGCGCGACAGCTGACCCTCCGGCCCCAGTGCTGTTGCCGGTTTCAGGGCAATTCGGCGCAATTGGGCGTCTCCGGGCCTCCGAAAAATCACGCTATTGCGCTGAATTCGGCTAAATGGCGCCTCAATTCATGGGCATCGTCCAGCATAACGAAGGGCAAAAGCCCGTGGAGGATGACATGACCTATATTCGTTTGATCGCTGCCCTGATGCTTGGTTTCGGCCTGTCGGCCTGTGCCAGTGTTGACACGGCAAGCCGCAATGCGCCGCTCGAAAGCCCGGCGTTGTTGCAACCGGCACCGCTTTCGCTTGATGTGCGCGCGATCCGGGTGTCTGTTCCCAAATCCCTGAAAGTATCCGAGGCGAACCGCTATTACCCCGGTGGCGACATCGTATGGCGCGAAGACCCGCTTGGCGATCGCCACGAACAGGTCAAGGCGATCTTCGAGGCGGGTTTAAGCGCGGGCGTCGCACGGATGGATCACGGCACCGTTCCGGTGATGCTTGACGTCATGGTCACGCGCTTTCACGCCCTCAGTGAAAAAGCGCGCTACACGATCGGTGGTGTGCATGCGGTGCAGTTCAAATTCCTGCTGCGCAATCCGGAAACCGGCGAAGCCTATGGTGAGCCGAAGTTCGTCAAGGTCGATTTCAAGGCTTACGGCGGGCAAATGGCGATCAATGCAGAGCGCAAGGGCCTGACCCAGAAGGTGCGGATCATCGACCACCTGTCCGAAGCCATCCGGCAAGAGCTTCAGACCTCGGAAGGCTATCACGCCGAGGCGACCGGTCTGATTGGGGCTTTGAACCAGATCTGATCTTTTCCCTTTTCCAACCGACAAGAAACCGCGTAAGGGGACAGTATGACACTGTCCCCTTATCCTGTTATCCGCCTCCTTCCCAAAGTGCACGCCCGCGCAATCCGCCACGGCGCGCCTTGGGTTTTTGACAACGAGCTCGTGACCGACCGCCGCACGCGCGCACTTGCCCCCGGCACCATCGCCGTGCTTGAGGACGGCAATCGCGAGCCCCTTGGCCTTGTCGCCTATAGCCCGGCCTCGAGGATCATGGCCCGCATGCTGGACCGTGACGCCACCGCGCGGGTCGATCGTGACTGGCTGCGCGTGCGCCTTGCCCGCGCCCATGCGATGCGCGAGCGGCTTTATGACACGCCGCATTATCGCCTGATCCATGCCGAGGCCGATGGCCTTCCGGGGATCGTGATCGACCGGTTCGGCGATATCGCCGTGATTCAGCCCAACGCCGCCTGGGCAGAACGTGTTCTGCCCGACCTGGTGGCGGCGCTTGTCGAGGTGACCGGCGTCACCACCGTTCTGAAGAACGCCTCGGGGCGCGCGCGCGCGCTTGAGGGGCTTGATGAGGAACACGCCGTTCTTCTCGGCCAGGCGCCCGAGGCCCCGGTCGCAGTGCCGATGAACGGTGCGATCTATATGGCCGATCTGACCGGCGGGCAGAAAACCGGCCTGTTCTTTGATCAACGCCCCAATCACGCCTTCGCCGCGCGTCTGGCCAGGGGCGCACGTGTGCTTGATGTGTTTTCGCATGTCGGCGGCTTTGCCCTCGCGGCGCTTGCGGCGGGTGCCGAGCACGCGCTTGCGGTTGACGGCTCGGAACCGGCGCTGGCACTGGCGACGCAGGGTGCCGCGCGAATGGGCATGCAGGACCGGTTTGAAACCCGCAAGGGCGATGCCTTTGACGTGCTGACAGCCCTTGGCGAAGAGGGGGCGACTTTTGATCTCGTGATCTGTGACCCGCCCGCCTTTGCCCCCAACAAGAAATCGCTCGAAGCGGGCCTGCGCGCCTATGAGCGGGTCGCGCGCCTTGCCGCGGCCCTTGTGGCGCCGGAGGGCTTCCTGGCTGTCTGTTCCTGCTCGCATGCGGCGGACCTTTCGAAATTCCGCGCTGCATCAAGCCGCGGGATCGGGCGGGCCGGGCGCGCCGGGCCACTGATTCACACCGGTTATGCCGGGCCGGATCATCCGCTGCATCCGCAGCTGGCCGAAAGCGGCTATCTGAAGGCGTTGTTCTATCGCCTATGAAGGTGCTGCTTGATACCTGTGTGATCTACCCCACCGTCATGCGGCAAATGCTTCTGGGGGTGGCGGCGGCGGGGGCGTTTACCCCGCTCTGGTCGGCGCGGATCATCGCAGAGTGGCAGCACACCGCAGCAAAGCTGGGCCCCGAGGGCCTTGCGCAGGCGCAATCCGAGGCGGTGATGATGGCCGCCACGTGGCCCGAGGCCGAGATCACCTATGCGCCCTCTCTCGAAGCGCGGCTCTGGTTGCCGGACCCGGCCGACACCCATGTTCTGGCGGCGGCGATCGCGGGTTATGCCGATGGAATCATCACCCTGAACGCCCGCGATTTTCCGCGCAATATCCTTGCCGAAGAGGGGCTCTGGCGGGCCGATCCGGATGCGTTTCTGCACGGCATCTGGACCGCGCAGCCGGGACTTGTGAGCGATGTCGCCGACCGCGTTCTGGCCGAGGCTGTGCGCCTGTCAAAGGGCACATGGGAAATGCGGCCATTGCTGAAAAAGGCGCGCCTGCCGCGTCTGGCCAAGGCGCTTTCCGCCGTCTGAGGCAGGGCAGGGTGGCGGCGTGGCGCAGGTGAGTATTTTTGCCAAGAAGAAGCCCCACGGAGTATCTTCCCTTTTGGGCAATATGCTTTAGCGCACCAGGTCGCGCATGCCTTGGTCAAGCCCCTCAAGCGTCATCGGCACCATCCGATCCTCGAAAATCTCGCGGATCATGCCGATCGAATGGGTGTAATCCCACTGGTTGCGCGGCAGCGGGTTGATCCAGAGATTGTTCGCCCATTGGCCGCGCGCCCGCTCTAGCCAGACCTGACCGGCTTCGGCGTTCCAATGCTCGTTTGCCCCACCCGGATAGGCGATCTCATAGGGTGACATGCTGGCGTCGCCCACGAATATACATTTGTAATCAGGGCCATAGGTGCGCAGCACCTCTTGCGTCGGGGTCTGGGCATTCCAGCGGCGGGCGTTGTCGCGCCATACGCCTTCATAAAGGCAGTTGTGGAAATAGTAATATTCCAGATGCTTGAATTCGGCGCGGGCGGCGCTGAACAGTTCTTCGACCACCTTGATATGCGGGTCCATGCTTCCGCCGACATCGAGAAACAACAGCACCTTGACCGCATTGCGCCGCTCGGGGCGGGTCTGGACGTCAAGATAGCCATGCTCGGCTGTGGCGCGGATCGTGCCGTCGAGGTCAAGCTCGTCTGCCGCGCCGTCGCGGGCCCATCGGCGCAGCCGCTTGAGCGCCACCTTGATGTTGCGCGTGCCAAGTTCGACGGTGTCATCGAGATTGCGGAACTCGCGCTTGTCCCAGACCTTGACCGCACGCTGATGGCGGGATTTGTCCTGTCCGATGCGCACCCCTTCGGGGTTATAGCCATGGGCACCGAACGGGCTTGTGCCGGCGGTGCCGATCCATTTGCTGCCGCCCTGATGGCGGCCCTGCTGTTCCTTGAGGCGCTCTTTGAGGGTCTCCATCAGCTTGTCGAACCCGCCAAGCGCCTCGATCTCGTCGCGTTCTTCCGCGCTCAGGTGCTTTTCGGCCAGCTTTTCAAGCCATTCCCTCGGAATCTCTACCGCGTCCAGGACGTCCTGCGTGCTGATCGCTTCAAGCCCGTCAAAGCTTGCGGCGAAGGCGCGGTCGAACCGGTCGATCAGGCGCTCGTCTTTGACCATGGCGCTGCGTGCGAGGTAATAGAACCCTTCGACATCATAGGTCACGAGGCCCGCGTTCATCGCTTCGAGAAAGGTCAGGTACTCGCGCAGCGAGACCGGCAGGCCGGCTTTTCTGAGATTCTCGAAAAACGGCAGGAACATCGCGTTCTAGATGACGTTGCGGTGAATGATCAGCGTCACGAACAGACCCGCAAGGGCAAACATAAGCGCATAAACGAATGCATATTGCAGAATATCCGCGAGCTTGCCTTTACGGCGCCGCGCCAGAAGGGCGCCGGTAACAGCGCCCAGAAGTGCCCCCAGAATAACGATCATGTTTTACCCGTTCGGTCCTTTCAACGGGCTGAGCGCGGTCACTTCTCTCAGTTTCGCACGCACCGCCCAATCTGCGCCATAGCCGTATCGCGCCCAGCCCAGACTGTCCAGCCGAATGCTCTGTGCTTCGGTGGTGCGCCCGGTCAGATCAAGCGCCTCGGCGCGCAGCATCATGAGCGTGGCCAAAAGCGCTGCGTTTTCATGGCGTTCGGCGGTGGCTTGATGTGACCCAAGCAGCGCAAGCGCGTCTTCGCCAAGCCCCTTGCTGATCGCATGGGCGGCAAGTTGCGCGGCACTGAAGGCTTGGTGAAGCTCGGTGCCGGGAGTGCGTTTGTAGAACTGTTCGGCAGTGACGAATTGCTGCTGTGCGTACTCGGGGTTGCTGGCCTGGGTCAGGCGACCAAGCGCGAAATGGCTGAAGGCGCGGCGGTGATCGCTCCAGCCGGCCGAAATGGCGATGCGCAGGGCGTCATTGGCGGCAAGGCGGCGCTGATTGGGGCGGCTGCCGGGCCCAAGGGCGGTCTGGATCGCGTCGATCCAGGCGCGCGGCGTCCGGTCGACAAAGTGCGGTGCCACATGATCGCCACCGGGATGCAGGCGGCTGAGAATGCCGGGCAGGCGCGCCTCGACCTGGCGGCGTGACATGCCGCTGTGCAGCTCGGGTGCATAATAGGCGCGCAGGATCAGCATATCAAAGCCGGTCAGCACCGCATGCACATTGTCGTCATTATAGACGCTGTCGGTCAGCCGATAGAGATCGTTGAGCGGCCCAAGCGCCTGCGCCAGTTCCTCGTGCAGGCAATCGCGCACCTCTTGCGGGCTCGAATCGCTTGGCACGAAGATGGCGATCTTTTCGCGCTGCCTGAGTTGGCTCCAATCGGTCTGCCGGGAATTGCGCGCTCTGCGATATTGCGACAGCCGGGAAATGTTGGGCACAACGAAACAGGCGGCCTTTGGCAGGTGGCGGCGGATGTCGTCGCGACTGACGGCCTCGATCGTGATATTGGCGTTGTCGCCGCTGACACGGCTGATGTCGATGCCGGCCTCGGTGCGCAGGCGGTGCAATAGACGGGTGAGATCGGGAATCAGGGTGGTCGGCGGGTGGCCCGTGACCTGCACCGTGATCGGCCCCTCGAAGCGCGACAGATGCTGAAGCACGCGCCCCGATTCAAGCTGAAAACTCAGGTCGAGAAAATCGCGCTGGATATCGCGGTTCGAGCGTTGCGGCGGGATCGGGCGCGGCGCCGAGAAGGATTTCATCGGCGGCATGGTGATTTCATGCCGCGTCGCCGCGCGCGAGGGCATTTCGTTGTGCATACCCGGCGCACAAGCACCAAGCAGCAGGCATATTGGCAAAATCATACGGTGCATCAGGCCCTCGAAATTCTTTCTAACATCAAAAATCCCCCCGCAATAGAGGCGAGGGGCCAAATACCGGTTGGGGCAGGCGGCAACAGCAGCAATCGCACGGGGATCACACGCCACCGTGTTCCGGTCGCCGCCAGGACCGGGTCAGGGCAGGAATCGATGCGCATCCTGTTCCGGGTAAGGAGCTTTCAGGGCAATAATCTGGCAGCGCCATCAGAGGTCTCCGGGGGCGGGGACCGGCAGAGGTTTTCACGACGCAAAAGCCCGCCGGTCCCGTCACCGTGCTCACCGCTGGCGACGCGCCATGAAGGCCAGCCGTTCAAACAGGTGCACATCCTGTTCATTCTTCAAAAGCGCGCCATGCAGCTTGGGCAGGGAATCGGCCCCGTCCCGGCGCAGGTCTTCGGGGCTGAGATCCTCGGCGAGAATAAGCTTGAGCCAATCCAGAACCTCCGAGGTCGAGGGCTTTTTCTTAAGGCCGACCTGCTCGCGCACTTCGAAGAACTGGGTCAGCGCGGTGGTCAGAAGCGCGTCCCTTATACCGGGGTGATGCACCTCGACGATCTTGCGCATCGTATCCATGTCGGGAAAGCGGATGTAATGAAAAAAACAGCGCCGCAAAAATGCATCCGGCAGCTCTTTTTCGTTGTTCGAGGTGATGATGATCACCGGGCGGCTTTTGGCGCGGATGGTTTCGCCGGTCTCGTAAACATGAAATTCCATCTGATCGAGTTCCTGCAACAGGTCGTTGGGAAACTCGATATCGGCCTTGTCGATCTCGTCGATCAACAGAACAACCTTGTCATCAGAGGCAAAGGCCTCCCAGAGCTTGCCGCGCTTGATATAGTTTTTCACGTCATGCACGCGCTCTTCGCCAAGCTGGCTGTCGCGCAAACGGCTGACGGCGTCGTATTCATAAAGACCCTGCTGCGCCTTGGTCGTCGATTTGATGTTCCATTCGATCAGGCGCAGCCCGAGCGATTGCGCGACCTGCCGGGCCAGTTCGGTCTTGCCGGTGCCCGGTTCGCCCTTGACCAGAAGCGGGCGCTCAAGCGTCACGGCGGCATTCACCGCAACGGTCAGGTCATCGGTGGCGACATAGGCGTCGGTGCCTTTAAATTTCATCTGATTTTCGTCCTTTTCGCGGCAATTGGCGCCAGTTATTTGGGTCACCCTAGATTGTCCGACAATTCACATCAATGGCGTGTGATTGGCTAGTGACAATCCCCGGCGGCAGGTGTAGATCACCGCGCAGGGGCGCCACCTGTGTAGGAGATTATCATGCCTGACACTGGCCTTGATGAGGGGATCGAGATGAAAGCAGAAGCATTTCTGCCCGAAGATTACAAACCGGCCGAAGACGAGCCGTTTATGAATGAGCGTCAGCTGGAATATTTTCGCCGCAAGCTCATGGAGTGGCGCGAGGACCTTCTTGAAGGAAGCCGCGAAACCATCGAAGGCCTACAGGATGGCACCCGTGCCATACCCGATGTGGCCGATCGTGCCAGCGAAGAAACCGATCGCGCGCTTGAATTGCGCACACGTGATCGTCAGCGCAAGCTGGTTGCAAAGATTGACGCGGCCCTGCGGCGCATTGATCAGGGCGAATACGGATATTGCGAAGTGACCGGCGAACCGATCAGCCTCAAGCGGCTGGATGCGCGCCCGATCGCCACCATGAGCCTTGAGGCGCAAGAGCGCCACGAGCGCCGCGAGAAAGTTCACCGCGACGACTAGGGCCGCACGGTCGGCCGGTTCAAACGAATTTCACAAAACGACGCGTCGGGGCTTTATCCCCGGCGCGTTTCGGTTCAAAGGGTGGCGTATGGGCATGGATACGCTGAAAATAACCGTTATAGGCGCCGGAATCGGCGGGCTTGCAGTGGCACGCGCCCTTGCCCTGCGCGGGGCGGACGTGATGGTTCTCGAACAGGCCCCCGAAATCGCCGAGGTGGGCGCAGGACTTCAGATAAGCCCGAATGGATTCGCGGTTCTGCGCGCCCTTGGCCTTGGCGATGCGCTGCGTGTGCGCGGGGTGCAGGCGCGCGCCGTAAGCCTGCGGGATTATCGTCGCGGCGAGGTGCTGCGGCTTGATCTCGGGGCGCTGGAGAATGACGATTATTACTTTATTCACCGCGCCGACCTGATCGAC
>NZ_CAJXIP010000038.1 GCF_913054395.1 uncultured Roseovarius sp.
GGGGCGGATCCGGCCCTGGAACGCATGCTGGGGCAAGCGGCCCGGCTGGCACCAACGCAGATTCCGCTTCTGATCTCGGGCGAGACCGGTACCGGAAAAGAAAAGCTGGCGCGCGCGATCCATGTCTCGGTGGCGACGGCACGCGTTTTTCACACGGTACGCTGTGCCACGGCCGCAGATCTTGCGGCGCTGCAAAATTCCGAGCCGGGGACGCTTTTCTTGCGCGGGGTCGAGGACCTTGATGCGCAGACACAGGCCAACATGCTGGCGCTTCTCGATCATGCGCCACATTTGCGCATCGTGGCATCCTGCCGTTGTGCGCCCGGAGACCTTGCCGACACGATGCGCCCGGATCTCTATCATCGGCTGGCGGGCGCTGTGTTGAGCATGCCGCCGCTACGGCACCGGACCGATATGGACTGGTTGATCGACCGTCTGCTGCGTCGGCGCTGCACCGATGATCTGCGTCTTTCTCCCGCGGCCAGGGCCGAGTTGAAATCGCGGGCATGGGCCGGAAATATCCGCGAGTTGGAGTCAGCGCTGGACGTGGCCGTAGCGCTGTGCGAGGGGCGGGTCATCGACCTGCCGGACCTGCCATTGGCGCAGGAGCGTCAGGCGGTCACGGAACACTTGGAGCAGGAAGACCTCGAAACGCTGATGGCGGCCTGCGGCTGGAACATGGCGCAGGCAGGGCGCCGCCTCGGGGTGAACCGCTCAACTGTGCTTCGACGGCTCCGCAAGGCAGGGCTAACGCCCCCCGAATAGGCCGTTTCGTCATGTTGCGCGCCCGTTGCACACGCAACAGCCCGCCCCCCTGATTGCGCGATTGATCGGTTTTGGTCGCAATTTGTGTTGCCTGCACACCGTTTCCCTTGCCAGCCTCCCGGTCGGAGGAAACTCAAACCAACCAAGGGAGGAACAGATGCTCGACACAACGATCGCAGACCAGACGCAGGCGATACTCGATAAATTCGGTGAGGCGCTGGAAAAGGGCGGCATCGCCAAGGCATGTGACATGTTTCAGGACGATTGTTATTGGCGCGACCTTGTCACGTTCACCTGGAACCTCAAGACGCTTGAGGGCAAGGACGAGATCGCCGACATGCTTTCCCAGCAGCTCGACAGGACAAAACCCACGGGCTGGAAGCTCGCCGAGGGGGAGGCGCCGACCGAGGAAAACGGTGTCACAACGGCCTGGATTCAGTTCGAGACAGAGGTGGCGCGGGGCTATGGCCTGATACGGCTGAAGGGCGACAAAATCTGGACCCTGCTTACCACAATGGTGGAACTGAAAGGCCATGAGGAACCCGCAGGCTTCAACCGGCCTCTGGGTGCAAGGCACGGGGCCGCGAAGAACCGCGAGACCTGGAAGGAGGAGCGCGAGCGCGAGGCAGCTGAGCTGGGATACAAGACGCAGCCCTATTGCCTGATCATCGGCGGCGGGCAAGGCGGGATCGCGATGGGTGCGCGACTGCGGCAATTGGGCGTGCCGACGATCATCGTGGAGCGTAACGACCGACCCGGAGACAGCTGGCGCAAACGTTACAAGTCGCTCTGCCTGCATGATCCGGTCTGGTATGACCACCTGCCCTATATCAAGTTCCCTGAGAACTGGCCCGTCTTTGCGCCGAAGGACAAGATCGGCGATTGGCTGGAGATGTACACCAAGGTCATGGAGCTGAACTACTGGACAAGAACCTCGGCCAAGAGCGCGGAATTCGACGAGGAGACGCAGGAGTGGACCGTCGTGGTGGACCGTGATGGCGAGAAAGTGGTCCTGAAGCCCAAGCAACTGGTCATGGCCACCGGCATGTCGGGCAAGAAACGGATGCCTGACTTTCCCGGTATGGACAGGTTCAAGGGGGTGCAACAGCATTCGTCCGAGCATGAGGGCCCTGATCGCTGGGCGGGCAAGAAGGTGGTTGTCGTGGGATCGAACAACTCGGCCCATGATATCTGTGCCGCACTTTGGGAGAATGACGCCGACGTGACCATGGTGCAGCGGTCCTCGACTCATATCGTGCGGTCGGACTCGCTGATGGAAATCGGCTTGGGTGCGCTCTATTCCGAAGAGGCCGTGCGCGCTGGTGTGACGACCGAAAAGGCGGACCTTATCTTTGCCTCGCTGCCCTATCGCATCCTGCCCGAGTTCCAGATCCCGGCTTACGAGCAGATGAAGGCGCGCGACAACGCGTTCTATGAGGGGCTCGAAAAGGCGGGCTTCTGGCTTGATTGGGGCGACGACGGCTCTGGGCTGTTTATGAAATACTTGCGGCGCGGATCGGGCTATTACATCGACGTAGGCGCCAGCCAGCTGATCATCGACGGCAAGGTAAAGCTGAAACGCGGGCAGGTGACAGAGCTTGATGAAACCGGTGTAATCCTCGACGACGGCACGCATCTGGACGCGGACCTGGTGGTCTATGCTACCGGCTACAACTCCATGAACGGGTGGGTCGCGGACCTGATGGGCCAGGAAAAGGCCGACCAGCTTGGGAAGTGCTGGGGCCTTGGGTCAGACACGACAAAGGATCCGGGCCCGTGGGAAGGCGAGCAGCGCAACATGTGGAAACCGACGCAGGTGGCGAACTTGTGGATGCATGGCGGCAACCTGCATCAGTCGCGGCACTACTCGCAGTTCCTGTCGCTGCAGATCAAGGCCCGGATGGAAGGCCTTCCAACCCCGGTCTACGGGCTGCCGGAAGTTCATCACTTGGGATGAGAACAACGTATGAAAGGTTCCCGGCATTTACATGCCGGGGACACAGCCGCCCTCCGCCCAGTTTTCCGCACATGCGATCAAGGGTGATCCGTGCAACAAGGTCCGCGGATAAGGTCCGGCGCATCCTTATTACCGTCAAGGGGACCTGTTTGATTACCTGATGCCACCGGCATCCCGGCTGCCTCACTTAGAATATCGCCACCAGCACGGATACACCCACAAGCGCAAGCAGAACGATCAGGCCGATCAGCCCCCCGACGGGTCTGACCGGCTGCGCGACGCGACATTGCGGACAGATCGGCGTGTTGCGCTTCAGTTTGCCGCCACAATTCAGGCAATGGGTCTCGTTTGACATTCTCAGATGATATGCTGCCGGCCCAGACGGGTGAATACCTCGACACAGGGAGCCATCAGCGCGGTTTCGAAATATTCATCCGTCTGATGCGCCATCGCCATCGCGCCCGGCCCCATGATCAGGGTTGCCGGATCGCCCATGGCGGGTTTGAGAACCGAGGCATCGGTGAAATACGTCGCGGCCCCGACCTCGGGCCGCTGGCCCGTCACCTCTTCCACAACGGCAAACACCTGTTGCATCCACGGGTGGTCAGGGGCCGTAAAGACATGATCCATGTCGGTCATCGGCTCGATGTCCACGTCGTCGCCAAGAAGTGCTGCAAGCTGTTCCTTGATCCCGGCATTGCTCTGCCCCACGGTCGAGCGGATATCGACACCCACACGGGCCAGATCGGGAACCGAGTTGACGTTCAGGCCAGCACTCATGTTGCCCACATTCAACGACGCCCCCCCCATGACCGGATGCGGCTCGACGCCGAAATCGAACCCGCGCAGTGCGGAGATCGACTCGCAAGCGGCGAAAATGGCGTTCTTCCCCTTTTCGGGCATTGATCCATGCGCCGTCACGCCCTTGTGGACAAGCGTCAGCCACAGCGCGCCCTTGTGCCCGATGAACGGGCGGTTGTCGGTGGGTTCCGCAACGACCAGCGCGTCGCAAGTGCCCAACAGGTCCGGGCATTCGGCCAGTGCCAGCACACCTTCGCACCCGGTTTCCTCGCCGGCGCTGAAGATCAGCTTGACCTCGGCGCGGCGTACCGGCTCTTGCGCCAGTGCAAGCCCGGCCATGATGCAGGCGGCCACGCCGCTTTTCATGTCCGATGTTCCGCGCCCGTACATGCGGCCATCCTTGATCTCGCCTGCGAATGGGTCTTCGCTCCAGTCCACCTGTCCAAGCGGCACGGTATCGAGATGCCCCGAATAGACAATCGCACCGCGCGTCGCCTCTTCGGTCGCGGGCAGCGTCGCGATCAGATTGGGCCGTTGCGGCTGCCAATCATGCCAGGTGATCTGAAACCCCGCATTTTCCAGCAACCCGGCGATATAACGCGCGCATTCGGCCTCATTACCCGGCGGGCTGATCGTGTTGAACTCGATCAGTTTCCGGGTCAGGTCCAGTCCGGTCAGGTCAGTCATTTTGGTCTCCGGCAAATTTGGTCAGCGAAGATGGCACGCGGCCATGTGCCCCGGCGCGACTTCGCGCAACTCGGGCTCTTCCTTGAAACAGCGGTCCACGGCAAAGGGGCAGCGGGTATTGAAGTTGCACCCTTTGGGCGGCTTCATCGGGCTTGGCACATCACCCTTCAGCACCTTGCGCGTCTTGCGTCTGCGCGGGTCGGGGATGGGGACGGATTCAAGCAACGCCTCGGTATAGGGATGCTGCGGCGAGCGGAACAGGCTTTGCTTGTCCGTGATCTCGACCAGCTTGCCCAGATACATCACGCCGATCCGGTGGCTGATATGCTGAACGATCGCCAGATCATGTGCGATGAACAGATAGGACAGGCCCAGTTCCTCTTGCAGGTCCATCATCAGGTTCACTACCTGCGCCTGCACGGACACATCAAGCGCCGAAACGGGTTCGTCAGCAATGATGATCTCGGGGTTCAGCGCAAGCGCCCGCGCGATCCCCAGCCTCTGGCGCTGTCCGCCCGAAAACTCATAGGGAAAGCGATGCATCGCGTCCTGCCGCAGCCCGACACGCGCAAACAGGTCGGCCACTTTTTCACGCCGCTCCGCCGGGGTCAGGTTGCCATAATTGCCAAGCGGTTCGCCCACGATATCCCCGGCCCGCAGCCTTTGGTTGAGCGATGCGTAAGGGTCCTGAAAGATGACCTGCATCTGTTGGCGATACGGGTGCATCTCCCGGCGCGAGATATGGGTGATATCCTTGCCTTTCAGCAGGATCTGCCCGCTGGTCGGGTCTTCCAGACGCAGGATCGCCTTGCCTGTCGTGGATTTGCCACAACCCGATTCACCAACGATCCCAAGGGTTTCGCCCGCATTCACCGAGAACGAAACACCGTCCACAGCATAGACGCGCGCCAGTTCACGGTTACGTAGCCCGCCCCGGATCGGGAAATGCTTGGTCAGGTTCCTGACTTCAAGAAGCGGTGTCTCTGATTTCACGGTCATAGGGTCCAGTCCGGCAGGTTTACACTTTCCCAGCACGCGGCAAGGTGATCGGGTTTCTTGGCTTCAAGCGCGGGATATTCCGCGCGGCAACGGTCCGTCGCAAAGGCGCAACGCTCGGCAAAGGTGCAGCCCTTCGGCAGGTTGGTCAGGGCCGGAACGATACCGGGGATTTCCGAAAGCCGCTCTTGGCGCGCCTCGGAAAAATCGGTCGTCAGCCGCGGCACCGACCGCATAAGCCCGCGCGTATAGGGATGCTGCGGGCGTTCGAATATTTCGGCAACATCCGCTTCTTCCACCTTGCGCCCGGCATACATGACCAGAACCCGGTCAGCCATTTCCGCCACCACGCCCAGATCGTGCGTGATCAGGATAATCGCGGTTTTCAGCTTGTCGCGGATTTCCTCCATCAGCGCGAGAATCTGCGCCTGGATGGTCACGTCCAGCGCCGTTGTCGGCTCGTCCGCGATCAGCACCGAAGGATTGCACGACAGCGCCATGGCGATCATCACCCGTTGCCGCATCCCGCCCGACAACTGGTGCGGATATTCTTTCAGGCGGCGGCGCGGCTCTGGGATATGCACAAGGTCCAGCATCTCGGCGGCATGGTCCATCGCCTGTTTCCGGGACAGGCCCTGATGCAGCATGATCGACTCGGTCAACTGGTCCCCGATGCTCAGAACCGGGTTGAGCGATGACATCGGGTCCTGGAAGATCATCGAGATTTCATTGCCACGCACATGACGCATCTCGTCTTCGCTGGCCTGCAAAAGATCGCGGCCCTTGAACATGATCCGCCCCGAGGCGAACCGCGCAGGCGGGCGCGGCAAAAGCTGCATGACCGACAGAGACGTGATGGATTTACCGCAACCGGATTCCCCCACCACACCCAGAATTTCACCGGGGCGGACGGCAAAGTTCAGCCCGTCGACCGCCTTGACGACACCATCGCGCGTGTCGAAATAAGTGCGCAGGTCGTCGACCTCAAGCACGGGGTCCGTTCCGGCCTCTGCGGACGGGCCGCGATCCAGAAGAGAAGTGTCTTCGGTCATCTTCTCAGACCCTCCTTTGCATGCGCGGATCGAGCGAGTCACGCAGACCGTCCCCGAAGGTGTTGATCGCGAAAACCGTCAGGGCCAGAAACGCCCCCGGATACAGGATGATCCCGACGGATTGGAAAAAGAACATCCGCCCCTCGGCCATGATGTTGCCCCAACTGGGGATTTCCGGCGGCGTGCCCGCACCGACAAAGCTCAGGTAAGCCTCGAAAATCACCGCCTGCGCGCAGATATAGGTCGCCTGCACGATCAGCGGCGGGATGGTATTGGGCAGGATGTGCCGGATCAGGATACGTGGGGTCGAGGTGCCACAGGCGATTGCCGCCTGCACATAAAGCTGGTCGCGCAGCATCAGGACGACCGACCGCACCAGCCGCACCACACGCGGAATTTCCGGGATGGTCAGCGCCAGGATCACGTTGGGCACGCTGCTGCCCCACAGCGCCACCAGCGCGATGGCCAGCAGGATCGAAGGAATGGACATCAGCGCATCCATAAGGCGCATGATCACGGCATCGACACCGCGCACGAACCCCGACACCAAACCGATGGCGAGCCCGAAACTCGTGGCCAGGGCGGCGACCGTCAAGCCGACGACCAGCGACACCTGCCCGCCATGCAGGACACGGCTGAACAAATCGCGCCCGTACATATCGGTCCCGAACAGCGCATGGAGTGACGGCGATTGCAGCCGGTTGCGCGGGGATTGCTGCATCGGGTCGGCCAGGCCCAGCCAGGGCGCCAGAAACGCCAGCCCCGCCATCAGCAACAATACGGCCACCCCGAACAGCATCGTCGGATTGCGCTTGAAAGATTCCGCGACCACCCCCGCACGATGCTTCAGGCGCGCGCCGAATGACAGTTCTTGCACATGCAAACTCATTGGATTTCTATCCTTGGACTTCTGGCTGACCGGCTCAATACCGGATGCGCGGATCGAACAGCACATAGCTCAGGTCGATCAGCAGGTTCAGCAGGACATAGGTGAAGGAAAACACGAGGATAACGCCCTGGATCACGGGATAGTCGGTGCGCAGAACCGCATCGACCGTCAGCCGCCCAAGGCCGGGAATGGCAAACACACTTTCGGTCACGACCACACCGCCGATCAGCAGGGCAACCCCCAGACCGATCGTGGTGCTGATCGGCACCATCGCATTCTTGAGCGCATGCTTGATCAGCACCTTGCGCGTCGCCAGTCCCTTGGCATAGGCGGTGCGCACGTAATCCTCATTCAGGACATCCAGCATCGTGGCGCGGGTCATGCGCGCGATCAGCGCCATATAGACCGCCCCCAGCGTTAACGCGGGCAAGATGATATGCGACAGGAACCCCGGCACGCTTTCAAGGATGCTGGTATAGCCCTGCACCGGGAACCAGCCCAATTTGCGCGACCCGCCGAGGATCAGCAGGTAACCGATCACGAAAACCGGAACCGAAAACCCGAAGACCGCCAGCGTCATGACCGCGCGGTCGATCCATGTTCCGACTTTCCAGGCCGCGATGACGCCAAGCGGGATCGCCAGGGTGATGGCGATCAGCATGGTGCAAAGCGTCAGCATCAGCGTCGGCTCAAGCCGCTGCCCGATCAGCTTGGTCACCGGCAGTCCGGAATAGATGGATTGCCCCATGTCCCCATGCAGCAGGTTGAGCAGCCAGCCCCCGAACTGGACATAAAGCGGATCGTTCAGGCCCAGTTGTTCGCGAATTTTCAGTATCTGCTCTTCGGTTGCAAAATCCCCGGCAATGATCGCCGCCGGGTCGCCCGGACTGAGGTGCAGCAACATGAAAACAAACACCGCCACGATCGCCATGATCGGGATGGTCGCGATAAGTCGACGAATGATATATGCGTACATGCCCGGCTCACCTTGTTGATTGGGCGGCAGCGCGCGACGGGCGCGCGCTGCCTGATCAAAGGACGATTACTCGACCGAAATGTTCCAGAAGAACGGAACCGGGGCCTCCAGAACGCCCTTCACGTTGTCGCGGAAGGCAGTCGGCTGATAGTACTGTCCGGTCGGGATATAGGGCACGAAATCATAAAGCTCGGCCTGCAATTCCTCGATGATCTCCATCTGCTTTGCCGCATCGGTTTCCTTGGCAAAAGCATTGCGCAGATCTTCAATCTTCTGGTTTTCAGGCCAGCCGAACCAGGCATTTTCGCCCGAAGCCGCAACCGAGATGTTGGTCACGGGGTTCAACTGGTCGGCCGCCAGCCACCATGTCGGGAAGATGTTCCAGCCACCATTCTCGGGGGCTTCGCGGACGGCCCGGCGCGACGTCATCGTCGCCCAGTCCATCGCGACCAGCTTCACGTTCATGCCGATCTCGCGCAGCGCCTGCGCCGTCACAAGCGCCTGCCCGTGCGCCACAGGAATATCCGTCGGATCAAGGATCAGCACCTCGCGCCCGTCATAGCCGGATTCCGCCAGCAGAGCCTTGGCCTTTTCGACATCCTTTTCACGAAGCGGCTCGCTGCCGATATCGGTTTCGTAGGGCCCGCCGCACATGAAATAGGCGCCGCAGAACTCTTCAAAATAGGCCGGGTCACCCATGATCGAATACATGTAGTCGGCCTGTTGCACGGCCCACAACGCGGCCTGACGGGCCTTCTTGTTGTCGAACGGCGGGTATTTGAAGTTGAAGCGGACAACGCCCTGCGTGCCAAGCGGGTCAACAGTCTCGACCTTGATCGAGGGGTCCGACTGGATCATCGGCAGCAGGTCGACGGCAGGTTGCTCGTAGTAATCCACCTCACCGGCCAGCAGGGCCTGGCTTGCGGTCGCCGCATCGGGGATATAGCGCCACTCGACACGATCCACATTGGCCACTTTGCCGCCCGCGGCATAGCTTGCGGGCTCTTCACGCGGCACATATTCGTCGAATTTTTCGTAAACCACCTGGTTGCCCGGCTGCCACTCGTCGGCAACGAATTTGAACGGCCCCGAACCGATGATTTCCTCGACCTGTTTGTTGGGGTCGGTTTCGGCCAGACGCTTGGGCATGATGAACGGCACGTTGGACGAAATCTTGCCAAGCGATTGCAACACCAGGCCATAGGATTCGCTCAGTGTCAGAACAACAGTCTTGTCATCCGCCGCTTCAAGGCTGGCGGTGACGCGCATCAGCTTCTGACCCATCCCGTCCCGCGCGCCCCACCGCTTGATCGATGCAACGACGTCTTCGGCGGTCACCGGCGATCCGTCATGGAAGGTCAGACCGTCGCGCAGCGTGATCGTATAGGTCAGCCCGTCTTCGCTGACGTCGTGGCCCGCAGCCATCTGCGGCTGGACCTCCAGGTTTTCGTCGAGCGCGAACAGCGTGTCGAACACCAGATACCCGTGGTTTCGGGTGATATACGCCGTCGTCCAGATCGGGTCGACATTGCGAAGGTCGGCATGCGGCACGATCTTCAGCACCGATTCCGCGCTGACCGGCGCCGTGGCCCCCATCAGACCCGCAACGGCAATCGGTGCGGACAGCACGGCATGACGGGCGGATTTCTTCAATACATTAGCAAATGCAGTGATAGGCATTTGTGACTCCCTGAGTTTGCTTCCCGGCAGGGCGACGCATTCAACGTCCCAACCGCTGGCTATCATTCATTTTCATGGTCGCGCTGCGAAACAGCTGACAAGGCCAAAGGTAAGCGCAGTTCGCCGCACTATGCAAGTATCTTGCATAAACTTGTCCGCAAGTGGCCGGAGATGCTTAATTTTATAGCACAGTTGACAATCGAAGAGGTCGGGAAAAGAAAGGAACGATGCAAATCACTGGTCAAAAAAGGTTGGGTACATGATCGGAAGTCGAATTAAAGCACTGCGCAGAATCCGAAACATGACCCTGAAACAACTGGCGGAACTGGCCAATACCTCAGAAGGGCACATGTCGAAGATCGAGAACGACAAGACCCAGCCCTCTGTCGCCCTTCTGCACCGTATCACACAGGCGCTGGATATCACGATCGGGCTTCTGTTTGATGAAACGAACGGCAAGGAACAGGTCGTCTCACGCATGGGGGAACGCCCGGTCATCGACCTGGACCCGGTTCGGCGGGGCACCGGAATCTGCCTCGAACGCATCATTCCGCATTCCAAGGATCACATCCTGCAATGCAACATCCACATCATTGAACCGAATGGCTCCAGTGAAGACCATATTCAGCATGTGGGCGAAGAAATGGGCTACGTTCTGGAAGGCGAACTTGAACTGACGCTCGACGATACCCTGTATCATCTGCGCGAAAACGACTCCTTTCATTTCAATTCCAGCCGTCGGCATGCCTACCGCAATCCCGGAAAGACACGTACACGCGTGCTCTGGGCGAACACGCCCCCGACCTTCTGAGGCGTTTCACACGCCAGCCAGCTTTGGCGGATTCTTCTGCGGCCAGGCCGTCGCCTCATGATACAGCGCCGCTATGTCCAGAAGCCGCCGATCGCCTCCTTTCCGGCCAATCAGCTGAATACCCATCGGCAACCCGTTGTCTCCGAACCCGGCAGGCATCGCCAAGGCAGGCAGCCCAGCCAGGCTGGCCGGCACCATCGCCTCCATCCAGCGGTGATAGGTGTCCATCTTGAGTCCGGCCACCTCTGCCGGCCAGCTCCAGTCCAACGGAAACGGCCAGACCTGCGCGGTCGGCAAGACCAGCGCATCGTAGGTATCAAACAGCGTCGCCGCCGTCTGAAACCATCCCGAGCGGGCGACGCTGGCCTTGTGAACCTCCACGGCCTTCATCGCAAGCCCGCGCTCAATCTCCCAAACGGCATCCGCCTTGATCTGATCCCGCGTTTTCGGACTCTCCAGCAACCCCGAGAGTTTTGACGCCATCGTCCAGCTCCGCAGGGTCGTCCAACTGTCCCACAGCGCCTCACGGCTGTAGGGCGCGGGAACGTCCTCTACCCGGCACCCGAGATCGGCAAGCGTCTGGCATGCGGCCTGACACAGGTCCAGAATGCCCTCATCCATCGGAAAGGCGCCGTCCCAGTTCCCCAGCCAGCCAATCCTGACCCCTGCCGGGTCGATCCCGGCCAGTTCCAGATCGGGAACGAGCATACTGTGCGGCTGTCGCGGATCCGGGCCCGCCATGACCTTCAGCAGCAAAGCAAGGTCCTGCGGGCTGCGCGCCATCGGGCCATCGGTCGAAATCTGATGCAGGAACGTGTCCGCTGCGGGCTCTGCGGGAACAAGGCCCCAACTTGGACGCATGCCGTACACATTGTTCCATCCTGCCGGATTGCGCAGACTGCCCATCATGTCCGACCCGTCCGCAATCGACACCATGCGCGCCGCCAGCGCAACCGCCGCGCCGCCCGACGACCCGCCACAGGACACGCTTGAATCGTAGGGGTTGCATGTCGCGCCATGCACCGGGTTGAACGTATGGCTGCCAAGAGCAAACTCAGGCGTGTTCGACTTCCCGATCACGATGGCCCCGGCCTTGCGCATGCGCGACACGAACAGGTCGTCCTTTTTCGCGATCCTGCCGGCAAAGGCCGGTGATCCCATGCTGGTCGGGAACCCCTTTGCATTGGCCATGTCCTTCACACAGATGGGAAGCCCCGCCAAAGCACCGCCAACCGGCGCGGCATCGGCAGCACGCGCCTCGGCCATCAGCGCATCGCCGTCTTTCATCGACACAACGGCGTTCAAAACACCGTTCGTTTTTTCGATCCGCTCCAGCGTCGCCCGCATAAGCTCTTCGGCGCTCAGCTGCCCGGCCCCCAGACGGTCGCGCAACTCGACCGCCCCAAGCTCCAGAATGTCGCTCATATCTGTCTCCCTGTCATTTTGGCGCGCCCCGGCTTTCTTCTTGGTAAAAATACTCCGGGGGTAAGGGGGCAACGCCCCCTATTGCGTCACGATCCCGGCTGTTTCGACAACCGCATGCATCAGAACATCGGTCCCGGCGGCCGCCCAGCCCTTGCTGATCTCTTCGGCCTCGTTATGGCTCAGCCCGCCGACGCAGGGGCACATCACCATTGCCGTGGGCGCCACGCGGTTGATCCAGCAGGCATCGTGCCCCGCCCCCGACACCAGATCGCGATGCGAATAGCCCAGCCTTTCGGCCGCCCCGCGCACGGCCTCGACGCAACCGCTGTCGAATTCTACCGGGTCAAAGCCGCCGACGGTCTCGAACGCCACGTCACAGCCCATACCGGCGCAAATCTCCGTCGCCGCCGCCTTCATCCGCGCGACCATGTCCTCGATCACCGACAACTGCGGCGAGCGGAAATCGACGGTAAACACCGCCTTGCCGGGAATCACGTTGCGCGAGTTGGGGAAGATGTCGATATGTCCCGCCGCGCCCACCGCATCGGGCGCGTGGCTCAGCGCGATTTCCTCGACCTTCTCCAGCACCCGCGCCATGGCCAGCCCAGCATTGCGCCGCATCGGCATCGGGGTCGAGCCAGTATGCGCGTCCTTGCCGGTGATCGTCACCTGCGTCCAGTTCAGCCCCTGCCCGTGGGTAACCACCCCGATATCCTTGCCCTCGGCCTCGAGGATCGGGCCCTGTTCGATATGCAGCTCGAAAAAGGCATGCATCCTGCGCGCGCCCACCTCTTCCTCGCCGCGCCAGCCGATCCGGTCCAGCTCGTCGCCGAATGTTTTGCCCTCGGCATCCTCGCGCATCTCGGCCCAGGCCTGCGTGTGGACACCGGCAAACACCCCCGAGGCCAGCATCGCCGGGGCGAATCGCGTCCCTTCCTCATTGGTCCAGTTGGTCACCACGATCGGGTGCTTCGTCTTGATCCCCAGATCGTTGAGCGTGCGCGCGATCTCGAGCCCGCCCAACACGCCAAGCACGCCGTCGTATTTGCCGCCCGTCGGCTGGGTGTCCAGATGACTGCCCACATAGACCGGCAGCGCGTCCGGGTCGGTGCCTTCACGCCGGGCAAACATGTTGCCAAGCTGGTCGACGCCAATACTGCACCCCGCCGCCTCGCACCAGGATTGAAACAGCGCACGGCCTTCGCCGTCTTCGTCGGTCAGCGTCTGGCGATTATTCCCCCCCGCCACACCCGGCCCGATCTGTGCCATCTCATTCAGACTGTCCCACAGCCTGTCACCATTCACACGAAGGTTTTCGCCCGGTGCCGACATCTCGCTTTCTCCCTGATGAAAGTTTGTTGCATTGAGCCCTAGCATGCGCAAATCTGGCGAAAGGACAACAGGGTCCAACCACCCCCTGTCACAATCAAGCCCACCAGACCGCGCCAGAGGGATTGCCAAGGTTTCGGATCAGCCCGCGGGAATGTTCGATTCGCTATTTCAGCTCAGTATAGTTGGTGCCGTCAGCCTCACGCTTTCAGGTGGTGGAACCAATGCAGGCATTGGAATTTCGCTTGGGGATAATTGCGTCGCCGAAGCCGGCCTTTATGTCACGCGTGACGGATAACGGGGCGCATGTGTGCCTGCCTGAGGTCCTGCGATAGTGCAGGATTCCAACTGTTTTTGCCGGATACCTCCGGGACCAGGCGTTGACCCCGCGAATCTGATGCATTAGTCAGCGGGTTTGACATAGATTCAGTATATGCCGATCAACATGAAACGCGCAGTGGCAGGGGTAACAGGCCTCAGCCTGATCCTTGTCACCGTCAATGTCATCTTGGTGGAGTGGCGTGGTGGCCAGATGATACAGGCCGCAGAGCCAGCACTGGCGCTGTCCCTGCTTGTTCTTCTGGCTCCGCAGGTTCGGCGCGGGCGGCAGATTTTCGTTCTCATCGGGATCGCTCTGACGATCGCCCTGGCCTTTAAGGGTTCCGACTGGCTGGCCGTGTCGCGCGCCGGGCTGGCAAAGGCGGCGTTCATCTGTGCGTTCTTTTGCGCATTGGCAAGCCTGCGCAGTGTGGCAGAATCTGCGCCATCCATTCAGAACGCAGGCCGCTTTCTGGCCATGCAGCCCCCGGGTCGGCGCTATATCGCCCTGACCTTCGGTGGACAGATGTTCGCTCTGGTCCTCAACTACGGCGCCATCGCGCTGCTTGGCGCCCTGGCGACCGCAAGTATGGGGATGGAGCAGGATCCGCGCATCCGGAAAATCCGGGCGCGGCGCATGTTGCTGGCGATCCAGCGCGGCTTCACCTCAACTCTGCCGTGGTCGCCGCTGTCCTTCGCCGTCGCCATCACCACGGCGCTTGTTCCCGGCACAAGCTGGGCCACCGTTGTCATGCCGGGACTGGTCACCGCCTTCCTGATGGCCGGGACAGGATGGGCGCTCGACACCATCTTCAAGCCGCGCGTGACGCCGCAGGGCGGACCACGGGAAAAGCCGGACGGAAGCTGGCTGTTGTTGTCGCCGCTGCTCGTGCTTCTTGTCCTGATCATGGGGAGCAGCGTGGGCTTGTTTCTGCTGACCGGGATCAGGGTCGTGGGGCTGGTCCTTCTGGTGGTGCCGGTGGTGGCTGTCGCCTGGACTCTCCTTCAGACGCGTCACGCGGCGCAGGACGGCGGGCGGGGGTTTCGGGCACGGATTGCGTCCTATATGATGACGGATCTGCCTGGTGTTAAAGAAGAGGTCGTCCTGCTGATGATGGCGGGGTACATCGGGACGGTCGGTTCGGCCCTGCTGACCCCGGTAATGACAGCAGGCGGAATGGATCTGTCGACGGTTCCGGCGCCCATGATTTTCATAGCCTGCGTTTATATTGTTCCGTTGGCCGGTCAGCTCGGTATGAATCCGATCCTTGCCGTGACGCTTCTGGTGCCGCTTATTCCCTCGGCAGAGGTTCTTGGTGTATCGCCGACAGCGGTGGTTGTAGCGGTCACGGCCGGCTGGGCCCTGACGGCAGCTACATCGCCGTTTACCGCGACGACGCTGCTGATCGGAAGCTTTGCTCGGGTTTCGGCACGCCATGTCGGATTGGTCTGGAACCGTTGGTACTTCATCGTGACTTCGATTCTTTTGTCGGTCTGGGTCGTGATTTTTGGTCTCCTCTGACAGGCCGGGCAAATCGCGGTTTGCGCAGGCCGGACCGATGCAATCCAAGCATATGGCAGGGCCTTCACACTGCCTGAAATCCTGCGGTTAGGTCTCGAAGGAACATGCCCCCGAAATTCAAGGCCACGGGCGTATCAGAGAGACTGAACAGTGGGGGCAGGTTCAGCGAATTGGCGTTCATCACGCCGAGACCCCGATTGATGGGGCGACGTCAAAACACTGTGGGCTTTTTGCCACGCGGTTCCGGAATGTCAGGCGACTTAACCTAGATCAATTGGTCCAGTTAGGTAAGCTGTTACCGGCGGAGAGGAACCGAACATAGCGTTGAGAAGGCATTGAAATGGCGAGAAAATCTAAACTTTACGGCACTCTTTTAACTGGGGTTGCCACTCTTGCCTTCACACAATGGGCCGCTGCCGACAGTGAAAATACACTGGTTCTGTCGACACAAGACGCAAATCCTGTGAAAATCGACGCCGGTGTGTCAGTCAGCGAACAGTTCACCGACAACGTCTTCCTGACGGCCAATGATCGCCGTTCCGATTTCGTGACTGTGCTGGAGCCCTGGGTCGCTCTTTCGCTGAGCCGACAGGATTTCAGGCTGAATCTTGAGGCCGCCGCCGAAGTTGGCCGGTTCGCCGATAATTCGAGCGAAGACTACAATGATTACTTTCTTGGCGCCGAGGCGCGCTATCGCATCAATGGCAATCTCTTTGCGTTTGGCGGGCTGGATTATGCCTGGGATCACGAAAGCCGGAATTCGCCCGATGACGTGAATGGGGTGGAGCCCACCGAATTGCGCGACGCCAGTGGCTTTTTCGGGCTTGGCGGCAAGGTCAACGGCAGGAGTTTCCGGCTGGGCGTGAATGTGCGGCGCCTCGACTACGATGATGTCCTGCAATTCAACGGCGTGACATTTGCGAATATCGACAACGACGACAGGGATCGGGTTGAAACCGAAGTCGGTGGTCGGTTGGGCGTTGCATCAACGGAAAACGGTGAGTTTTTCGTTCAGGGCATTTATGACAAGCGGGAATACGACGACAGGTTCGACAACGCGGGCCTGGGATTCCGGCGCAGTTCAGACGGGTTTCAGGCGGCGCTCGGCTATACAGGTCAGGTCGGTGAGCTGAAGGGTGAGGCGCTGTTGGGGATCATGTCGCAGGATTATGACGACCCGCGCTTCGGCAGGACGACAACAGTCGATTTCGGCGCCGACCTGACATGGCCCATCAGTGCGAAAACCGATCTTACCGGCATCCTTGAACGCAGCATCGAAGAAACCACCCTGAACGGAGCGTCGGGCTATATCTCAAGTTCGGCGGGGCTGCGGCTGCGTCACCGGGTGGCGCCCGACATGTCCATTGCCGGATACTTCTTTCTGACCCAGAACGACTATCAAGAGGTGTCGCGCAGCGATGTTCTTACCGAGACCGGCCTATCGTTGCGGTATTATCTCAATCCGCGCATCTATATGGATACGGATTATGATTTCCTGCAAAGGCAATCGGATGTTGCGGGCGTCGACTATGATGAGCACCGCCTGACCCTGAGTTTTGGCACAGCGCTTGACCCGCGCTATCGAAAGGACGCACCGAATCTGGCAAAAGCCGGGGCATCCGGGTTTTATGTCGGGGCGCAGCTTGGCGATACCGCCTTGCAGACCAAGAATGACGGGCCCCGCGGCGCGGGCGGCAACCTGACCGCTGATTTCGGCGACCACGACCTCTCGGGCGGTGTCTTTGCCGGTTACCGCACGGATTTCGGAAACCTGGTTCTGGGGGCAGAAGCCGAAGTGGAGTTCAGCGATTCCGGATGGACACATCAGGGCAATCGGAATTTCTCGGCCAAACGCGGCAACTCGTTTGGTGTGAGTGCCCTCGCCGGGGTGCGGACGCGGAATGACAACCTTGTCTTCGGGCGCTTCGGGCTTGTCTCGACCGAATTCGACAGCACCTATCAACAGGGCCTGAACCCGCTCGTTTCCGTCAGTGACCGAGAGCTTGGCCTGCTGGTGGGTATTGGCACCGAAGTGCCCCTGGGCCGCGGCCTGTCGGGACGGATGGAATATCAGGTGCGCGCCTACGAGGACTATTCCATCGGCTCGCCCCTTGGTGGCGCGGATGATGACAATTTCGCGAATATCGAAAGCGTTGCACGGGTCGGTCTTGTGTACGAATTCGGCGCGCGGAACCGTCCTGGCCCCGAAATCGAACCGACCGACTTTTCTGGCTTCTATGCCGGTGTTCAGTTGGGGCACGGTACAGTGCAAAGCGACAACACCGGCCCCCGCCCGAATGCCGCAGCGCCCACTTTCACGCTTGCCACCACCCGCGCGGGTCATGGCTTCACCGGCGGTCTGCTTGCCGGGTACGGGTATCAGGCCAACGATTTCTATATTGGCGGCGAGGCTGAATTTGAACTCTCGACGGCAGATTGGAACATTGAACGAAGCCCGGAAGGCCGGATTTATTCGGTGGAAATGATCGGGTCGATCGGTGCGGGCCTGCGCCTGGGATATGTGGTCAACGATTCGGTGCTGATTTACGGGCGTGCCGGTGTCGTCCGCTCCAGATTCAATTCCAACTATCAGTTCGGCGGCGTGTCGGTCGATCAGGATGACGACCTTGATGGTGTCCGGTTTGGCGGCGGCGTTGAATTTGCAGTCGGTGAAAAGACGCATGTCAGGTTCGATTACACCCAGACCGAATATGATTCTCATTCGGTCAATTACGTCGCCGGTGTCGATCAGTTTGACACAAGCGAGCGGCTGTTCCGGGTTGGCCTGACCAGGGCGTTCTGAACCCGCCAGAGACAACGAGACTTCCGGCAGGTTTTGCCGGAAGTTTAATTGTCGCACTTAACCTATATCAATTTCTGAATGTGTCGATTGTGCTTTGGTGGGCGCGAAGGCAGCGGTGAAACAACGCCCCCCTGCCTTGAGTGAAACGGCAATCCGGAGAACACCATGACGCAATTTTTCAATTTCAAGAGTTCGCTGAAGTACACGCTTGCCGCTGGCTGCGCCATCGTCGCACTGGCAACCTCCCCGATCGAATCTGGCATGGCCTTCGCCGAGCAGGGCTCGGGTCAGGGCAAGCAGGCGCATGGCTCGCAATCGGGCGCCGGAGGCGGTCACGGCCAAGGTGGCCAAATGGGTCAGGACAGCCGGGGCAAGGGCCTTGGCGGAATTTTCAAGGACATCACCGGCATGGACGACCAGACCGGTGGTCACGGGGATTCGGCAGATGCCGCCGACGAGGGCGAAGATGATTCTGACCGCCCCGAATGGGCCGGCGAACCTGGCGGCATGGATGGGTCAGGCGGCGGTCAACCGGCAACCTCCGGCTCGAAAAAGGGGGATGTCTTTGGTGATCTGTGGATCATCGACCGCGATGCGAACGGCGTTCCGATCCTGACTGCGGATGGCTACGTTCAACCGCTGGATGCCGAGGGCAACCCGATCGAACTCGACGAAGAGGGGCATCCTGTTGATGAATCACTTACGGTTGAGGTTGAACTCGGGCGGCTGAACGTTGGCCGCGCGCCGACGAAAGTGCTTGAAACCCGTGCCGATGAAGTCATCGCGGTTCTGTCCAGTGCGACGGCTATTTCCACGGATGCTGCGGGCCGGCTTGTGCTTACGGTTGACGGCGAAGATAAAACCATCGACTCGCCCTTGGAAAACCTCGCCATCTATGTGGCTCTGCTGACAACCGGAAGCATCCCTGACCTTACGCCCGATGATCTGATTGGCACGGATTATGATTTCCTGGTCGATGGTCAGTATACCCAGGCTGATCTTGATGCTTCGGCGTCCTTCCTTGCTGCGGCAACCGATAAAACCGGCGAATTCACCACTGACGAGATTGCCTATATTGATGCATTCCTCGGGATTAATACAACCTCCACAGGGGATGTGACCTATTCGGTGGTGGATTACTCGGCCTTCACATATGACCGCTCGGATACTTACTCCGGTGTAACCACCACGGTGCTGGTAGAGCAGGCTGACGGAACATTTGTGGCCGAGAGCGTCGATGTCTACGAGGCCGTTTTCGGGTCGGTTGACGCCTCGGCTGCCGGTTCGCTGGATGCCTATACACTGGCGGCGGATGATTCACGCGCTGTCGTGAATTTCATCCATGAATATGCTGTCCCCGAAGCCATTCAATAAAGAGTTCAGTCCGGGGCGGCGGATACGCTGCCCCGGATGCTTCGATCTGAAAGGATAGTCAGAATGCCCGAAAACTGGATGAACCGCCGGCTTGTGCTGACCAGCCTTTGTGCGCTCGTCGTTGCGGGTCCTGTCGCCGCCCAACACGAGGATGGGACAGCCACGGATCATGGCGCGGACACAGGCCATGCAAGCGGCGCCGGTGGCGCTCAGCATGGCAGACCTGCGGATGCGCATAATAGCGGCGAAGATGATCATGGTGACGATCACGGTGACGATCATACCTCTGACGAGGGGGACCACTCTGATCACGAGAGCGGCGGCAAGGGCAAGGGCCCCAAGTACCGTGGCGGCCGCGACACCGTGACCGTCGGCGTTGGACATGGCCGGTCTCTGGAAGAACGGGTGCTGAAAGTACCGGCGTTCTGAAGGCCTGCGTGATCTTTACCGCTCAACCGAGGCCTTCCATCGCAACCGTTTCCAGAGTGTCCAAAGCCCTCTGCCCCGACACGCCTGGCGCCTACTCACCCCGCCGGGCCCGGCGCACGAGGCGGGTGACGACCATGAAGAACAGCGGCACGAAAACCACCCCCAGAACCGTGGCCGAAACCGTACCGCCAAGCACGCCCGAGCCGATCGCGTTGCGCCCGCCAGAGCCTGCGCCGGTACTCAGCACCAGCGGCAGCACACCCAGCGAAAACGCCATCGAGGTCATGATGATCGGGCGGAACCGTTGGCGCGCCGCTTCGGCCACCGCTTCGATCACCCGCTCGCCCGCCTCGTGGCGCTCGCGCGCAAATTCGACGATCAGGATCGCGTTCTTGCCGGTAAGCCCGATCACCGTCAAAAGGCCGACCTGAAAGAACACCCCGTTGTCGAACCCGCCAAGCCACGCGCCGCTCAGCGCGCCAAGCACCCCGATCGGCATGGCAAGCATGACCGCGAAGGGAATCGACCAGCTTTCATAAAGCGCCGCCAGCGACAGGAACACCGCCGCGAGGGACAGCGCATAAAGCAAGGGGGCCTGGCTTCCCGACTCGCGCTCTTCGAGCGACAGCCCGGTCCAGGCGATGTCGTAACCCGGCCCAAGCTGGGCCACCAAACGCTCCATCTCGGCCATCGCATCACCGGTCGAGGTGCCGGGTGCGGGCGCACCCTGAATTTGCATCGAGGGGATGCCATTATAGCGATAAAGCCCCTGAGCGCCGTAATCCCAACGCCCCTCTGAGAAATTCGAGAACGGAACCAAACCGCCACTGGCATTGCGCACCCGCCATTTGTCGATGTCGCTCGGCACCGCTCGGGCCTCGGCGTCGCCCTGCACATAGACCCGCTTGATGCGGCCCTGATCAATGAAATCGTTCACATAGCTGCCGGCCCAGGCGATGCGCAGCAACTCGCCTACTGCGGTGGGGGTAAGACCCATGGCCCCGGCCTCGCGCCAGTCGATATCAAGATTGAACTGTGCCGCATCCGCAAGGCCATTGGGCCGCGCCGAGGCGATCAACGGGCTTTGCGCCGCCATCCCAAGAAGCTGGTTGCGCGCATTCAAAAGGTCGTCATGGCTCTGACCGCCTCGCGCCTGAAGGTAAAAGTCAAAGCCCGAGACATTGCCAAGCTCGATCACCGAGGGCGGCACCACCGGGAACACCATCGCGTCGCTGATCTGGCTGAAGGCGCCGAATGCGCGCCCCGCCAGCGCCTGCACGCTTTGGCCGGGGTTGGGCCGCTCATCCCAGTCTTTGAGTTTAACAAAGCCAAGGCCCATGTTCTGGCCGCTGCCTGCAAAGCTGAAGCCGACGACGCCAAAGACCGAATCCACCACCTCGGATTCTTGCGTGAGGTAATAGTCCTCGACCTGTTTGACGACCTCAAGCGTGCGCTCTGCGGTGGCGCCGGTGGGGGTCTGGATCAGGGTAAAGAGAATGCCCTGATCTTCGTCCGGCAAGAACCCGGTCGGCGTGCGCACGAACATGAACGCCATGAGAACGGCCATGCCAAGATAAAGTACAAACACCCGCAGCGGGCGGCGCACCGTCCAGCGCACCGTGCCGGTATAGCCGGTGGTGAGGCTCGAAAACCCGGCGTTGAACCAGGCAAACGGCCCGCGTTTCGGCGCATGATCCTTCGCCCGGAGCAAGGACGCGCAAAGCGCCGGCGTCAGCGTCAAGGCCACCACCACCGACAGGGCCATGGCCGAGACAATGGTGATCGCAAACTGTTGATAGATCACCCCGGTCGAGCCGGGGAAGAAGGCCATCGGCACGAAGACCGCCGACAGCACAAGGGCAATCCCGACCAGCGCGCCGCTGATCTGACTCATGGATTTATGCGTGGCCTCGCGCGGGGAAAACCCCTCTTCCTCCATGATGCGTTCGACGTTTTCGACCACCACGATGGCGTCATCCACCAACAGCCCGATGGCCAGCACCATCGCCAGCATGGTAAGCGTGTTGATGGTAAACCCCGCCGCCGCCAGCACGCCGAAGGTGCCAAGCAAGACCACCGGCACCGCCAGCGTCGGGATAAGTGTCGCACGCAGATTTTGCAGGAACAGGAACATCACAAGGAAAACAAGGCCGATCGCCTCGAACAGGGTTTTCACCACCTCTTCGATCGAGATCGTCACGAACGGCGTGGTGTCATAGGGAATGACGTATTTGACACCTTCGGGAAAGAAGCGCGCAAATTCGACCATCCGCGATTTGATCTCTTGTGCGGTATCAAGCGCATTCGATCCCGGTGCCAGGGTAATCGCCATCCCGGCGGCCGGATCGGTGTTGAACCGCGCCGTGGTGGCATAGTTTTCCGCCCCGATTTCAACCCGCGCCACATCGTCAAGCAACACCAGCCCGCCGTCGGTTTCCGCACGCAGAACGATCTGGCGGAAATCCTGCGGCGTGCTCAACAGCGATTGCGCAGTGATCGTCGCGTTAAGCTGTTGGCCCTCGACCGTGGGGCGGGCCCCGAACGCACCTGCGGAAATCTGGGCGTTCTGCGCCGATACGGCCGCCACCACATCCGACGGCGTCAATTCGAAGGCCGCAAGCTTGGCCGGGTCAAGCCAGATCCGCATGGCATATTGCCCGCCAAACACATTGACCGAGCCGACGCCCTGAATACGGCTCAACTCGTCCACCAGGTTGGAGACGAGGTAATCCGACAAATCCACCTGTTCCAATGAATTATCGGTCGAGATAAGCCCGATCACCATCAGGAACCCGGCCGAAGATTTCTCGACCGTGATACCCTGACGCTGCACGATCTCGGGCAAAAGCGGCGTCGCCTGGCCAAGCTTGTTTTGCACCTGCACCTGCGCGATATCGGCGTCGGTGCCGGTCTCGAAGGTCAGCACGATCTCCGCACTGCCCGACGAGGTCGAACTTGACGAGAAATAGCGCAACCCATCAAGACCGGTCATTTGCTGTTCGATCACCTGGGTGACCGTATTGGCAACCGTATTGGCCGACGCACCGGGGTAATTCGCCGAGATCGTCACCGAGGGCGGCGCGATCTGCGGGTATTGCGCAACCGGCAAAAGGCGGATTGCCAGAACGCCGATTCCCATCAACAGGATCGAAATGACCCAGGCAAAGACGGGGCGATCAATGAAAAAACGTGCCATGCTATGCGACCCTCGGCCTTTGGATTATTCAGAGGGCGCGCTTGCGGCGGCGCGCTCTTGCGGGGCTACGGTTGCCCCCGGCGCGGTTTTCTGAAACCCCGCCACGATCACTTGGTCGCCCGCTTCAAGGCCGCTCTCGACGACCCAGTCGCTCGCGCGGTCCTGAAGGATGGTAATTTCACGGGCCTCGATCACGCCGTCGCCATTGACCACCCAGGCAAGCGGACGCCCGCGCCGGTCGCGGATCACCCCCTCTTGCGGGACAAGAAACACGTTGTCGGCCACCTCGACAGGCATATCGACCTGCACATACATCCCCGGAAGCAACAGCATGTCGGGATTGGCAAACTGCATCCGCAGGGTGACCACCCCGGTTTGCGGATCGACATTCGGCTCTGCCGCCTTCAGCTGGCCGGTCTCGCCAAAGTTCGACCCGTCCGCCAGCGTAAGACGCACCGTGCCATCGGCCCCGGCAAGAGCGCGCTCGGTTTCGCCGCGCCGCCAGCGCAGCAGATCGGCCGCCGATTGCGTCACATCCACATAGACCGGGTCGATCTTGCGGATCACCGCCAGCGGCTCGGCCTGGCTGGCGGTCACCAATGCGCCCTGGCTTGTCTGCGACAGACCGATCCGCCCCGAAAGCCGCGCGCGGATGGTGGTGCGCGACAATTCGATCTCGGCGGAATTCAACTGAGCGCGCGCCAGTTCAAGCCCGGCAGAGGCAGAATCGCGGGTGGCAGTCGCCTCGTCCAGTGCCTGTTCGCTGGCGACATTGCGCGCCTGCAACTCTTGCAGGCGCACCGCCTCGCGCTCGGCAGACCGCAACTGGGCCTCGGCCTGCGCAACCCCGGCACGGGCCTGTCGCACACTCGCCTCATAGGTGGCCACGTCGATCTGGTAAAGCGGGGCGTTCACCTCGACATCGGCGCCCTCCTCAAACATCCGCTCGGTGATGATGCCGTTGACCTGCGGGCGCACTTCCGCCTCGGCAGAGGCCGCGACGCGCCCCGGCAGGGTCGAGGTCAAGGTCACGCTCTGGGGCTGAACCGTCACCACTGTGACCGAGGTCGGACCCTGCGATTGCTGTGCGAGCGCGGTCATGGGGGCAAGGGCCAGGCAGGCCGCCAACGACACAAAAAAACGCGAGACTGAAGCCATGATGACCCCTTTCAGGAATTAAGTGTTGGTGCAAATGCGTCCGGGCATTTATAAAACTCTTTAGTACCGTAAATATGACGCCGTTTGGAAAAGCAAGCCCGATCAGTGCGAAACCGTGCGTAAAGGAGCAGTCAAAATGTGCCAAACCCCCAAAAATGAGGCAGAGACGGCCGGATTTCGACGCGGCAGGCCGGTTGCCCTGAGCGCCGAAGAGCGCCGGACCGAGATTTTTGCCGCCCTCGAATCAATTTACGAGGATGCGGGCCTTGACGGGGCCACGATGGATTGCCTTGCGAAACGCGCGGCGATGTCCAAGCGCACGCTCTATTCGATGTTCCCGAGCCGCACCGCGCTATTGCGCGCCTATCTGCATCAGGTCGGCGATGATTTTATCCGCCCGCTCACCGCCGAAGACCGCACCCTGCCGATTGCCGAGCGTCTTGAGAGGATCTTGTCGCAACGTCCGCGCCAACAGGGATGCGGCCTTCCGCTTGAGGTGCTGCGGCTCATCATTACCGAAACCCCGGCAATGCGCGATGTGGGGCGGGAACTTGTCGACCGGATCATCGCGGTCGATCACCGAATTATCGCCGATGAGCTTGACCTTGGCGTCGCGCGCGGCGAAATCGCGATCGAGGATACCATGCAGGCCGCAGCGCTCCTGCTGGACATGATACGCCCCTGGCCGCTTGAATCCCTGCTTGATCCGGCGCGTCTGCCAACCCCCCTGATGATGAACGAAAGGCGCAGCCTTGCGATCCGGGTTTTCCTGAATGGCTTCACCACGAACCGGGATTGAAGCCCCCTGGAATACCCTGCCCGCCGCGCTTTCGACGCATCAAGGCCGAAAACGACCGAAATCGGGTTGTCGCGCCCAAACCCCGCCGTATATTACCAATGATCGACTGAAACGGTCTGGAAACGTGCCCACTCTAGTGGCGCCCGGCTGCTCAGCTTGACAGGGATGGACGGAACAGGGGCACGATACATATGGACACCGCCGGTAGCTTTCTGCCGATAATTGCGGCGCTGCCCTTTTTGGGCGCGCTGTTTCCGGGGCTGATGATTCAGGCAGGGCGCAACACATGCGCCGCCTTCACCGCCGCCCCGACGATTCTTGCCCTTGTGCTGTTGTTGATCTGCGTGCCTGCGGTGATGCGGGGAGAGGTGCTTCAGTTTCAGCTTGCCTGGCTGCCCGACCTTGGGCTGAACGTCAATTTCATGCTCGACGGGCTTGGCCTTTTGTTTGCCGGGCTGATCCTCGGCATCGGCCTTTTGATCATCCTTTATGCGCGGTTCTACCTCTCGCGCGAAGATCCGATGGGTCAGTTCTACACTTATCTGCTGTTGTTCCAAGGCGCGATGGTGGGAATTGTCCTTTCCGACAACATCCTGCTTTTGCTTGTGTTTTGGGAACTTACCTCGCTGTCATCCTTCCTTTTGATCGGCTATTGGAAGCACCTGCCAGAGGGTCGTCAGGGCGCGCGCATGGCCCTTGTCGTGACCGGCACCGGCGGGCTGGCGATGATCGCGGGGATGCTGATCCTTGGCAATATCGTCGGCAGCTACAACCTTACCGACATTCTGGCGCAGGGCGGCACCCCGATCCTATTGGCGCATTTTGGCCGACCCAAGGGCAAAGTGGTCCCTGAAATGTCCCTACGCCCCCTGCTAGGCGCGCTGGAAACCGCCTTCAATGCCCCTGTTGCCTTCTGTGCCGACTGCCGCGGCCCCGCCGCCGAAGCCGCTGTTGCGAGCCTGCAACCCGGTCAGGTCCTCTTGCTGGAAAACACCCGCTTCCACCCCGGCGAAGAAAAGAACGACGCCGCTCTGGCCGCTGAAATGGCGCAACTGGGCGACATCTACTGCAACGACGCCTTCTCCGCCGCCCACCGCGCCCACGCCTCAACCGAGGCCCTGGCCCAGTTGCTTCCCGCCTGCGCTGGCCGCCTGATGCAGGCCGAACTTCAGGCCTTGGAAAGCGCCCTTGGCGCCCCTAAACGCCCCGTAACGGCCGTTGTCGGCGGCGCCAAGGTTTCGACCAAGCTGGAGCTCTTGGGCAATCTGGTAGAGAAGGTTGATTACCTGATCATCGGTGGCGGTATGGCCAATACCTTCCTGGTGGCGAAAGGCCTATCGGTGGGCGTCTCTCTGGCAGAACGGCTGATGAAAGATACTGCGGCCAAGATCATGGCCAAGGCCGAAAGCACGGGCTGCAAGATCATACTGCCCAGCGACGTCGTCGTCACAGAAAAATTTGAATCCCACGCGCCGCATCAAGTCCTGCCAACAGATCAATGCCCAGACAATAGCATGATCCTAGACGCAGGTCCGGAGAGCGTGAAAGTGATCATTGAAATCTTTGAACAGAGCAAAACCCTGATCTGGAACGGTCCGCTTGGCGCCTTTGAATTCGAGCCCTTTGATGCGGCCACGAATGCAGCCGCTCTCAAAGCCGCCGCCCTGGCCCGTGCAGGCCAGCTCATCGCTGTTGCAGGAGGAGGCGATACCGTCGCTGCACTGAATGCTTCTGGTGCGGCTGGGGACTTCACTTATATCTCCACAGCGGGCGGTGCCTTTCTGGAATGGATGGAAGGCAAGACTCTGCCTGGTGTTGCCGCGCTGGAAAGCTGAGTTCTCCAGGCTCGTTGCTGAGCCTCTGCCACATATACGGGACCAAAAACCACGCCGCCGATCAGAGATCTTCTTTGGTCGGCGGTTCTTTTCTTGGGGCTATCCCTCTGCTCGCGCGCGAAAATTTCCTAACAAAGTGTTAACAGAAAAAATTCTATCCCCTTGGAGACAAAAGGGGATTCACAAAGCGAATCACTTGTGCCATAACAGGGTCAGAGGCTGGAACAACTGGCCCGATAGCAGACTTGAGCAGTAAACATACAGGCACTTCCATTGACCCGAAGCAACAGGCCTTCCCTAGGTTCGTTTACCTTTTTCGTCG
>NZ_CAJXIP010000039.1 GCF_913054395.1 uncultured Roseovarius sp.
ACCTGCGACCTTCCGTCCCCCAGACGGACGCGCTACCAGGCTGCGCCATAGCCCGACGATGTGGACGTCATACTGGTTTTCAGAGCGGGGACAAGGGCTAATTCCCACTTTTTAGTCCCGGAGTTGACCATCTTGCGATTTCGTGACCCCAAGTGCCGTGAGCCGGGCCAGCAAAGGCGTCAGGCGAGCGGCGGTTTGCGGCGAAATCGGGCGGGGCAGCGCGGCAAGCGCGCTCAGGACCCCGGAATCGGCGGCGATGGCATCCACGGGATCCGCAGGCAGCTCGGGTAGGGGCAGGGGCTTTGGAACCCGTGCGGCCGCTGGCTCGGGTGCGGAATCTGCTCCTGGTTCCGGTGAGGGGTCAGGCGCCGTTTCGGTCGGTTCCTCTGACGTGGCGGCGATATCTTGAGCGGGCGCCTCGACGTCAGGTTCGGGGGGGGCGGACTGTTTGGCGGGAGGTTCGGGTGCTTCGGTCTCTTCAGCGGGGCTGATGTCTGCGCCGGAGTTCTGATCCGCTGCCGTTTCGGCGGCGGGCTGTGACGGCTGAGGTGCCGGGCGGTCCTCGCCGCGCCCGAAATTCAGGACCTTGGCAGGTTCCGCCGGCTCTGGCGTCACGTCGAGCGCGATATCGCTGACTTCGCCTTCGGTGACTTCGTCAAGGCGTTGCGACAGGCCCGAGACATGGCGGACCCCCTGTTCACGCAGGAGTTTCTGCACGCCCTTGATGGTCATGCCGTCGCCATGCAAAAGCGCCTTGATGCCGCCAAGAAGAAGCATGTCGGCCGGGCGGTAATAGCGCCGCCCGCCGGCGCGCTTGACCGGTTTGATCTGTGAAAACTTGCTTTCCCAGAACCGCAGTACATGCGCCGGAACCTCTAGCCATTCGGCAACCTCGCTGATTGTGCGAAAGGCGTCGGCGGATTTTGCCATCGGCTCTGTGCCCCTCAGCTTTTGTTGCCTGCCGCGACGCGATCTTTCATAAGGTGCGAGGGGCGGAAGGTCAGAACCCGGCGGGGGTTGATCGGAACTTCTTCACCGGTCTTTGGATTGCGGCCGATGCGGGCCGTCTTGTCGCGGACCGAAAACGTGCCGAAGGATGAAATCTTGACCTGCTCGCCGTTGACCAGAGCGTCCGACATATGGTCAAGAACGCTTTCAACAAGCTGCGCGGCATCATTACGCGACAGGCCGACCTCGCGGAAAATGGCCTCGCTCAAATCCATGCGCGTCAATGTCTTATCGGTCATCTCATCTCCCCTCGTTTTGCGCACAACATTAGGGCCGAAGGATTTTCCGAGTCAATGTCAACGACTTACACAGCAGGCTTAAAGCGCGCTTTTTTGCGCATTTTCGGTGATTTACCAGCGAAGAAGCACCGCGCCCCAGGCCAGACCGCCGCCAATCGCCTCTGACAGCACAAGATCGCCTTGTTTGATCTTGCCGGTTTCGGCCCCCACCGACAGCGCGAGCGGAATGGACGCGGCGGACGTGTTGCCGTGATCCTGCACGGTGACGATCACCCGGTCCATCGGCAGGCCCATCTTTTTGGCGGTGCCCTGGATGATGCGGATATTGGCCTGATGCGGGACGATCCAATCGACATCGGTGCCGGTAAGGCCGACCTTCTCAAGCGCGGCTTCGGCGGTTGACGTCAGCTTTTCCACCGCCTGACGGAACAGCGGGTTGCCCTGCATCCGCAGCTTGCCCGCAGAGCCGGTGGTCGAGACACCGCCATCGACGTAAAGCATGTCGCGATAACGCCCGTCGGAATTGAGATCGGCCGAGAGGATGCCGCGATCGGTATTGCTTCCGGTGCCGTCCTGAAGGCCAAGCACAAGCGCGCCGGCGCCATCGCCGAACAACACGCAGGTCGAGCGGTCGGTCCAGTCCATGATCCGGCTGAAGGTCTCGGCGCCGATCACCAGAAGGCGTTTGGCCTGACCGGCGATCAACAGGGCATTGGCATTGGTCAGCGCATAGATAAAGCCCGCGCAGACCGCCTGAACGTCAAAGCCAAAGCCCCGCGTCATGCCCAGTTCTTTCTGCACCATGGTCGCAACCGAAGGAAAGGTAAGATCCGGGGTCGAGGTGGCCACGATGATACCGTCGATGTCGTCGACGCTTAGCCCCGCATTTTCAAGCGCGGCGCGTGCGGCGTGCACGGCAAGATCGGATGTGGTCTGCCCCTCGGCGGCAAAGTGGCGCCGTTCGATACCAGAGCGGGTGCGAATCCATTCATCCGAGGTGTCCAGGGATTTTTCAAATTCCGAGTTGGGAACAATGCGGTCCGGCAGGTAATGCCCGACCCCTTCCACAACGGCACGTACTGTCATTCACTCTCACCGTCGATTTCGCTATCCGAGGAATCATCCTGTTCCAGCGAGGCCGCAGATGCAACCCGCGCCGCCAGTCTTTCGGAAAAGCCAGATTGTGCCAGCTCGAACGCCAGCTTGATGGCGGAGGATACGCCGGTTGCATCCGCAGCGCCATGCGATTTTACAACCGTACCATTCAACCCGAGGAACACGCCGCCATTGGCGCGCCGCGGGTCAATCCGCTTTTTCAGACGTCGCAGGGCAGGGTAGGCAAGCACCGACGCCACCCGCGACAGCAAGGAATAGGCAAACGCCTCGCGCAGAAGTTCCGAGATCAGCTTGGCAATGCCTTCCCCGGTCTTGAGCGCCACATTGCCGGTAAAGCCGTCGGTAACGATCACGTCACAGGCCGTGCCCGGAAGATCGCGCCCTTCGACAAAGCCGACAAATTCAAAATCTGCTATGCGCGCATTGGCCGAAATAAGGTCATAGGCCTCTTTCAGCTCGGCGCGGCCCTTGTGCTCTTCGGTGCCGACGTTCAAAAGTCCGATCCGCGGCTTGGCCAGGCCAAAGCCGTTGCGCGCATAAGAGGCCCCCATGAGCGCGTATTGCATCAGGTCCTTGGCATCGGCGCGAATGTCGGCGCCGCCATCCAGCATGATGTTATGGCCCTGCGGATTCTGCGAGGGCCACATCACCGCGATAGCGGGGCGATAGATGCCAGGTAACTTGCGCAGCCGCAGTACCGACATCAGCATCAGTGCCCCGGTATTGCCGCAGGACACACAGACCGTCGCCTCACCGGCGCGCACGCAATCGAGGGCCGACCACATCGAGGTGTTGCGCCCGTGGCGCACAACATGCGCGGGCTTGTCCTCCATGGTGACCACTTCGGGCGCATCGCGAATCTCAATACGCGACGCTAGGCCCTTGCGCTTGGCGATAAGGCGTTCAAGCTCGGTCTTGGGGCCGTGCAGAATGAAGCCGATATCCGGGTTGCGTTTGGCAGAATCAGCGATACCGGCGACAACTGTCGCCGGTCCCTGGTCCCCGCCCATAGCGTCAACCGAGATAATGGTGCGCCCTGCACCCGCCTTGGATTGATCCGTGCGAGCGGTCATGCAGCAAATCGCCTTTTATCGCTTACGCTGCGTCGTCTTCCAGATCGATTTCGTCTGCCATGGCCACAACTTCGCGGTCGGCATAGTGGCCGCAGGATGCGCAAACGTGGTGCGGGCGCTTGAGCTCGCCACAGTTGGGGCATTCGTTGGGGTTGCCGGCAACCAGTGCGTCATGTGCGCGACGGTTGTTGCGACGTGATTTCGATACTTTGTTCTGTTGGACAGCCATGTCTCAACCTCAATTCCTGTGGGCCAGCCTGGCCCGGTTTCACGAGTGTTCGCGGCTCATAGTCTGTTACGAGCCGCCGGTTCAACCCTAAATTCCGATGAGAGCGCGAAAATACAGCGATTTGTTGCCGGAGCAAGCGATTCTTGACGCTAATCGCCCTTTTCCATTTTGTCGCGCAGCGCGGCCAGCCCGGCAAAGGGTTTCATGTCCTCGTCCTCAAGCGGCTTGATGCCATCCTCGGCGACCGTGATCTCACCCAATTCGGCCCCTTCGGCGCGCGGATAATCCGGCAGCGACAGCGCAAGCGCCTCGATCATCACGCGGTTGAGGTCGATTTCGGCGCCAAGCGGCTCGATCGTGTCGTCCTCGGGCATTTCCACCTCGTCACCGGGGGCGACCTCTGGTTCTTGCGGTTCCGACGAAAAGCGCCGGGTGATCTTTTCGTCAATCCGGCTTGTGACCGGATCGAGGGTGATCACGCAGGGTTGAACCACAGTGGCCCCAAGATCGGCATGCAACACCCAATCCTCGCGCCCTTCGGCCTTCAATGTGCCGCGAAACCGCAGCTTGCGCAGGCCAGACAGGTCCAGCTCCTGTGCGATGGCGGACATTTCCGCCTTGGACGGGGCCAGATCAAAGGCCACTGGCCGCTTGATCGACAGGTCAGAGACACGCAGCACAGTTTGTTTTTGAGGAGTTTGCGACATCGTCACTCTTGCTTCCTTTCTTGAACCATAGCACCACCTTGTTGTAAGCGGGATAAAAGCCGCGTTAGGCCAAGACAAGAGGGCAGAGATGACAGCTATCAGAAACCGGGTGGTCAGTGCCATGGCGCTTTGCTGTCTTATTGTCGTGACCGCTTGTTCGGCGACCTATCGCAATCACGGCTATGTGCCGCTTGACGAGGATCTTCAGAACCTTGTCGTCGGCGTCGATACCCGTGCCACGGTGGACGATACCATCGGCCCGCCGTCCGTTTCGGGGATGCTGGGGGACGGGAATTACTATTACGTCCGCAGCCGGGTCCGCGAATTCGGCATGTACCGCCCCGAGGTTGTCGAGCGTCAGGTGCTGGCGATTTCCTTTGCCCCGGATGACACGATTGCCAATATAGAGCGCTTCGGACTCGAGGATGGCAATATCGTGCCGCTGTCGCGTCGCGTGACCGATTCGTCCGTGGTCAGCAACGGATTCCTGCGCCAGCTCATCGGCAATATTGGCAATCTCAACCCGGGCGACGCGTTCAACTGATCGCGAACCGCCTGACCCCGCAGTGTGCGCTTGTGCGCTGCGGTGTGCCTGACTAGGGTCACCGCGACCGTAGTGGGTGAGATCATGCCGGGCATCGAGAACACGAGATATCAGGTGCGCGTGGCGCAGGGGCCCCTTGATGTGAGTGCGGCCCAACGCCTGCGCCATCTCGCCTTTGGACGCGCGGCGGCCGATGGGCTCGAGCGTGACGGCTTTGATGCGACCTGCACCCATTTCCTGATTGAAGAGCGTCGGAGCGGTGCGCTTGTCGGGTGTTTTCGGATGCTGCCACTGGCAAGTGGCGCCGAGATTGCCCGCTGCTATGCCGCGCAGTTCTATGATCTGGCCGCTCTTGCAGCGTTTCCCGGCCCGATGGCGGAGTTGGGGCGATTCTGTATTCACCCCATGGCGCGTGATCCCGACATCCTGCGGCTCGCCTGGGCCGAGATGACGCGCCATGTGGATCGGACCGGGGTCGAAATGCTGTTTGGCTGTTCGTCGTTTCAGGGGACCGATCCAACACCCTATCATGACAGTTTCGCTTTGCTGCGGGACCGCCACCTTGCCCCGGAGGGGCGGCGCCCGGGGGTGAGGGCGGCGACGGTGTTTGCCTATGCGCAGGCCCTTGCGGGACACAAACCCGACACCGCACAGGCGCTGCGGCTGATGCCGCCCCTGCTGCGCAGCTATCTGATGATGGGCGGTTGGGTGAGCGATCATGCGGTCATCGACCCGCAGATGAACACGCTGCATGTCTTTACCGGGGTCGAGATCGCGGCGATCCCGCCGATGCGCAAGCGGCTTTTGCGGACTATGGCCGGACCATAGGGCGCGACCGGACGGGAAAGCGCGATCAGGCCACCCTTTCGCTTGACGCCCCCGAGGCCCCGAGATAGCCCGCTGTCATGGCACGCGCACCTCTTCTCCAGCTCACCGATATCTCGCTTACCTTTGGGGGTGAGCCGATATTCTATGACCTTTCGCTTGTGGTTCAGCCCGGCGACCGGGTTGCACTTGTCGGGCGCAATGGCTCTGGCAAATCGACCTTGCTCAAGGTGATGGCGGGGCTGGTCGAACCCGACACCGGCGTGCGCGTCGTCACCCCTGGAATCAGCGTCGGCTACATGGAACAAGAGCCTGATATGAAAGGCTTTACCACGCTTGGCGACTATGCGGTGAGCGAGCTAGACGCCTCCGAAATGTACCGGGTCGAAATGGCAGGCGAAGGTTTGAAATTCGATCCCGACCGCCCGATTGCCACCGCCTCGGGCGGTGAACGGCGGCGCGCGGCCCTGGCCAAGCTGATGGCCGAGGCGCCCGATCTCATGCTGCTCGACGAGCCGACCAACCACCTTGATATCGAGGCGATCGGCTGGCTTGAATCTGAGCTCAAACAGACCCACAAGGGCTTTGTCCTGATCAGCCATGACCGCGCATTTTTGCGTGAACTTACCCGTGCAACCCTTTGGATTGACAGGGGAATGACCCGCCGTCAGGAGCAGGGGTTCGAGCATTTCGAGGCCTGGCGCGACAAGGTCTGGGAAGACGAGGACATGCAGCGCCACAAGCTTGATCGCAAAATCAAGTCCGAAGCCCGTTGGGCGGTCGAGGGAATCAGCGCCCGGCGCAAGCGCAATCAGGGCCGGGTGCGGGCATTGCAGGACCTGCGCGCAGAACGGTCAAGCCAGATCAGGCGTCAGGGCACCGCCGCCATGGCGCTTGAATCCGGCCCGGCCTCTGGTCGCAAGGTGATAGAGGCTATAAATATTTCAAAGGGTTACGGCGATAAGCTTATCCTGAAGGATTTCAGCATCAAGATCCAGCGCCGCGACCGTGTGGCCTTTGTCGGGCCGAATGGCGTGGGCAAGACGACGCTGTTGAAAATGCTGCTCAAGGAAATCGAGCCCGATGGGGGAATCGTCACCCATGGCACAAACCTTGTGCCCGCCGTTTTCGATCAGGCCCGCTCCCAGCTTGACCCGGAAATGTCGCTCTGGGAAAGCCTGACCGGGGATGCGGACATGCGCGTCTCGGGGCAGGCGGATCAAATCCTTGTGCGCGGCGCGCCGCGCCACGTGGTCAGCTATCTCAAGGATTTCCTGTTTGACGAACGTCAGGCCCGCGCGCCGGTCAAGTCGCTGTCGGGGGGCGAAAAGGCCCGGCTTCTGCTGGCCAAGCTGATGGCGCGGGAAAGCAACCTTCTGGTGCTCGACGAGCCGACCAACGATCTTGATATCGAGACGCTCGACCTGTTGCAGGAGTTGCTGGACGATTACGACGGCACCGTCCTTCTGGTCAGCCACGACCGTGATTTCCTTGACCGCGTTGCCACCACCACCATCGCGATGGAGGGGGATGGCCGCGCCATCGCTTATGCCGGCGGCTGGACCGACTATCGCGCGCAACGCAGCGCGGGAATGTCACCTGATGGCGACAAAAAGCAAGACAAGTCAAAGGCATCAAAGACAGAGCTGAAGCAGGAAAAGGCCGAGAAACCCCGGCTGTCCTTCACCGAAAAGCATCGGCTTGAGGAACTTCCGGCGGTGATGGAGCGGCTTCAGGCCGAAATGGCCAAGCTGGAAGAGCTATTGGCCGACCCGGCCCTTTTCACCCGCGAGCCGATCAAGTTCAAGAAGGCGACCGAGGCCCTGGCCGCCCGACAGGACAGCCTTGCCGAGGCAGAAGAAGAGTGGCTTGCCCTCGCCGAAAAGGCTGAGGGCTGATTTTCGCGCCTATTGCATGCGCAACGCACCATCCAGCCGGATCACCTCGCCGTTGAGATAGCCGCATTCGACGATAAAGCGCGCCAGCGACGCATATTCCGCCGGATCGCCAAGTCGCTTGGGACAGGTCACATCCTGCGCAAGGCTGTCCTGCACGTCCTGCGGCAGCCCCTTGAGCATCGGCGTCAGGAAAATCCCCGGCGCGATCGCCATCACCCGGATGCCCTCGCGTGCCAGATCACGCGCCATCGGAAGCGACAACCCGACAATCCCGCCCTTCGAGGCGGCATAGGCTGCCTGGCCCTTTTGCCCGTCAAAGGCCGCAACCGAGGCGGTGTTGATGATCACGCCGCGCGCGCCGTCGGCCTCGGGCTCGTTCTTGGCGATTTCGGCGGCGGCAAGGCGGGCCACATTGAAGCTTCCGACAAGGTTGATGTCGATGGTGCGCTTGAAGCCCGCAAGGCTATGGGGGCCGTCGCGCCCGAGGGTCTTTTCGCCGGTGGCGATCCCGGCACAGTTCACGGCGGCGGTGATCCGGCCCATGGCCGCTTTGGCGGCGGTGATCGCGGCGGCGACCGATTCCTCGTCGGTCACATCGGTTTCGACAAAGGTCGCGCCGATTTCGGCGCCAACGCTTTGGCCGCGCGCGGCGTCACGGTCAAGCAGGGTGACCTGTGCGCCCATCTCGCGAAAGTGGCGCGCGGTGGCCTCGCCAAGGCCAGAGGCCCCGCCAGTGATGATCGCGGCTGTATCCTGAATGCGCATGGCGGCTTCCCTTCAATAAATGAACATATGTTCAGATAACGCCTGCGCGCCGAGCTGTCAAAGCCGACGTTCACGCAGGTGGGTAATCGCGCTAAGCCCCAGCACGGTCAGCAGGATGCGATAGATGTGATGCAGCGTGACAAAGGCCGGGTTGGCATTGAGGCTAAGTGCAACAAGCGCCATTTCGGTCACGCCACCGGGCGCAAAGCTGATCAGGAGCACATCGACCGGCTCTGCTGTGATCCGGTGCAGGATCGCGGCGAAGGCGCCGCCAATTGCCAGCATCACCGCCACCGACACGACCGACAGGGCGGCCCCGCGCAGGATCAGTCCCCGGCTCAACCCGGTAAAGCGCATGCCAAGCGCGGTGCCAAGAACCATCTGTGCCAGATTCACCAGCCATTGCGGAATCTCAAGGCTTAATACCCCGGTCAGCGATAGCAGCGCCGCAAGTGCCATCGGTCCGGTCAATTGCCCGGCGGGCAGGCGCAGCACATGCCCAAGCCCAAGCCCCGCCACCCCGGCAAGCGCAATCAAGACCAGGTCGGACCACGGCACATCCGGGCGTGCCAATGTCATGCCCGCAGAGCTTCCGACCGGCGCGCCAAGCCAGAGCGACAGACCGATCGGCACCATTGTCACCACCACGATGACCCGCAGGAACTGTTGCAGCATGAGGCGGGTCATATCCGCGCCCGCCGCCTCGCCAAGGGCGATGGATTCATAAAGCCCGCCGGGCGTGCTTGCATAAAAGGCGGTGACCGGATCATAACCGCCAAGGTGGCGGAAAATGCCATAGCCCGCGCCATGCGCCAGCGCGACAAACACCGTCAGCGCGGCAAAGCTATACATGAAATCATGCGCTTCGGTGAAAAGTTCGGGCGTTACCTGTGCCCCGATCATCAATCCAATGATGGCAATGAACAGCAGGCGCAGGCGCGGTGGAAATCCGTACCCCTCAGGCAGGCGGCGGGGCAGGACGGTGGCCACGAGTGCCGAAACCGCCAGCGGCCCGAGCATGAACGGCAAGGGCACGCCAATCACCTGCGCCAGCCCGCCAGAGATGGCCGACAGCGCAAGCAGGGCAAGTGTTGTGATCGGGTGACGCATAGCCGACTTGAACCACTGCGCGCGACCCACTGCAAGAGGGGGCGGGTGCGTCAGGCGAAATCGACGGCCTTGTTGAACGGCATCTCACGCAGCCGCTGGCCCGTGGCGGCAAAGATTGCATTGCCGAGGGCGGCGGCGGCGGGCGGTACGGGCGGCTCGCCGATGCCGCGGATCTTGCGGGCGGTTTCAAGGCCGCGCACCTCGATCTCGGGGCATTGATAAAGCCGCATGCCTGGAAAGCTGTCGAAATTCCGCTGTTCGGCCGCGCCACCGGCATAGGTGATCTCGCAGTTCATCGCATGGCCGAGGCCAAAGATCACACCACCTTTGACAAGGCCCTCGAAATTCACCGGATCAAGGATGCGCCCGACATCGGCGGCGACGAACACCCGGTCGATCCTTATCCCTGCGTCGGTATCGCTGATCTCGATCACTTGCGCACAGGGCACCCCGAACGACAGGCAAAATGCCACGCCGCGCCCTTGACCGGGCGCAAGCGCACCACCCCAGTTCGACATCTCGCCCACCGTCTCGAGCACCCGGCGAGAGGGGCCGTGCGTGCACAGCCGTAGCCGTTCGGCCAAGGGATCGGCCCCCGCCGCATGGATCAGCTCATCGAGAAAACAGTCATGAAAGAACCCGTTTGACGAGGCCCCGACCGAGCGCCACGAACTGATCGGCGCCAGTTCCGGCGCGCGATAGCCGGTCACGCGGTAATTTGGAATGTCGAATGGCTGATCCCATGCGCCGGCAACGATCTGAAGATCGGGCCCCGGCGTCGGCAGGCCCTGACGGCTCATCTGCGAGGCCATGACCGAGGGCATGGCGATGCCAAGGTCATAGGTCTCGACCTTCCCGCCGCTGACCCGGCCCCGACCGCGCGCCATGGCGATCTGACGCGGATAGTCATGCGTCATGTCCTCTTCGCGCGAATAGGTCAGCTTGACCGGCGTGCCGGGCACCGCCTTGGCCAGCGTGGTGGCATGGCGCACCACGTCATCCTCAAGCCGGTGCCCAAAGCTTCCGCCGATCATCAGGGCATGGATATGTACGTTGTCAGGCTCTACACCTGCTAACTGCGCGACGTTCTTCTGAACGAAACGCGGGATTTGCGTGCCGGTCCAGACATCAACGCGGCCCGCGCCGACAAGGACCGTGGCATTTATCGGCTCTAGCGGGGCATGCGCGAGGTAGGGCGCCCGGTATTCAAAGGCAAGGTCGGTGCCTTGGGCCAAAGCCGCATCGACATCGCCCTCGTCGCGAAACTGGCTGTCCTGATGCTCTGGCGTAAAGCTATTGCTCAGCGCGTTCCAGTGGCCATCCATATCGGCCGGGTAGGGGGCCGGGCCCCAGTCAACAGAAACGGCCTCTGCGGCCTGAAAGGCGCGCCACGTGTTGTCGGCGATCACCCCGATGCCGCCCGTCACGGCCACGACCTTGACCACACCGCGCATTGCTTCGGCCTCTGTCGCGTCAAACCCGCGCAGATCACCGCCCTGTGCCGGGTTTAACCGGATGGCGGCGTGCAGCATGCCGGGATGTTTCTGGTCGATGCCATACGCCTGTGTTCCGGTGGATTTCGCCGGGATATCAACGCGCTGCATCGGCTTGCCGAGAAGCCGCCATTGAGCGGGATCGCGCAGGGTGACCTCGCGCGCGGGGTCAAGCGTGGCGGCGGTCGCGGCAAGCGTCTGATAGGGCAGGCGCGTGCCATCGGGAAGGATCACGGTGCCCCGTTCCGTCCTCAGCAGCCCCCGGTCAACGCCGTGCATCCGGGCCGCCGCCGTCTTGAGCGTTTCGCGCGCCACCGCCCCCGCCATGCGCAGCTTTTGATAGCCATCGGGCACCGTGGTCGAGCCGCCGGTGATTTGCAGACCAAGGAATTTGATCGGCGCATCCATCACCGCGCGCGTCGTTTCGGCAAGAAAGCTGTCATCGGTCGAACGGAACGGCACCGCATCCCCCGATAGGGCGGTGTTGTAATAGGCCGGGCTTGGCGGGCCGGGATCGGTCTTGATCTGGTCAAGACCGACGTCCAGTTCCTCGGCAATCAGGGCCGCCTGCACCGAGGTCGCGCCTTGTCCCTTGTCGGCACGCGGCGTGATCAGCGTAATGTCCTGTCCGGTGATCAGAACATAGGGTGTCAGCGCCGCCGCCCCCTCGGGCAGATTATCCAGAAGCGGATTGGCATGCGGGGTCTGGTATTTGTAAAGGCCAAAGGCAACGCCCCCGGCAATCGCGGCCGAGCCGATCAGGAATGTGCGCCGGGCGATGGTTTTGAGACCTGCCATGATCTATTCCTTGCTCAGCTTGGCGGCGGCGGTTTTCACCGCCTCGCGAATGCGCGGATAGGTGCCGCAGCGGCACAGGTTGCCCGACATCGCATCGTCGATATCGCTGTCGCTCGGGGTTGGGGTTTCGGCCAGAAGGCTGGCGGCCTGCATGATCTGGCCCGACTGGCAATAGCCGCATTGTGCCACCTGATGGCTGATCCAGGCGGCCTGAACCGGGTGCGGGGCCTCTGGCGTGCCAAGCCCCTCGATGGTGGTGACCGCGCCCCAGACATCGCCAGCAGGCACTTGGCAGGACCGCACCGCCACGCCGTCGATATGCACCGTGCAGGCCCCGCATTGCGCGATGCCGCACCCGTATTTCGGCCCCGTCAGGCCAAGCTCATCCCGCAATACCCACAAAAGCGGCATGTCGGGTTCAAGGTCCTGCATGTCATGTTCGGCGCCATTGACGGTCAGTTTCACGCGCATACCCCTTTTCGGCGATCTGGTTGGCGAGAAATATAAACTGTTCGGTTTAGGTGTCCAGCCGCGATACATCCGCAGGACCCGATTGCGCCCATTGCCCGGATCAATGGGCCAAATCCGCGCTATGTCACCAATTCGCCTTCCCAGATGCCGCGCTGGACCAGGTCGCGCGCAACGTCCAGCGTCACCTGGGCGATGGCGCGGCAGGCGCGGCTGCTTTTGCGCGCGGGATTGCTGGCCAGATAGACCGGGCGCACCATGTCCGGATCGCATATGGGCGATTTGACAAGATCGCCGCGCGTGGCGAAATCATGTGCGGCGGCAGGGGCAAAGATGGCATAGCCTGATCCGCGGGCAACCAACTCCTTGATCTGGGTCATCGCGTCCATTTCGACCGTCACGTTCAGCTTTACACCACGCGGTTGGGCATACCCCTCGATGGTCTTTCGCAGGCCGTGCAACGGACTGGGAAGGATGAGTTCCAGCTTTTGCAGGTCGCGCAGGCGCACGGGCGTTCCGGGCGGCGTATCCAGGGGCCATGCGTCCGGCGCGGAAAAAAAGAACAAACGCTCGTTCAACACATGGGTTGTGCGGAAATGATCGGCCCCCGACAGATCGTAGATAAACCCGATATCGACTGTCCCGTCCTCGATCCAGGTCTTGATATAGCCACTCATCGCCTCGATCGCGCGCAGACGAAGGTCAGGGAATTCGACGCGCACGGTTTCGGCCAGGGGCACGGACATGACCATCGAAACCGAGGATGGCATGCCAAAGCTGACCTTGCCACGCAGGGCTTCGCCGACCTCCCGCATTTCGTCAAGGCAGTTATCGAAGGCGGCGCAAACCATGCGCGCATGTTTGAGAAAGAGGGTGCCGTCGTCGGTCAGGACCGTGCCGCGCGGGCTCCGTTCAAGCAGGCGCACGCCAAGTTCCTCTTCCATGCGCACGACATTCTGCGACAGAGAGGGTTGGGCCACGCCCAAGGCGCTGGCCGCCACCGACAGGGAGGGCGACTCGGAAATCGCTATGAAGTAGCGCATCTGACGGATGTCCATAGGCGAACCTTTGCACTGAGAGGCTTCAGCTAGAAGGCTTGCCTATGGGGATGTCAAGTTGGCGCACTGGCCGACCTTAGCCGAAATCGACGATCTGACGGATCGCCGTGCCGTCATTCAGCCGGTCCATTGCCAGGTTTATCTCGTCCAGCGTAACCCGGTGGCTGAGCATCTTTTCCACCGGCAGCTTGCCCTGCTCATAGAGCGAGAACATGCGCGGCAGATCGCGTTGGGGCACGCAGGATCCGATGTAGCTGCCTTTCAGGGTGCGCTCTTCGGCCACCAGTTTCAGGGCGGGCAGGGCCATGCGCTGATCCGGGTGAGGCAGGCCTGCGGTCACTGTCAGGCCGCCGCGCCGGGTGATCTCGTATGCTGTCTCGAGTGCCTTGACCGACCCGGCGAGTTCGATCGCGCAGTCGACGCCGCCGCGGGTCAGATCGCGCACCGCCTGAATGGTGTTTTCGTCGGCCGTGACACAGTCGGTGGCGCCCATGCCGCGGGCGGCTTCCATCTTGGATGCAAACGGGTCGATGGCGATGATGCGCCCCGCACCCGCCGCCGCCGCGCCAAGCACCGCCGCAAGGCCGACGCCGCCCAGCCCGATGACCGCGACACTCTGGCCGGGCAGGATGCGCGCGGTATTGAACACAGCACCCGCGCCAGTCAGCATCGCGCAGGAAAACAAGGCCGAAACATTGGCGGGCAAGTCATGATTGACCTTCACCAGCGAGCGTCGGTCCATCACCGCATGGGTCGCGAATGCCGACACGCCGACATGGTGATTGACCGGCGTGCCATCCATCGAAAGGCGGCGCGCCCCTGTCATCAACTCGCCTACGCCATGATGTTTTGCCGCGCGCTCGCACAGGGCCGGACAGCCCTCGGCACAGGGGTCGCAGTTGCGGCAACCGGGGGCAAAAATGCACACGACATGATCGCCCGGTGCCAGATCATCGACGCCCTCGCCGATGTCTTCGACATAGCCTGACGCTTCGTGCCCAAGCACCATTGGCAGGGGGCGGGGACGGGTTCCGTTGATCACGGACAGATCCGAATGACACACACCGGCGGCGGCCACGCGGATCAGCACCTCGCCGCGTCCCGGCGGGGCGAGGTCGATTTCGCGCACCTCGAGCGGGGCCTCTTTGGCAAAGTTCGATGTAATTCCGTCGCGCATGAGTACGGCTGCGGTGATTTTCATGTGGTCTCTCCCATATTGTGTCCGATGCGTGATCCGGTGCCGACCCAGAATATACATGCGTCCAGAAAGTGTATTGCAAAAGCGGCCCCCGCTCTATGGGGTATAAATCTGGGCTATGGCTGGCTAAGGTACAAGCTATTAGTCTCGGTCGGCTTATCATGCGTATGCTACGGCATATCCTGTGTAATCCACAGTATTTCAAGACTTCTGGGAGGACGATTGATCATCATCTGGTTCATGCGCGGATCAAGGGCGCGATCAAGATGATCATCAATCCGATCAAGATGAACGGATCGTAAATCAGGTCGGCCCGGCTGACGGAATGACCTAACGACTTAAGCTGACAGGGGAGAGACACCGATGAAGAAACTATTGATGGCTACCGCAGCCTGCGCGCTGATGCCGCTTGCGGCACTTGCGCAGGACAAGCCCGAGGCGCTCAAGGTGGGCGTGACCGCCTTCCTGACCGGCCCGGCGTCGGTCTTTGGCGTGCCCGCCAAGGACGCGGCCGAGATCATGGTTGAGGATATCAATGCCAATGGCGGCATTCAGGGCGTTCCGCTCGAGCTGACCTTCATCGACGAGGGCGCCGGCGCCGAGGTGCTGACCACCGAATACCGCCGCATGGTCGAGAATGGCGCCGATGCGATGCTGGCCTCGATCTCGTCGGGCAATTGCAAGACGATTGCCCCGCTGGCCGAGGATCTCAAGGTGATCAACATCATGTGGGATTGCGGCACGCAAAAGATTTTCGAGGCTGAGAAGTACAACTATGTCTTCCGCAGTCAGGCCCATGCCGGCACCGAGATGCTGGCCACTGTCGCCTATCTGCTCAAGGTCAAGCCCGACTTCAAGACCATCGCCGTCGTCAATCAGGACTATGCCTGGGGCCGCGACAGCTGGGATATCTTCAGCGCCGCGCTCAAGGCGCTGCGCCCGGATGTCGAAGTCGTCGGCGAATTCTTCCCGAAATTCGGCTCACCCGACTTTTCGACCGAGATTTCGCGCCTTCAGGCCCTGCAACCGGATATCATCCTGTCGACGTCCTGGGGCGGCGATCTGGATACCTTCGTTCAGCAGGCCTCGCAGCGTGGCCTGACCAATACCTCGACCTTCGTGTTGCCGCTGGCCGAAAGCTCGCTCGAGCGTCTGGGCAGCAGCCTGCCATCGGGCCATATCGTTGGCGCGCGCGGCGATCACTACTGGAACCATCCCGAGCGGCGCGATGACGCAGACTTCAAGGCGTTCATGGCCAAGTTCGAGGCAAAGACCAACGCCAAGGCGATCTATCCCGTCTTTCACATGAGCCAGGGCCTCGCCGCATTGCAGGCCGCCTACGATAAGGCCGCCGAGGCGAATGGCGGCAAGTGGCCCAGCGAGGATCAGGTGATCGCGGCTTTCGAAGGGCTTGAGTTCCAGGGCCTGGGCCGTCCGGTGTCGCTGCGCTCGGATCATCAGGGCATCGAGGCCCAGCTGCTTGGCACGTCTGTGCAGGGTGGAGACCTTCCGTTTGCCACCTTGGAGAACATCATGATCTTCGACGGTGCCGAACTGACGACGCCAGTGGGCGAGGAATCGGTCGCTTGGGTCAGTTCGCTCAAGCCGGGCTGGGTCGATACCCTGACCGTCGACGCATACGAGAACTGATCTCGTTACGTGCAATGCCGGTGCCTCCGCTGATCGGAGGCACCGTTTGCGCCGCCGCCTGACCCTTTTCTGCGGCGCGCGTCACGCCAGAACCTGCCGCTATCAAACACTGTGAAACCACATGAATCTGACCTTGTTCCTGCTCGCCCTGTTCGACGGAATCGCCTATGCGGCGCTCGTCTTTATCGTTGCCGTCGGCCTGACGCTGATCTTCGGGGTGATGCGCATCCTGAATGTTGCGCATGGCTCTCTTTATGCAATGGGGGCATATCTCACCGCCTCGCTGACCACATTCATCGTGTCGGCCGGATTGCCGCCTGTGTTTGCCTTTCCGTGCATGCTGGTTTCGGCTGTCCTGATCGGTGCCGTGCTCGGCGGTCCGTTGGAATGGCTGCTTTTAAGGCGCATCTATCATAAGCCCGAGGTGTTGCAGTTGTTGGTCACCTTCGCGATTTTCATGATCCTCGAGGACGTCCAGCGTCTCGTCTGGGGCACGCAGCCAATTTTTCAGTCCACAGCCCTGCAACTCTTGGGGACCGTGCGGGCGTTTTCCGTCAACTACACCGTCTATCAGCTCATCCTTCTGCCAATCGTAGCGGTCGTGCTGCTGTTCGGCCTGCGCTTTTTCCTGCGGCGCACGGTGGCGGGCAAGGTGATCCTGGCCACGACCGAAGATCGCGAGGCGGCGCAGGCCATTGGCATCGACGCCGACAAGGTGTTCCTTCTGACCTTCATCGTGGGGGCGGGGCTTGCGGGTCTGGGCGGCGCTCTGGCATCGCCGACCACATCCATTCTGCCGGGCATCGGGGCCGATATGATCGTGCTGTCCTTCGCCGTGGTCGCGACCGCCGGTCTGGGGCAGATCGAAGGCGCCGCGCTGACCGCTCTGATGATCGGCCTTGGCCGGTCCTTCGCTGTCTATGTCTGGCCTGAAACCCAGGTGCTGGTGCCATATGTGATCATGGTTGCCGTTCTTCTGGTGCGTCCCGAGGGCCTCTTTGGCAGCCCCTCGGCGCGCAAGATCTGAGGGGGAACATGCATATGTCGATCCGTATCTTCATCCCCGTCATTCTTCTGGCCATGCTGGCGCTGGTGCCCTTCGCGACGCCCGGCCTGCAAGTGTTGCTGACGCTGGCCCTGGCCAAGGGCGTTGCCGTCATGGGCATCACCGTCCTGTTGCGCAGCGGCCAGGTATCATTTGGTCACGCGCTCTACTTTGCCATCGCGGCCTATGGCGGGGCGTTCACGCTGATGCTTATGCCGGGCGCCGATCTGGTCATTGTGCTTGTGCTCGGCATTATCGCCGCTGTCGTGTCCGGCGTCGTTGTTGGCCTCTTTGTGGCGCGCTATCGCTTTATCTTCTTCGCAATGCTGAACCTTGCGTTCTCGATGATCTTCTGGTCGATCCTCGAGAAGTTCTATCATTACACGGGCGGTGCCGACGGCATGCGCCTGCCGCGCCCGACCGTCCTGTGGATAGAGCTTGAGCGGGGCGCCTACGAGCTGGTCATGTTTTACCTTGCACTGGCGCTGGCGCTTGGCCTTGGCTGGTTTTCGATGCGCTGGCTGGACTCGCCCAACGGACAGCTTTTCCGCACCCTCAAGACCAATGAAACCCGGCTGCAATATCTGGGCATGTCGCCCCAGCGTGTCATGTTGACGGGCTATGTGCTGTCGGCCTTTCTGTGTGGTGTTGGCGGTATCATCATGGGACTGGTGCAGGGGGTCGTCACGCCTGAATATGCGTTCTGGGTCCGGTCCGGCGAGATGGTGTTCATCGCCGTTCTCGGTGGTGCAGGCTCGGTTCCGGGCGCTCTTGTGGGCGCGGCGATCTACGAGATCGTGCGCACCTATGCCTCGGCCTTCGCAGGCGACATCTGGCAGATGGTGCTGGGCATCTTCCTGCTTGTCATCATCCTGTTCGCACCGGGCGGCATCGCGGGCATCTACAATGGTCTCATGGACCGCATCGCGGGCAAGAAGGAGGAGGGCGAATGACCCATCTGCTGGAAACCAAGGGGCTTGAGATCCGCTTTGGCGGGGTCGTCGCCGCAGATAACGTGACGCTACAGATAGATGCCGGCAAGAACCTGGCCATCATCGGCTCCAATGGTGCGGGCAAGACCACATTCCTGAACATTTGCACCGGCTGGATCAAACCGGCCAAGGGCAAGGTCTATTTCGAGGGTCGCGACGTCACGCCGATGTCGCCCCGTGACATCACGCGCCTTGGCGTTGCCCGCGCGTTCCAGATCCCACAGCTTTTTACCGAGCATACCGCCTTGGAGAACCTGCTGATCGCCGTTGCGGCGCGGGATCGGCTGAAAAACCCGATCCGCGCGCTCAAGGATGTCGCGCAGCGCGCTGAAATGATGCATCTGCTAGAGATGATCAACTGTGCCGACGTGGCCAACCAGCAGGTGGATGAGCTTTCAGAGGGTCAGCGCAAGCTGATCGACATCGCGGTTGCACTGGCGCTCAAGCCCCGGCTTTTGCTGATGGACGAGCCGACATCCGGCGTGGCGAGTTCGGAAAAGTTTGAGGTGATGGAGATTTTGGTCAGGGCCCTGGCCGAGGCAGAAGTGACCGCCGTCTTTGTCGAGCATGACATGGGCATCGTCGAGAAATACGCCGACGAAGTCGTCGTCTGGAACATGGGCAAGATCGACATGCGCGGAACACCGCAAGAGGTTCTGGAGCACCCTGATGTGATCCGCGACGTTATCGGAGAGGTGGTCTGATGTTGAGCTTTCACAACGCGGATGCGTCGATCGGGAATATTCCCATTTTGCGCGGTCTGGATTTTACTATTCCGGCATCCGGCACGGTTGCCCTGATCGGACGCAATGGCGCGGGCAAGACGACGCTGCTGCGCTCGGTCATGGGATTCACCAATGTCACCGGCGAAATCCGCTTCGACGGACAGGACATTTCCGATATGACCCCGGCCAAGCGTCCGGGCCTTGGCATCGGCTATGCACCCGAGGATCGCCGCCTTTTCTCGGCCTTCACGGTCGAGGAAAACATCCTGCTGCCTGCGCAGGTCGCCCGGCTTGACAGTGCCACGACGCAATCGCGTCTTGACCGGGTCTATCATATTCTTCCCGAATTGCGCGACATGGCAGACCGCCCGGCCGGCAATGTCTCGGGCGGGCAGGGCAAGATGGTGGCCCTCGGGCGGGCGCTGATGCTGGGAACCAAGCTGATCATGTTGGACGAACCATTTCAGGGCCTCGCCCCGGCACTGGCCAAGCGATATGCAGATGCGCTTCGCGACCTGCGCGACACCGACAGGAATGTCACCCTGATCATCACTGAATCCAACCCCGAGTTGCTGCGTGGTTTTGCCAGCCAGACGTTCGTCATCGAACGCGGCGCCGTGGCCGAGGGGGCGCTTGACTACAAGAAGGAGCCGACATGATGGCGAACGATATGACCCTGCCCAAACCGATGAACCTTATCGGCGGCAAATGGATACCTGCCGCCTCGGGCGATGTGATGGATGTCCGCTCGCCGCTTGACGGCGAGGTCTTTAGCAGCATCGCGGCCTCGCAGGCGGCTGATGTGGATGCGGCCGTTCAAGCCGCCCGCGCGGCCTTTGATCACGGTGAATGGGGACGGCTGACCGCCGCCGAACGCGGTCGGTTGATGCTGAAGTTGAGCCTGCGCATTCTGGAAGAGGCCGAAGCACTGGCACAGCTGGAAAGCCGGGACAACGGCAAGCCGCTAAAGCAGGCCCGCGCCGACATGGTCGCCGCCGCGCGATATTTCGAATTCTACGGCGGTGCGGCCGACAAGGTGCATGGCGAGGTGATCCCCTTCCTGGCAGGCTATAACGTCCAGACCGTGCGCGAACCCTATGGCGTCATCGGCTGTATCATCCCGTGGAACTATCCCTCGCAGATGTTCGCGCGCTCCCTCGCACCGGCGCTGGCAATGGGAAATGCCACCGTGCTGAAACCGGCCGAGGATGCGTGCCTGTCCTGCCTGCGTCTCGCAGAGCTGGCGGGCGAGGTCGGGTTTCCCGATGGCGCGATCAACGTGGTGACGGGGCGCGGGGATGTTGCGGGCAAGGCGCTGTCCGAACATCCCGGGCTTGATTTCCTAGCGTTCACCGGCTCGCCCGAAGTGGGGCAGATGATCCAGATTGCGGCCGCGAAGAACTTTATCACCTGCACGCTTGAGCTGGGTGGGAAATCGCCTCAGATCGTGTTCGATGACGCCGACATCGACGCCGCGCTGCCTTTTCTCGTTGGCGGGATCATCGCCAACGGAGGCCAGACATGCTCCGCCGGTAGCCGCGTCCTGGTTCAGGAGGGTGTTTACGACAAGGTCGTTGCGGGCCTCAAACAGCGGTTCGAGGCCATCGAGGCGTCCAATCTGGTCGAAGAGGCGGAGTTGGGGCCGTTGATTTCAGCCCGGCAGAAAAAGCGCGTCGAGACCTATATTGACGAGGCCAACGCGCTGCTGATCGCGCGCGGCACGGTGCGCGCGGGCGCGCCCGAGGGCGGCTATTATGTTGCACCTGCACTGTTTGGCCCGGTCGATCCACAGTCGAAAATCGGCCAGGAAGAGGTCTTTGGCCCGGTGCTTTGTGTCATGGCCTTCAAGGACGAGGCGGACGCGATCCGTATAGCCAATGATACAGAGTATGGCCTGATGGCCTCGGTCTGGACACGCGATGGCGCGCGCCAGCAGCGGGTCGCCAAAAAGCTGCGCGGGGGGCAGGTCTATATAAACGGGTTCGGCGCCGGCGGCGGGATCGAATTGCCCTTCGGGGGCGTGCGCAAGTCGGGCCATGGCCGCGAAAAGGGTTTTGCGGCCCTGCTGGAATTTTCGCATATCAAGACAATCATCAACAAGCACGACTGAGGAGGCAAGCATGAGACTGAAAGGCAAGACGGCGCTGGTGACGGGGGCGGCTTCGGGCTTTGGCAAGGGGATTGCAGAGTTGTTCGTTGCCGAAGGCGCCAAAGTGGCGATCGTCGATCTGAACGAAGAGGGAGCCAAGGCGGTGGCCGATGCCCTGGGCGATGGCACGATTGCGATCCGCTGCGACGTGTCGGACGGCGCGCAGGTGGCCGATGCGGTCGCGCAAGCAAGCGAGGCGTTCGGCGGGCTGGACATCGTGGTGAACAACGCCGGCTGGACCAACGCCAACAGCCCCCTGATGGAAACCGACGAGGCGACATTCCGCAAGATTTACGATGTGAACGTTCTCTCGATTTTTCACATGACCAAGACATGCGTGCCGATGTGGCGTGCGCAGGGCGGTGGCGTGATGATCAATATCGGCTCGGTCGCGGGTATCCGTCCGCGGCCCGGCCTGACATGGTACAACTCGTCCAAGGGGGCGGTGAACCTGATGACCAAATCACTGGCGGTAGAACTGGCGGCGGATAATATCCGCGTCAACTGTGTGGCCCCGGTGATGGGCGCGACCGGCCTTCTGGAACAGTTCATGGGCATGCCCGACACGCCCGAGAACCGCAAGAAGTTCATCGCGACGGTCCCGATGGGGCGCCTGAGTGAGGCGCGCGACATCGCCAATGCAACGCTTTATCTGGCCTCTGACGATGCCGATTTCATCACGGGTGTGGTGTTGGAGGTCGACGGCGGCCGCACAATCTGATGTGTGCCGCGTGCCGGTGAAATCAGGCCCGTGCCCATTGGCGCGGGCCTGTTGCGTGTATCGAGTTTCCCTTTGTGTCGACTGCGACCGTTACCGGCATGTCCTTGACTGTAAATTCGCGGATCGCCTCCATGCCGAGATCGTCATAGGCGACGATGCGCGCGGCCTTGATCGCCTGCGAGACCAGGTAGGCAGCGCCGCCCACGGCTATCAGGTAGACAGCGCCATGGCGGCTGATGGCCTCTATGGCCTCGGCGCCGCGCTCGGCCTTGCCGATCATCACCTTAAGGCCGGTTGCGGCCAGTACCTCTTCGGTGAACTTGTCCATGCGGGTGGATGTGGTCGGGCCGGCCGGGCCGATCACCTCGCCGGGGATGGCATCCACCGGCCCGACGTAATAAAGCGCGCGGCCCTTCAGATCGACGGGCAATTCGCCACCCGCGCGCAGGGTCTCGACCATGCGCTTATGCGCGGCATCGCGGCCGGTATAGAGTTTGCCGGACAATAACAGCGTTTCGCCGGGGCTAAGGCTGGCGAGGACATCGTCATTCAGGTCATCCAGGGACAGGCGCCGCCCGATCGGGCCATGGCCCTCGATCTCTGGCCACAGCGACAGATCGGGTGCCTCAAAGGTCGCTGGGCCGTCGCCTGTCAGGGTGAACTCCACGTGGCGCGTCGCGGCGCAATTGGGGATCAATGCAACCGGCATCGAGGCGGCATGGGTCGGATAGGTCGCGATCTTCACGTCCAGGGCGGTGGTGATGCCGCCCAGGCCCTGCGCCCCGATGCCAAGGGCGTTGACGCGGTCGAGAATTTCCAGCCGCATCGCTTCGATCCTGTTACGCGGGCCGCGCGCGCGCAGATCGGTGATGTCGATCGGCTCGTTCAGGGAGGCCTTGGCCATCGCCATTGCTTTGTCGACGCTGCCGCCCACGCCAATGCCAAGCATGCCGGGAGGACACCAGCCCGCGCCCATCCGGGCCACGCGATCAACCACCCAATCGGCCAGGTTGGCCGAGGGATTCAGCACGGCAAACTGGGTTTTGTTCTCGGACCCGCCGCCCTTGGACGATACGGCTAGATGCACGTTTCGCCCGGCAACCAGAGAGGTCTGGACCATCGCCGGGGTGTTGTCACCGCTGTTGCGCCGGGTGTCCAGCGGATCGACCACGACCGACGCGCGCAGGGGGTTCGTCTCCAGCTGCCATGCCCGGCGCACGGCGTCGTCGATCATGTCCTGCAAGGGACGGGTCCAATCGGTCTGCGCCTCGACACCGACCTCGACAAAGACATTGGCAATGCCCGTGTCCTGACAGATCGGGCGGTGATCCGTGGCGCACATGCGGGAATTCAGAAGGATCTGGGCAATGGCGGATTTGGCCGAGGGGCTTTGCTCGCGCGCATGGGCTTGGGCCATTGCGGCGATGAAATCTGGCGGATGGTAGTACGAGATGTATTGCAGGGCGTCCGCGATACTGTCGATCAGATGTGTTTCAAGGATTCGACCGCTCATGCCGTGCCCCCGGCGCGGGTGATCAAGGTTTTGGCGCGTGTAATGACCGGCGCGTCGATCATCGCGCCGTCCATCTGTACGGCCGCGCGCCCCTTGGCCGCTTCAAGCACACGCCGCGCCCATGACAGTTCGTCCTGCGAGGGGGCAAAGCCGCGCCGCGCCGCGTCCAGTTGCGCGGGGTGGATGATAAGCTTGCCGCCCATGCCAAGTTCGACGGCATGGCGGCAATCGTCCTCAATCAGCGCATCGTCGCGGATGGCGGTTGTCACCCCATCCAGAGGTGCCGGTTGATCGGCCAGCCGCGCGGCCAGCACAAGCGCCGAGCGCGCGCCAAGCAGCGACTGCCGGGTATGGCCCATCCCGAGATCGGCGGCGTAATCAATGGAGCCGAAGGCCAGCCGCGCCGATGCGCCTGCTATCTCGTCCAGTTGCGCAATGCCGCGCGCGGTTTCGATCAGGGCAATCACAGGCGTTCGCGTGGCGCGGGCGGCATCTGCGCAGGTCTCGGCACTTTCGGCCTTGGCCAGCATGACGGCATTCAACGGCAGGGTGGCGGCGGTGGCCAGATCGGCTTGGTGCCATTTGGTCCCGGCCGGATTGATACGCAGGATGACGGCGCAACTCACGCCGTTCAGGGCATCGGCAAGGCCTGCGCGCGCGCTTTCCCTTGCGTCCGGCGCCACCGCATCCTCCAAATCGACGATGATGGCGTCGGCACCGGCAGCAGCGGCCTTGGCCACGCGCTCGGGGCGGTCAGCGGGCACAAAGAGGACGAGGTTCATCTGGTCTGGCTGGGCGTGCATCATTGTCCTCCGGCGATCGGGCCTGACCATAGTCTATATCGCGCGGCGGGATGCATCCAGCCACCTTCTCCGCAGGGCATAGCCCATGGCTATGGCCCCCCCTCGCGCGGGACTATTTCCGCAGGCCTGCGCGATGAGGCATCATGAAAGCTGGCAATGGAAAGGCAGGCGATAGCATGACGGGTGATCTTGCAGGAGTGACGGTAGTTTCGATAGAGCAGGCCGTGGCGGCACCCTATGTGTCCGGCCGCCTTGCCGAGGCTGGCGCGCGCGTGATCAAGGTCGAGCGTCCGGAGGGTGATTTTGCCCGCGGCTATGACCACCTCGTTCACGGTGAGAGTGCGTATTTCGTCTGGCTGAACCGGGGCAAGGAATCGGTTTGCCTTGATTTGCGCGATGCACAGGATCACGCACTGATGGGGCGGATGCTGGCCAAGGCGGATGTCTTTATCCAGAACCTAGCGCCCGGCGCGATCGCACGTCTGGGGTTTGATCAGGCCGAGTTGCGTAAACGCTACCCTCGTCTGATCACCCTCGCCATTTCCGGCTATGGCGAAGACGGCCCGAGGAAGGACCTCAAGGCTTACGATCTTCTGGTTCAGGCCGAGAGCGGGCTGTCGCAGATCACCGGCACCGAAGACAGCCTGACCCGCGTGGGCGTGTCGGTCGGCGATATTGCGGCAGGCATGACAGCCTATCAGGCGGTTCTTCGGGCCCTGATCGGGCGGGGGGTGACCGGACAGGGGCGGCACCTGTCGATTTCACTGTTTCATGCGCTGGCCGACTGGATGAACGTGCCCTATCTCCAATACGTCTACGGTGGCAAAGAGCCGGTGCGCAGCGGCCTGCACCATCCGACAATTGCGCCTTATGGCGCCTATGCATGTGCGGATGGCAAGGATGTGCTGATCTCGATCCAGAACGAACGTGAGTGGCGGGTGTTCTGCGCCGATATTCTGGGCCTGCCCGATCTGGCGGGGGATCCGCGTTTCGATACCAATTCGCACCGTGTCGAGCACCGCACCGCCCTGGATGAGGTGCTGCGCCCGGTCTTTGGCGGCGTCGCCCGCGATGAGATGGCCAGGCGGCTTGAGGCTGCGCGCATCGCTTATGGCCGTGTCAGCACAATGGACGATCTGACAAATCATCCACAAAACCGGTATGTCGAAGTCGACAGCCCCACTGGCCCCGTGAGGATGCTGGCTCCCGGCGCGCTTGCCGATGGCGTGGAGGAGCAACCTGGAGCCGTGCCCATGCTGGGCCAGCATACCGATGCCATTCGCACCGAATTCGCGGGCTGAATTTGCGGACTGACCGGGGGCTGTAACCCCTGTGCGTCGTTCCAGATGAACGTTCAGTGGCAGGCCCGCGCGACTGCACCCCGTGTGAATTGGCGACTCCTTGACTTTGGTCAACGCTCTTGTGCGGACGTTACCGTACCTGTCGATCAAAGTTTTGAAAGATATGGGTCAGATGTTCGCAAACACGCTGATATGTTTGATTGCATTTTTGCCGCAGATCGCGCCGCCCGTCATGGTGCGTGCCGATAGGCCCGCTTTGTCGGCGCACCCGAGATCCTGCCGTTTTCCGATCCCGTCGCGGCCGGGGATTTCCCGGCCCGCAACGGTGGCGAGGTGATTACCCTGTCTCAGAATCCTGTGCCCACCGTGCTTGCGCCGGTCGATGTCGTTTGCAATGAGGAGGTCCGGTCATGGCCCCATCCCGCCGCCGCTTTCTGAGTATTGCCGCGGCTGCCTGTGCCTTGCCGGGCGCGGCGATGGCAAATGCGCAGACCGTGCGCTGGACCGGGGTTGCGCTTGGGGCCCCGGCCTCGGTGACGCTTGTCGGAATAAACGCGATTGACGCCCGCCCCGTCTTTGCCCGGCTTGAGGCCGAACTGGCGCGGCTTGAGCGTATCTTCAGCCTCTACCGCGCCGATAGTGCGCTTGTGCGGCTGAATCAGACGGGGCGCCTTGCCGCGCCGCCACCTGAATTGCTGGGCCTTCTGCGGCTTGCGGGCAGGATACATGCGGCGACCGAGGGGGCATTCGATCCCACGGTTCAGCCCCTTTGGCAGGCCTTGGCCAATGGCGCCGATATTGCCGCCGCGCGCCGCTGTGTCGGCTGGGAGGGGGTTCACTTCGATGCGCAAGAGATCCGCTTTGACAGGCCTGGCATGGCGCTGACCTTGAACGGTATTGCACAGGGCGAGATCACCGACAGGGTTGCGGCGCTGCTTGGAGGGCAGGGCTTTGGCGATATTCTTGTTGATATCGGTGAAATTGTCGCGCGCGGCCAACGGCCGGATGGCGGCCCCTGGCAGGCGGGAATCGCCACGCCGCAGGGCGAAATCGTGCAGCGTGTCACCCTGAGCGATCGCGCCTTGGCCACATCGGCCCCGAACGGCACAAGACTGGCGGCGGATCAGGGCCATATCATTGGCCCGAAAGGGCAGGGACCGCGCCACAGCCTCGTCAGCCTGTCCGCGCCAAACGCGGCTCTGGCGGACGGGCTTTCAACCGCGCTTTGCCTGCTTGACGGGCCGTCGGCGCAGGCCGCGGTACAGCGCTTTCCC
>NZ_CAJXIP010000040.1 GCF_913054395.1 uncultured Roseovarius sp.
GCTCTTCCGATCTGGGAGCACATGCAGATCGGGCGGAAAGCCGAAGTTCGCTGCACTTTGTCCGGAGGCCCGCGTCGCGGACAAAACCGACCTTGCCCATTTCGTAGTCAAAGGCCGCTTTTCGAACGCTGCGAACGCAGCGAAAAGTAGCATGGGCAGGGAGTGGTCATTCGCTGCCCCGGCATGAAGGTAAGCTTTGGCTAGAGGCAACGATGATATTTTATAGTGAACTCATTTAAGCTTGATACGCGACTGCTATTCGCTAACCTGAAATGATGAACAGCCAGATATCCAAGTTGGCCCTGAGACGTCTTCTAGGCGCAATCGGCGGCGATAGTGACGATCTTGAGGAACTGCGCGAGGACTATTTGGGTATTGCCCCTATACTAGCCCAGCGTTTGGCCTTTGCCCATGCGCAAGGTGATCGTGAAACCCTCAAGATCACCGCGCATGAGTTCAAATCCAACGCACGTGACTTTGGGGCTGACGCGGTCGCCGACCTTTGTGAAGCGCTAGAACGCAATACCGCAGCGGGTACAGAAATTGACCAGAATGCCATAGACGACATTTTGCGGGCGGAGGAAGAGGCGCGCGTCTCGCTCGCCAACATAGATCTCTCCGATGTCTGAGTCTGGCGCGGTGGAACCCGATCCCGACGCGGCATGTGTGCTAGTCGTCGATGACAATGCACTGAACCGATCGAAGATGCGCATGGCGGTGCGCGCGCTTGGCCATAATGTCAACACGGCATCCGGTGGTTCCGAGGCGCTGCAAGCGCTCCGTGACGGGCCATACGACGCGGTACTGCTGGATATAGTCATGCCAGAGGTCGATGGATACGAGGTTCTCGCCGGCATGCAGGGTGACGACGCGCTTCGGGATATTCCGGTAATCGTCATCTCGGCGCTTGAGGACGAAACCGAAAGCGTCGTTCGCGCGATCGAGCTTGGCGCCGAGGACTTTTTGCCGAAGTCTTTCGATCCGGTCATCCTGCGTGCGCGACTGAATGCTTCGCTTTCCAAGAAACGCTTCCGCGACGAGGAGCGGGCGATGCTTGCAGGGCTTGCGACCTTGACCGAAGCGGCGGAGACGGTGGAGAGCGGACATTTCCGGCCTGAAAAACTGGATCTTGGCATTTTGCCGGAACGCCAAGATGGGCTTGGACGACTTGCGGTGGTTTTCCGAGGCATGGCGGATGAGATCTTCACGAGGGAATTGCAGCTCCTCAGGGCCGCAAACCTTCTGAAGGGCGGTCTTTTGGTGATCGCCTTCGGCGTCGTCTGGGGGATCATGCCTGCTTTGTCCCGGATGTCGTCCGGACTGGGGACCGAGCCCTTTGGTCTCGCACTCATTACCAACGGAATCGGAGCGGTCTTCTGCCTTACGATTGCAGCCTACAAGCGGAAACTGCCGCGTCTTGGCTGGGTAGAATGGCAGTTCTACATCCTACTGGCACTGCTGGTTGGAGTTGGCCAGAAGCTCGTGACCTTCTGGGTCGCGGGCCATTTGGATGCGGCGATTCTGTCGATGATTGTGACGCTTCAGGGGATCATGGTGTTCGGGATTGCCGCGGCCATGGGTCTCGAGAAGGCGACGCCGAAACGGCTGATTGGTCTGCTCATCGGTATGGCCGGGGTCGGCGCTGTTCTGCTGTCTCGTCTTCAGTTCAACGGGTCCGATGGAGCGTTCTGGATCCTGGCCGCGCTCTTGCTGCCGGCCCTGATGGCCATCGAGACCGTGTTTCTTGGTGCCCGCATGCCGGCACATATCGACGTTTTCGCCTCGATCGGGGTTCTGATGGTGGTTTCGTTCGTGATGCTGATTCCTATGGTGGCGCTGTCGGGGCAATCCATATTGCCGTCCGACACCGACTGGAGGCTGACGCTTATTGTTCTGCTGCTTGGGTTTGCGGGGGCCGGCTCCATGATCCTGACCCTGCAAATCGTAGAAATCGCCGGACCCGTCTTTGCCGGTCAGGGAGCCTATGCCATGACGCTCGCCGGTATTGTCTGGGGGATGCTTCTGCTCGATGAAAGCCTTTCGCCGCTGGCATGGGGCGCATTCCTTGTCATCGTCCTTGGGCTCTATCTGGTCGAGCCCAAGGCCAGAGATGGGGAGTTTGTTCTCAAGCGATCTTTCTCCGGCCGCCATGGCAAGGCGGGCGACTAAGGCTGTGGAGCCGGTTCGAGCCCATAGCTCGTGATGATCAGCTGCGCTTCGCCATCTGCGTAAAGCCCGCGCCAAGCCTCGAAAAAGCGATCAACAACAGCGAGGTCACCGAAGTCCTTGTTGATACCGGCATAGTAGAGGATCGCCTTATCGCCCCCGGCATAGCGCACCTTCCCTTCAAGAGCTTCATCAGCCAGGATCCCGTAACCGCGGTCTCGGTTGGAATAGACCGCATCGAGCCTACCCGCAGAAAGCTTTCGCATTCCCGCACTGTCATCTGGATGTCCGTCGATCAAAATGGGCGGGAGGTCCGCCTCGACCAGCTTGTCCCGCAGGCCCTTTAGCTGGGTTTCGGTGTTGGACGGGGCGAACACGCCGACGCGATAGCCAGCGACTTGTGCGGGGTCCTCGTAGATCAGAGTGTCCTCGGCGCGAACGAAAAAACCGTATTCCGTCCGGAACATTGGAGGAGAGAAATCCAGCCATTCCTCCCGCTCCGGATTGCGACCGATCACCATCATGCCGTCCGCTTCGCCGCTTTTCATCAACTCTTGTGCCCGGCGCCATGGGTAGATGTCAAAGCTGCAGTCGATGTCCGCCCGCTCACAAACCGCCGCGATCACCTCGCTCCCCGGGCCAGCCACCTGCTGGTTCTCGCCATAAATGAATGGCGCGAATTCCAGTGTCACAAAGCGTAGGCGATCTGCGGCCAGCGCATGAGTCGTACAAACGCATAGCAGGACGCTCAAAAGGAGGCGCATTTTGGTATTCCTTTCCATTCTCGGCAACGGTGGCCTAGACTAGTTATTGTAAGCCTAACACTTGGAGACTGCCTTGAGTACCGTCACGGAGATCCCGTCGAGATCGAGGCCGAAACCGGCGGAAACGCTGCGTGCGAAGTTCCTGAGAGTAACGATCCCACTGATCTTTCTGTCGGTTCTGGGTGTCTTCGGACTGATCGAATACCTCACCCATCGAAGCGCGGAAACACGGCTCGAACAGACCCTCGACGGCCTGATACAGACGCAAGCTGCGGCTCTGGCCAATCCGCTCTGGAACCTCGATGACGAGCAGATCGGTCTCGCGCTGGCCGCTGTCGTCACCAACCGCGAAATCCTGTCGGCGCGCGTGCTGGGCGAGGACGGTGAGCAGATGAGCGCGGCAGGGGTGGTGCCGGAAGCGGCCGACACGCGCAATCTGATCCCTTTATCCCGGCCCATCGTGTTCGACGCAGGCGCGGGCGCGAAAGAAATCGGCACCTTGGAATTTGTCGCGACGCGGCAGTTCCTCTGGCAACAGACATGGAACCGTCTGATCGTGGCGGCGGTCATCGCGCTCGTCGCCGTTTCAATAGAAGTCGCGGCGGCGCTTTATGCACTGCGCACGATAATAGGCAGGCCGCTTGAGGCACTGATGTTCGGGATCAAACGCGTCAAAGCGGGGGAGACCATACAGGCTGTCGAGTGGAACAGCGGAGACGAACTCGGCCAAGTGATTGCGTCCTTCAACGAGATGCAGGCCCGCCAACAGGCCTATGAGGCAGAACTCAGAAAGGCCCGCGATACGCTTGAACAACGGGTGATCCAGCGCACGTCGGAACTCGCTGAAGCACGAGACGCCTCGATCCAGGCGCGCACGCGCATGTCTGATGCGATTGAAGCGATCTCAGAGGGCTTCTCGCTTTTCGATGCGAAAGATCGTCTGGTGATCGCGAACCGCCGCTATGGCGAGATCCTTGATCTGGAGGAAGGTCTGCGCAAGACCGGCACGCCGTTTCGTGATATCTTGCGTTTCGCCATCGAACGCGGGCTCATAGCCGAAAGGCCCGAAGATATCGACGCTTGGATCGACGCGCGCCTGGCCCGGCATCGAAAACCTCAAGAGGCTCATATTCAGCGCTATTCGAACGGACGCTGGGTCCGCATCACCGAACGGAAGACGGCAGATGGCGATACGGCAGTCGTCTACTCGGACATTACCGAGTTGAAGGAGCGCGAGCTTGGCCTCGAAAAAGCCAAGGCCCAGGCCGAATCTGCCAACGAGGCCAAGAGTTCTTTCTTGGCGACCATGAGCCATGAAATTCGCACCCCGCTGAACGGGATCGTCGGTATGAGCACCTTGTTGAGTGAAACCAGCCTCGACGCAGAGCAATTGGACATGAGCCGCACCATTGCGGCCGCTGCCGATACGCTTCTGGCGATTATCAACGACATTCTCGACTTCTCGAAAGTCGAGGCTGGCGCTCTGGAACTTGAGAGTATTCCGGTGGACCTTTCGGAGACAGTCGATCAATCTCTGGCTCTTGTGCAACCGAAAAGCGCCGAGAAGCAGCTGGACCTGCGCAAGGAGATCGCGCCGGACGTTCCCCCCGCCGTCATCGGAGATCCGGTCAGGTTGCGCCAGATCCTGCTGAACCTGCTGAACAATGCGGTGAAGTTTACGGAAAGTGGCAGCGTGTCCGTGCAAATCGGGCGGGACCGCGATCCGGACGGTCAAGATATCCTGTGTATCACGGTTCAGGACACGGGCATCGGAATTCCGCCAGATCGCATGGATCGGCTTTTCAAATCCTTCAGCCAAGTCGACCCCTCGACGCCCCGCCGTTATGGAGGCTCCGGGCTTGGCCTTGCAATCACCAGACGGCTTGTCGAACAGATGGGGGGAGAAATTTCGGTCGAAAGCTCGGTCGGCCAAGGCACGACGATGCTTGTCCGCCTGCCCTGTGAGCCATCGGACTTGCCTCTGCCGGAGTCCACCTCTGAGGGCGACAGGGACATGCCGACACTTGCGATCCTGCTTGTCGATGACAACGCCATTAACCGCAAGGTGGGAATCAAGATTCTGCAGCGCCTCGGCTATGCTCCGGATGTCGCAAATAGCGGAGCAGAGGCGGTGCAGCGCTGTGCAGCGAAGCGCTACGATGTTGTGCTGATGGACATCGAAATGCCGGAAATGGATGGTGTGAGTGCGACGGCAAGGTTGAGGGAGACCCTGCCAGAGACCGAGATGCCGCGCGTTATCGCGCTAACAGCAAATGCAATGAGTGCAGAGCGCACCCGGTATATCGAAGCGGGTATGGATGACTATCTCAGCAAGCCAATCGACGTCGGCGCGCTGGCCAGTAGCCTTCGGCGAGCCGGCGAAAAGTAGATCGAGAGCCGACATTCGCTGCGGGACGGAAAATCGGTAAATTGGGCTCATAGCCGACCTCTACCGCATCGCGGCAATTATCGGTAGCGAGACGCGTGTCACCAACGCGAACGGCCCTTACCGGACCTTGGTGCAGAGCGCAGCTAACGGCAGCTCTGAGCCCTCTTTACCGATTTTCTGCCTCGCAGCGAATGTCTGGAAACGGGAAATCAATACAATGGCATTCGGACGCCCACCTGAAAGCAATCCTCTGCATGGCTTCCGTCGCTGCAATCCGCTCTAATCTTTCCAAAGCTGCGCCAGCACCGCATCGTCCGTGGCCACCGATTGCACATCGTTCGGGAAAACCCCGCCACGCACATCTGCGATATATTCGCCATACGCCGCGATGCGTTCGTCTTGCATCCGGTCGCGTTCGGCGGCGAAATTGCGATAAGTCTTGGCGTGGCGCGGAATATGGCCGCGATTTTCTCCCAGCAGGTCAGCGGAAAACAAGTATTGTGCATCGCAGCCGGCACCAGAACCGAGCGAAATCGTCAGCATCTTCGAGCGCTTTGTTATCTCGGTCGCAAGGGCGGCGGGGATGACTTCCATCTCAACGGCAAAGGCACCGGCGGACTCAAAATTCTGCACCTGTTGCCAGATCATGCGGGCCTGTTCGATCGTCTTGCCTACAGCCTTAAATCCGCCCGTCCATGTGGCCTTGGACGGGACCAAGCCGACATGGCAGATGACTGGCACACCCTCAACGGCCAGCGCCTCAACGATCTTGGGGCTATACCCACAATAGACCGATTGCGCGCCTGCCATCATAGCCGCCATCGCATCGCGCAGCGCTTCGGTTGAATCCGCGTGTTTGCCCCAAGGCAGACCAAACTGGAAATGTGTGTCTGGGACCGCCCGTGCAAAATGTGCGCGGTTGGGCACAAAAGCCGTTCCGATCATATCCATGCCTGCGGCAGAGGCGGCGACGGCTTCCTCCTCGCTTGCGACCTGAACATAGGCGATGGTGCGATTACCCTTGGCTTCCCGCAGGTCCTTGACCGTCATGCCACCCATATCATTTGGCTCCATTCGTAAATTTCTTGCGCCGTTCGCGGATTTTGGTGTCAGATTCAACGGTGCCGTCATGGAATGACCCAAACCACTTGTCCCACGGCAACTCGAGCGATCCGTAGTTACATTCGAAATAGCGATGATGCATCTGGTGGTGGAACGTGCCGAGCTTCAACCGGTTCTTATCCTTGATCACCATTCCTTCAAACCCTGTGTGGGTCGTGGCGGCGGTCAACGCATAGTATTGCAAATGGAACAGGATATGGACGGGGTGCGCTGCGACGACGAAGTGGACCAAAACCGATCCGAGAAAGATCAGGTGTTCGACGGGGTGCATCGACAGGCCCGACCAAGGTCCCACGTTAATGTTGCGATGGTGCAGCGCGTGGACATGCTTGTAGAGGAAAGGGATGTGGAGCGCGCGGTGAATCCAGTAGAAATAGAAGCTCTCCCAGACGGGGATCAGCAAGAACAAAGCGACGAACCAAAATGGACGTGCAGCCCACGTCAGCATGGGGGCATAGCCGTTGGCCATAGCCCAGAACATGAGCACCTCGTAGGCGGTCCAGACGGTGACGCCGCTGGCAATTGTCCAGAATATATTGTCGCGTATTTGCCCGCCTAATGTGAACTGCCGCCCATTTTTCATGAGCGGGCGTGTGTCATATTTCAACGCCTGCCCCTGCTTGGTGAAGGTGTAAAAATACAGATGCAGCCCCCCGGCAACCAGCGTCATCAGGATCACGTTGCGGATAAACATTTCTGCAATCCAGCCGAGGGCCAGCGTGCGTGTCACGTCCAACGACGGCTGGAACCAGTAGAATGAGATGAAAGCGATCCCGACGATGATCAGCTTTTCGGTAATGAAAAACCATGAATTGAACACCCATTTGGCCATCGCCATCGGGCGAGGCGGCCAACTGAAGAGCGGTGAAACTTGCAGCGGAACATTAGGCGTGTGGTTCCAGCCTTTGAGCGGAGCGTCGGACATAATGGATCCCATGGAAATGCGATACTCATACAATGGCATGGCCTTCATCATCTGAAAAATAGTATTATAAGATGACCTACATCTGAAAATACGAGGTTCTGAATGGCGCTGACTTTAAAAGCTATGGAATATTTCACCACCGCCCTGCGCCACGGCAACATTGCCAAAGCCGCAGCGGAGTTGAACATCGCAGCTTCCGCGATTTCGTCCGCCATAGACCAAGTTGAGACTGAGTTTGACCTGACACTTGTGACAAGGCAACGCGCACGAGGCATTCAGGCCAATGCCAGCGGACGCGAAGTGGCTCGCAAATGCGAGCGTCTATTGGAAGAATACCAATCCGTGCTCAACGAAGGTGCGGAATTGCGGCATGCCCTTAGCGGGACTTTGCGGATCGGGTATTACGCGCCCATCGCACCCGCATTCTTGCCACAAATCTTCGATACCTTCTTGCCAGCCGATAGTTCCGTCACGCTTGAATTGACCGAATGTGACAACGATCAGGCGCAGGACGGACTACTCAACGGCACATTCGATGTCATTCTCTTTGTCGCTGAAGGTGTGCGCCCCACAGTGGATTTCGAAATCCTTATTGCGGCACCGCCCTATTGCCTGCTCCCCGCCGCACATCCTTTGACACAGCAATCTTCGGTTTCAATGGCGCAGATCGCTCTGGAACCTTTGATCGTGCTGAACCGACCCGTTGCCGCGTCCTATTACGAGGGGCTTTTCCAACCAGGTGCCCGCCAAGCACCTGTCGCGGCCTATGTAAATTCGACCGAAATGGTTCGAAGCATAGTGGCTGCGGGGCGGGGCTGCGCCATCCTCAATATGCGGCCGCTAACTACCGAGAGTTATACGGGTGCGAAAGTTGTAGCACTTCCGATTTCAGACGATCTACCGCCACTCACCCTCGCAATCGGTTACGACAAATCGCGCCCACGGCGAAGTGTTAAAGATTTTGTGAAAGCGTGCGAAACCTATTTTGCAGCTGCAACTGCATTGCAGTGCATCGTGGAGCGTTGATCCACAAAAGCGGTCATTTATACTTGTATTGAAAAAGACCGTTTTGTCCGCGAAGCAGACCTTGGCGCAGAGCGCAGCGAACGGCCGCTTCCCGCCCGCCCCCACCCAGTGATGTCGTAAACGCGAATAATTTCTGCGCAATTGCAGCAAATGCCAGAAAGGTCCCGATTCTGGCCCATCGCGACCGCATCGCACAAGGCGTGGGAACTTTACCTCGGGTGGCAAACACTAGGTGCCCCGGCAGCCACACCAGATCGCACATCGTCCCGACATCGGCTATATGACGTCGCGTACTATCGTTCTGACCTAACGTGCCGACTCTATCAGGACGCCTTTTCTCAACATCCAGCTCAGTTCGCCGGATCGCCATTCCAGACTGCAAGATTGAATTCGCATAAGTCGATTCCGGCGCTGCTCATTGCATCATCGCGGGCCACCGTAAGGCTGGATGCGACGAACAGATGAACGGCGCGTAGTTCATCAATCTGCACGGAAAGTTCCGGAAAGTCGGCCCCGAAGGCCCGTTCGCGCAGTTCGTCGGCGTCCAGCCGGTGAAATGCCTCGGGAAGCTCCAACAACGCGGTTGACAGTATTACCGGCGGCTCGATCAGAAGTGCTGTGCGCGCCATCTCCGGCAGGTCAAAGAACATTCGTCGCAAATCAGATCGCAGGATCGCCGCCGCCACGTCTGTCGGCTCGATCGCGCGAACACCCTGTGCGCGGAAAGTCTCTATCTGCCGCTTGATCCCGCGCCGCCCATCGCGATCAGCCCGCCGATAGGCGGGGGCAAATTCCCGAGACAGGAAACGGACAAGATGCTCTTTCAAGCCCGTCTCCGTCAGCCTGCCCGCGGCCCGCTGCGCAGCCACCTCATCGCGTAGCTTATTCGCGCCCGTCGCCAGGGCCGCGAGATAATTGTGCGTTCTGGCGATGATTGGCTGTTCGCTGTCGTGCCATGCCCAACCGCTTGCTAACATCGAGCCCATGGGGTCGGCCAGGCTAATAAACTTTGCAGTAGTATTCATGTTACTCCCTTCGATTGTGTTTATCAGACTGTACAGGTGCCAACTAAGGCAGTCGGCCTGCGGCGCTGCGCCGCAACGGCCGCCACAACACCGGCGACCGCGTTGGCAAGGTCATCGTGCCCGCCCGGCGGATGGTCGATCATGTCGCGCCCGCTGCGGCCTGTGCGCCGCTCCAAGGCTGCAAGCTGCTGTGATAGCTTCCGGTCGTTCGGCAACTCGACGCAGCCCGAATTAAGCGCCGCCAGCATCTCCAGATACAGGCCGTTGCGGTCGATTTCACTTACCGCGTAGGTGATCCCATGTTTCTGAAATTCATCGCGCGGCCACCGGCCCGCATATCGGTCGCCGATCACCCGGCGAATTCCGTAGGTTTTGAGAAAGGCCGCGTATTCCTTAACAATTCCGGCAGGTGATCCGCGGAGCCCTCGCACCGCGTCAATAACAACGGCGTCACCTTCGCTGTGTGCGATTGCGATGGTGAATTCATCCTGCCCGCCCCCTGCCGGGTCTGTAAAGGCCATGTATCGCACGCGCCGGACAGCTGGAAGTTCCCTAGGCTTGGGCCGCGTCGCTTCTTCGATCAACGCCGGGTCTATCAGGCATGCAATGTCGCTGCGAAATAGCGCCAGATATTCCGCACTTGCCCTTGCGCAGTCATCCGCCATCGCGTCTTCAACGACACGCGCGGGTAAGCGGGGGTTCATGGTGCGCGAAGGAGCTTGCGCGACCAGAATCCGGCTGTCGTGGCCAAAGTGCTTTTTGTAAGCGTTCCACAACACGCCGCGCTTCGCATAGGGCGACGACAAAGCAATCAGCGGCCCGCCCAACGTCGCGAGCGCAGGACGCAGAGCGGAAATGATCTCAACATCCGGGTTCGCGCCATCAATGTGCCAGAATGCGATTTCATCAAGGATAGCTGCCGACAACGTATAGCCGCGCACGGCCCGGTGTGAAGCTGTGTGAACCTCGATAGCGGCCCGGTTGCGAAATTCGATGGCCTCAGAATTCTCGCGCAACACCATCCGGCGCAGCATGGGGTTTTCGTTCACCAGACCGCTAATATAACGCATCACGGTTCGCGCCTGTCGCCTATCGCTGGCAATGACCATGCAGCTCGCAACTTCACCTGGCGCCAGCTTGTCGCGGTAATCGGTGAAACAAGCTTCGTAGATCGCTAGAAGCCCAGCCACATGACTCTTGCCACCTCTGCGCCCTACAGCAAGCCAAAGTTCATCATGCGCCTTATGTGATGTCTGCGTACGACCAGTGAGCTTATTGAAAGTCTTCGCTCCGTCATCATTCAGGGGCAGACCGTAAAATCCCCCCAAGAGCGCGCGCCAGGCGGCGAAACTATCACTGCCAAACGTGCTCCCGAATAGATTGGCGTCGGTCATGGCGTCGAGAATGCTCACGCTCATTCTGGCCACCTGATTTTCGCAATGACATCATGCGCCAAGCCCAGCGCTTGCGGTGCTGGCATCGGCACGCGCGCCACCTCGACGCAATCGCGCCATACATGCAGCATCAGGCCGGGCCGGATCGTGATAAGCATTTTGCCCCTGCTAGCCATCGGCCTGCGCATTTCCGTTGATGTAATCGCGCAGTTCTGGCGTCACGTCACGGGCGCGGCGTTCAAGCCCCAGATCGTTCAACAGGCGGCGCAGTGCATTGGATATGGTCGCGTATCCCTGTGCATCGAATTCCTGCCCCCGTGCCAGTTCGGCCTCGCGTTCCTCACACCAACAGGCAAGACAGGCGGCGCGGGCGGTCAGGTGCTTTTGCGCCTCAGTCAGATCACCGCCCAGATCACACTCAACCCCGGACGTAATCTCTCGGAAGCGGCGAGCCATCATGCTGCGCCCGTCAACACCGGCCAAAGTCACGGCCCCGGTGCCCCGACGTGTCCTGAATTCAGGCGGCAGTGGTGCTTTCGCCATGCTATGGTCGGCCTTCTGTTAAGCTTTAAGGGCAGATTGATGGGCGGATAGTACTATGATATCTTAATATTCTATTGCTATCATTATTTCATTGTGTTTCAGGGGCATCCGTTACGGTTGCCAGCATATCAAATCGAACAAAAGAGGCCCAATAAGGCGCTATCTTCGCAAAGCTATATCGACATTTGATAAGCGGCTTCCCAATATGCGACACGCTCTGACATGCCTGCTTTGAGGACGGCATCCTGGCGGCGCAACGCGGTATGTTCTCCCTCACCCCGTTTCTGGCTTTCGGTCGCCGCCACGCTGGAAATGGTGCGATCGGCCATACCGCTTACCATCGCATAGGATGGTAATTAGATATGTCCCCCATTCGGGCACACTCAGACGGGCAAAAGCCGGTGTTTGTGTATCCCATTCGGGCACAGTTCATGACTTTACCGCGCGCGAGTGTGTCCCATTCGGGCACGGTGGTGTGTCCGAATTGGGGGCTGGATTCTGAATTTTGAGGTTGCATTTTCGGCCGCTACGAGGCTGGGGCTTATATGGTCCGTAGACGGTCACTGAATAATCATGACCCTCCTGCCAGCGCTCCGGCTCCCTTGTCGGCGGTCCCTGTTCGGTCGGCAACATTGTCAGGCGGAAAGTAGCGGTTTCACCCTTTCCATCTGTGCCGCGCTGCCAAGGGTTCGTTACCACGATCCAACCCTTGGCCTGTAGGTCAGCGAGGGCTGCGCCCACTGTCTTGACCGCGCACCCCATATCTGACGAAAGGTCGCGCAGGCTACGAAACACCTCCCCGTTGTTATTGCGCGCCGATTTGGTATCCGCGAAGCATTTCACTTGAAGGTGAAAATAGGCGTCACGCGCGGGGAACGTTAGCGCCTGCCACGCTGGCAATAGACGATGTGCATAAATCCACTTCGTGAATTGTAGCTGGCGCTTCTCGTTGCGCTTATCTCTCCCCATAGCCGTCCCCCTTGGCATGGTGCTGTTTGTGGTGGCGTCTGCAAAGGAAGCGCACCTGATAGGGCCGATCATAATCGTCGTGGTGCGCGTCAGTCTTGGCCTCACCGCACAATTCACACGGCAGGCGCTCGATCACACCAAGCCGTATTGCGTTCTGCACGTATAGGTGGGCTAGGTAGCGTTTCGGGTGGCGACTGCGCCACCTCTGCTGGCTCGTCGGTTTCTTTGGCATTGCCCTTGCCTCACGGTTGCCCATGACGGCGCGCTGCGTTATGCTATAACAATCGAAGCTGTCCCGCTCGGTTAAAGCAGCCCCGCCCGCGCTTCCGCTGTGGGTGGGGTTTTCTTATGCAGCGGATTGGCCAGCCTGTGCCGCTTCCCATGCCTCAAGTTCGGCTAAGCGCCAATAGTTCAGGCGGTTTATGCGGATAGGCTGCGGAAACCCAAGAGCCGAGTCATTGATCCAGCGCCAGATTGTGACAGGGGATTTCTGGTAGCGTTCCTGAACTTGGGGGCCGGTCAGAAATTCGGCTTTCACTTTCTTCGCGGTTTGCATGGTGCATCCTTTCGATATTGGATGCCCGCCAATTTCACCATAATTCGCGAAAGTTCAAAACAAAGCAATTGCCAGAAAATACTTTTTATTTTGTGGCAATCTCCGTCTTAATGGCGGCCTCGCGCTTGCGTGCCTCCCGAACATAACTGCGCACTGTTCGTGTTGACACGCCAAATTTAATTGCCGTGTCTTGCGCAGCCGCCTCTTCCCCATTTGGCCCATATTCCGACACGCGGCGGCGATAGTCCGACACAAGCAAAACGGCGTAAATATGCCCGGGCCCAACGCCCTTCGGCCTTCCCTTTGGTCTTCGCCATTCTCCAGTAACTAATTCTGCTAACAACTCGCGCTCATATGGCCCAATGTGCTCATCGCTTAGCAGGAACTCCGCCAGCGGTTTGCCCTCAATTTCCGGATCCTTACCCTTCGCTGCCATGAAGGCTCGTCCAGCCCGCGCCACGAGGCCTATGATCGGTTTATAACTCATGCCCGCGCCCCCTCCAACTGCACCACCTTTTCGGATTCGCACCCACTCAGAAAGCCGCACCATGCGCCCATCATCGCCCGGCGGCGCTCTACCATGTCGCTGCGGTCATAGGCTTGCTGCACCTTGTTTCCGACCTTGTGGAATAGCGCCACCTCGGCCAGATCACCGTCATAGGTAGTGCGTTCTGCAACCCAAGTACGGAACGTCGAGCGCAGCCCGTGCGGCACGGCTTGTTCGCCCGTGGCGGCATCCACAAAGCCCCTGCCCCCGGCCTTTTGGTTTGCCTCATGGACAGAACGCATGACCTTGCCCAAGGTCGCATCGGAAAGCGCCCCGCCGCGCGGTGCCCAGAAAACGAACTCGCTGTTCTTCATCCTTGGCAGACTTTCCAGAAGCGCTCCCATTTCGTCAGTCAGGGGAATTCGCTTTGCCTTATCGCTTGGCGTGGTCTTAGACGCCTTGCGGCCCGGCTGGATTGTCCAAACCTTCGCTTGGAGGTCGAATTCATCCCATGTCGCAAAACGGATCGCCCCGGCCCGGGTTGCGGTCATGGCCTGGAATTCGAGCGCCCGCGCGCCCATGCCTTCCCGCGTCTGTAGTGCCCTCCACCACCCCGCAGCATCCCCAAGCTGCAATGACGGGTAGTTGGTTGCGCCTGAGACCTTTGAAGGTGCAGGCAACACCAGCTTGAGATTGCCCGCCCATCGCGCCGGATTGTCGCCCGTCCGGTGCCCCTGCACCGTTGCCCAGCTTAGAACGGCCTCGACCCGCTGGCGCAGCTTGGACGCGGTCTCCGTGCGATCGGTCCAGATCGGCTGCAAAACACGCAGCACGTCCTGCAACTCAATGTCCTGTACCAGCATCTTGCCAAGTTCCGGTAAGGCGTGTTTCTCGATGGTCGATTTCCATTGAACGCGATATTTCTCTGAGCGGAATTCCTTGACCTTTTCGGCTGCGAATTTGTCCAGCGCATCGGCAAAGGTCAGGCCACGCCGCGCAGAGGCTATGAGCGCCGCCTGTGCGGCCTTGCGCTCGGCTATGGGGTCAATGCCCGCCTCTAGCTTGGCCTTGATTTCTCGCGCCTTGTCACGGGCGGCACCGGGCAGAATGTCGGGATATGCCCCTAGCCCTATCTCACGTTTCTTGCGCCCGCGCTCAATCACCTTACCGTCGCTGTCGCGCCGCTCCGTCCACTCACCATAGCGGGTGCGCAGAACCCATGATTTCGCGCCGCTCGACTGTATCTGAATATGAAGCCCAGACACTCCCCCAACTGCGACTTTCACGGCCCGATCACCGCCCGGGTGTTTCAGCCCCTTAATTTGCGTTGGGGTCAGTTCCTTTGCCCGTGGTGGCATGGTTCGATTTCCTTTCCCGCCGACAGTCCAATCGGCCCTTCAATCCGCCCTTAATAATGTTCTGCAACGTAATAGCATGAAAGGCGGCGAACAAGGAAAATATGGAAAACTTCATAAAATCAAGGCACTACGCAAGGCCACGCAGCACTATGCAAGCTGAGGACGTGTGCCCTACGGGCTGCCACCTTCCCATTGACATCGTTGCGAAATGCGCATTGGCACTCAGCAAACTGCTGCATGTCCAGAAGGCATTCACCGAACCTTGGGCCTTGCCTGACGGCTGGCTTTCAAAACGCTGAGGCCCTTGTGCCCGACTTTGGTTAGGCCGCAAAGAAAATCCGCGCAGCGGACCTCCCCGCGCGCGGAATCTTGTCTCTCATGCCTCTCCCGGCCCGCGCTCAGGCGGTCAGAAGACGATAAATCTCATCCTTGAGCGCCGCCCGCTTCTTACGCATTTCGACCTCCGCAAGTTCCTCCACCGGCTCCACCAAAGTCTCGGCCCGGTGCACGGCACGGTTCACCTGATGGTATTCGTCCGCCAGCTTGCCAAAATGGGCATCCGCCTGTTTCATTTCACTGATTTTACCGGCCAGTTGCGGGAATTCGTCATGAAGTTCATGGGGGGTGTGGGACATCGCGCATTTCTCCTTTTTGCTTGCTCGCCCCGAATCTAGAGCCCAAACCGGACTAGTTCCTTGATACGGATCAAAAAGCGCAACCCAGGTTTCACCTTTCCCTAAATACTCAAATTCCGGCCCCGCCAAAGGGTTTGATCCTAGCGTTTGGCGCGCCGCCATCCTGCCGCGCGGGCCTCTGCCTCAGAGCAGAACCAGCGCTCTGCGCGGGCTGTGCGAATCGTCGTGCGCTCATAGTGCTGTTGCCCCGGCATATGATAAATCCGCCGACCCTTGCCGTTGATATTGCCCTTGATCACACAGGTCGGATCAGGCGCCGGGTTTTGGCCCGCCCGTTTATCGCGCAGGTTGCGGCGATACTCCGCAGGCCGGGCCATGACATGCCCATGCAGGCCGCGCGCGCTCACGGCGGCGCCCTTTTCATCCAGATCATAGGCCATCGAATACTGCCTGTAAGCCAGTGCAAGCCCGTCCCGGACCAGAGCACGGCCAATATCCTGATCCGCCACCTCGCAGCGCGCGACCGTGCGGCCATATTTGTCCTTTTCCACCGCCTGACACCGCGCCCTGTGCCCTTCAAAGCGCCTGCGCACCTGGTCGGCCACCCATGTGCCGCAGTCCCACGACACGCCGTTCCTGTTGGTGCAGGTCTGGCCAAGTTCCGGGGCGTCAATGCCGTGCAGTCGCACACGCGTCTGCCCCACATCAAGCGTATCGCCATCAATCACCACGACGCGCCCGGAAAACGTTTGCGCCCCGGCTGGCTGACCGGGACAGGCCATCGCCAGAACGAAAAGTGTACAAATCCTTAACATGCCCCCTTATCGGGGCCGGTTCACCTGGAATCAAGCCCGGAGACCCAAGCTTGCTCAACGCTGCCGGGTCTGCCACTCGGGATGCATCCAGGGCTCCGCATTCTCGGGTACAAGCGGCGTTCGGCCCAGGACATGATCTGCGATTTTTTCGCCGACCATGACCGAAGGCGCGTTGAGGTTGCCATTGGTAATGCGCGGGAAAATGCTGCTGTCCGCTACACGCAGGCGCTCAACGCCAATCACCCGGCCATGCGAGTCGACAACCGCGCCGCTGTCATCGGCGCGCCCCATTCGACAGGTGCCACAGGGGTGATAGGCGCTTTCGGCATGTTCGCGGATGAAAGCATCAATCTCGGCCTCGCTGGTCACCTCCGGGCCGGGCTGAATTTCATGCTTCACAAAGGGTTTGAAGGCCTCTTGCGCGAAAATTTCCCGGGTCAGGCGGATGCATTTGCGGAAATCGATCCAGTCGCTCTCTTCACTCATGTAATTGAAGCGGATCGTCGGCGCGTCCGATGGGTCATTGCTGCGCAGGCTGACCGCCCCGCGCGAGGCGCTGCGCATCGGACCGACATGGGCCTGAAACCCGTGCCCTTCGGCAGCGGCCTTGCCGTCATAGCGCACGGCAATCGGCAGGAAATGGAACTGGATGTCGGGATAATTGACGCCCGCATCAGAGCGGATAAAGCCGCCGCTTTCGAACTGGTTGCTTGCGCCCAGACCCTTGCGGCCCAAAAGCCAGCGCGCCCCGACCAGCCCCTTGCCGAACAGGTTCCAGTATTTGAACAGGCTGACCGGCTGGCTGGCGGCCATCTGAATGTAAAGCTCTAGGTGATCCTGAAGGTTTTGACCGACACCGGGGCGGTCCGCCTGAACAGAAATCCCATGCTCGGCCAGATGCGCCGCCGGGCCAACGCCCGACAACATCAACAGTTTGGGCGAGTTGATCGAGGATGCCGACAGGATGACCTCGGCCCTCGCGCATACGACCTCTTGCCGCCCTTTGCGGAGGATTTCGACCCCGACCGCACGCCCCTCTTCAATCACCACACGGGTGACCAGGGCGCGAATCAGATCGCAATTGGTCCGCTTCAATGCCGGACGCAGATAGGCATTGGCCGCCGACCAGCGTTGCCCCTGCCAGACGGTCATGTCAAACGGGCCGACGCCCTCTTGCTGTTGGCCGTTATAATCGTCGGTGCGCTGGTAACCGGCCTCGGCGCCGGCCTCGACGAAGGCGCGCGTGAGCGGGTTGTCGCGCGGCCCCCGGCTGACATGCAACGGTCCATCGGTGCCGCGCCAGGCAGGGTCGCCCCCATGGCCACCGTCATGCCAGGTTTCCATGCGCTTGAAATAGGGCAACACATCGGCATAGCCCCAGCCGTCCGCGCCCTGTTCGCGCCAATGGTCATAGTCACAGGCATGACCGCGCACATAGACCATGCCGTTGATGCTCGACGACCCGCCGATCACCTTGCCGCGCGGACAGGCAAGGCGGCGGTTGCCAAGATGCGGTTCCGGCTCGCTCTGATAGCCCCAGTCATAGCGCGGCATGTTCATCGGATAGCTGAGCGCGCCGGGCATCTGGATGAAGGGCCCGGCATCGGTGCCGCCATGCTCGATCACCAGTACCGAATGCCCGGCCTCAGACAGCCGGTAGGCCATGGCGCACCCCGCGCTGCCCGCACCAACGATGATATAATCGGCTTCCATCTCAGAGCTTCCTTTCAGCAGGGCGGCGGGCCGGGAAAAAGCGGCCCGTTTCAGGTGTGGATCGGATGGGCCTGTGCCCCCGGCAAAATCCGGGATCCGAGTATTTCCGGAACGGTGAAAGCATCATTCGCCCCGAGGAAACCGCTTGCTTTCTTCCAGCACGTTCAGATCCATGTGGTTGCGCATATAGCGTTCGCTGGCCTTCTGAAGCGGCTGGTAATCCCAAGGGTAGTAGCCGCCCTTGCGCAACGCCTCGTAGACCACCCAGCGGCGCGCCTGGCTTTCACGCACGGCCGCGTCAAAAGCATCCAGATCCCACCGCGCCTCGGCCTTGGCCCGAAGCTGTGCCAATGTACCGGCATGGGCGGGATCATCCGCCAGATTGCGCAATTCCTGCGGATCGGCCTCGAGATCAAACAGCTGATCGGGATCAAGCGCGCAGCGGTTGTATTTCCACTTTCCGTACCGCAGCGAAACCATCGGCGCATAAGACGCCTCGGCGGCATATTCCATTGCCACCGGTTCGCTGCGCGAGCCCCCCTGGCCAAGGGAGACGAGCGATTGCCCCTCGGTCCAGGGCATGACCTCGGCCATACTCACCCCCGCCAGATCGCAGAGTGTCGGACAGACGTCGATATTGCTCACCGGGTCGGTGACCAGCCCCGGCGTCATGCCCGGCGCCGAAATCATCAGGGGCACACGCGCCGAGCCCTCGTAAAAGCTCATCTTGAACCAAAGCCCGCGTTCGCCAAGCATGTCGCCGTGATCGCTGACAAACAGGATCACCGCCTCCTGACGGGTCGTTTCAAGCGCCTCAAGCACCTCGCCGATCTTGTCGTCAAGATAACTGATATTGGCGAAATAGGCGCGCCGCGAGCGCCGGATATCCTCTTCGGTGATGTCAAAGGAGCGCCAGTCATTGGCATCAAAGATGCGCTTGGCATGAGCGTCGTGGTCCTCGTAGTCCATCGCGGGCACTCCGGGCAGAAGATGCTCGCAATCCTCGTAGAGGTCCCAGTATTTCCTGCGCGCCACATAGGGGTCATGCGGATGGGTGAAACTGACCGTCAGGCACCAGGGGCGGTCATCCAGCCCGCGGGCGAGGTCATAGACCTTGGCCCGCGCGTTATGGGCGACCTCGTCGTCATATTCCATCTGGTTGGAAATCTCGGCCACACCGGCGCCGGTGACAGAGCCCATGTTGTGATACCACCAGTCGATCCGCTCGCCCGGCTTGCGGTAATCCGGGGTCCAGCCGAAATCGGCGGGATAGATATCGGTGGTCAGGCGTTCCTCGAATCCGTGCATCTGATCGGGGCCGACGAAATGCATCTTGCCCGAGAGGCAAGTCTGGTAGCCCGCGCGCCGCAGGTGATGGGCATAGGTCGGGATATCGGCGGCAAATTCGGCGGCATTGTCATAGACCCGGCTGCGCGAGGGCAAGAGGCCGGACATGAAGCTGGCGCGCCCCGGCGCGCACAGCGGAGAGGCGGTATAGGCATTGGCAAACCGTGTCGAACGCGCCGCCAGCGCCTTGAGGTTGGGCGCATGAAGCCAATCCGCCGGACCGTCCGGGAACAGCGTGCCGTTCAGCTGGTCGACCATGATAATCAGGATATTGGGGGCGGTCATTGGCTCTCCTTCGGGGATAGGCTTGTGTCGAGATAATGCAGCAGGACGTCCACCGCGACGGCGGGCGACATCGGCCCCTCGCGCAGGGCCTGGCGGATATACATGCCATCAATCATCGCCGCCAAACCGCGTGTCAGGGTGCGCGATTGTGCCGGATCAAGGCGGCGAAACGCATCATGCAGGTTCGAGCGCAAGCGTCGCTGATAGATATGAAGCAGGCGTCGCGCCTCGTCCGAGCGCTGCGCCTGAACATAGAAATTCAGCCAGGCCGAAACCATTTCGGGCCGGAATTGCGCGGGCGTAAAGCTGGCGCGAATGATCGCCTCGACCCGGTCACGCGGGCTTTTCGCCATGATCAGCGCACCGCGCACCTCGGCCCCGTAGAGCGTCAGGATATGGCGCATGGCGGCAGCGAACATCTGCTCCTTGGACCCGAAATAGTGATGCGCCAAAGCGCTCGACATGCCCGCACGGCGCGCGATCTGGGCCACGGTCACATCCAGTGAGCCCCGCGCGCCAATCTCGGAAATCGTCGCCTCGACCAGCGCGGTGCGCCGGATCGGCTCCATCCCGATTTTGGGCATTGTCATCCTCCGGTAAAATGTTGCCATATTGGCCTAATCGTGTTTAATTGACTCGTCAATCAATAAAAACCAACAGAACGGATCAGACCACACAGAACCAGAATAGCGTTGTAATTCACGGCACCGTCATATTAGCCTTGCTATCAAGACGCGGCTGGGGCGCGGTCTTATGGCTCGCGCCGCCGGAAACATCCCCCACCCTGCCGCATGGCGGACAACAGGGCCGGGCAAAAATATAAACCAAAGGGAGAAACCATAAATGACACTTCTCAACAACGGACGCCTTAACCGGCGTGGATTTCTCGCGACCACGGCCGCCACGGCGCTTGCCGCCTCGCTGCCGATGGGCGGCGCGATGGCTGCACCGAATCGCGGCGGGCACCTGCGGGCGGCCATTGGCCATGGTCAGACCACCGACACTCTTAACCCGGGCACCTATGAAAACAGCTTTACCACTTCGCTGTCCTTCGCCATCCATGGCCGCCTGACCGAGGTGACAAACGAAGGCGCGCTTGTCCCCGAGCTGGCCGAAAGCTGGGAAGCCTCGGATGACGCCTCTGTCTGGAAGTTCAAGATCCGCAAGGGCGTGACCTTTCATTCGGGCAAGGAACTCGCCATCGAGGACGTTGTCAATTCGATCAACTTCCACCGTGGCGAAGGCTCGACCTCGGCGGCGGGTCCGATCGTGGCCCCGATTCAGGATATCGCAACAGAAGGCAACGATACGGTCGTCTTCACGCTTGACGGCGGCAATGCCGACTTCCCCTTCATCCTGAGCGATTATCACCTGACGATCTGCAAGGCGGAAGGCGAGAGCATCGACTGGAAATCCGGCGATGGCTGCGGCAGCTATGTGCTGAAGGACTTCCAGCCCGGTGTTTCCTATGCGCTTGAGCGCAACCCCAACCACTGGCGCAGCGATGTTGCATGGTTCGACAGCGCCGAGGTGATTGCCATCGTTGACCAGAACGCCCGGACCACCGCGCTTGTCTCGGGTGACGTGGACATGGCCGACCGGCTTGACCTCAAGACCGTGGGCCTTTTGGCGCGCCGCCCCGATATCCAGATCAACTCGGTTGCCGGCACCCAGCATTACACCTTTGCCATGGATACCCGCGCAGAGCCCTATAGCAACGTCCATGTGCGCCACGCCCTGAAATTCGGCATCAACCGCCAGGAACTGGTCGACAAGATCCTGTTCGGCTATGGCTCTGTCGGCAATGACCATCCGATCGGTCAGGGACAACGCTATTTCAACAAGGACCTCGAACAGACGAGCTATGATCCCGACAAGGCGAAATACCACCTCAAGCTTGCCGGTCTTGATAGCGTCGATGTGTCGTTGTCCGCTGCGGATGCGGCCTTTGTCGGCGCGGTTGATGCGGCCGTGCTCTATCAGAGCTCTGCCGCTGCCTGCGGGATCAACCTCAAACCCGTGCGCGAGCCCAATGACGGCTATTGGTCCGATGTCTGGATGAAAAAGCCGTTCTGCGCCGTCTACTGGTCGGGCCGCTCAGTCGAGGATCAGATGTTCTCGACCGCCTATAAATGTGGCGCATCCTGGAACGACAGCTTCTGGTGCAATGACCGCTTTGACGAACTCATGGTCAAGGCGCGCTCGGAACTCGACGAGGCCAAGCGCCGCGAGATGTACTATGAGATGCAGGCGATCTGTAGCAGCGACGGCGGCGTGATCGTGCCGATGTTTGCCAACTATGTCTTCGGCAACTCCACCAAGATCGCCCATACCGAGCAGATGGGCTCGAACTGGGATGTGGACGGCATGCGCTTCATCGAACGCTGGTGGTTCGCCTAAGCCTCGCCACGACATGAAAACGAGGGGCCCGGGCGCAGACCATGCGCCGGGCCCCTTGGCCAAACGGCGTTTGCCCGATGGCCGTTTCCCGAAAATCCGCAAAAGAAAGTCTACTCGCCATGACCCTCAAAACCACACTCTCCGCCATGGCCCTTGCCGTGGCCACCGGCCCCGCCCTTGCCAATTGCAACGAGGTCAGCTTTGCCGATGTCGGCTGGACGGATATCACCGCCACCACCGCCGCCACCACCGAGGTGCTCAAGGCGCTTGGCTACGAAACCGACATCAAGGTTCTCGCCGTGCCGGTCACCTATACCTCGCTGGCCAAGGGCGATATCGACGTGTTCCTCGGCAACTGGATGCCGACGATGGAAGGTGACATCGCCCCCTACCGCGAGGCCGGTACGGTCGACACGGTGCGCGCCAACTTGGAAGGCGCGAAATATACGCTGGCCACCAATGCCGCAGGTGCTGCGCTTGGCATCACCAGCTTTGAAAGCATCGCGACCCAGGCCGAGGCGCTAGACGCCACCATATACGGGATCGAACCCGGCAATGACGGCAACCGCCTGATCATGGACATGATTGCCGCCGACGCCTTTGGCCTGAAAGACTTTGACGTCAAGGAAAGCTCTGAACAGGGCATGCTGGCGCAGGTCAGCCGCGCCGATCGCCGCGAGGAACCGATTGTCTTTCTCGGCTGGGAACCGCACCCGATGAACGCCAATCACGACATGACCTATCTGACCGGCGGCGACGACTGGTTCGGCCCCGATCTTGGCGGCGCGACGGTCTATACCAACACCCGCGCGGGCTATGTCGACGAATGCCCCAATGTGGGCAAGCTGTTGCAGAACCTGTCGTTCTCCCTTGCCATGGAAAACGAGATCATGGGCGCCATCCTTGACGAGGGTGCAAAGCCCGAAGCGGCGGCAACCGCATGGCTTGCGGCCAATCCCGGCGTGCTCGACGGCTGGCTAGACGGTGTGACCACCCGCGAGGGTGGCGACGCGATGGCCGCCGTCAAATCGGCGCTTGGCCTCTGATCGCCGACCCTGCCCCGGCCCAATGCGGTCGGGGCGCCCCCTCTCCCCACCGCAATGAACGAGGTGCGCGCCCATGGACTGGCTGAGCGACCATAAAATCCCCGTTGGCGATGCCGCCGAAAGCTTTTTCCTCTGGCTTCAGGACAATGGCGCATGGGTCTTCGACATGCTCTCGGCACTGATGGAAGGGCTGATCGACGGCTTTTTGTGGCTGCTTCAGGCACCGCATCCGCTTGTGATCATGGCGATTTTCGTGGGCCTCACCTGGCTGCTGCAACGCAACTGGAAGACCTGCCTCTTCGTGTTCCTCGGCTTTCTCTTCATCCACAATCAGAACTATTGGGAAGAAACCACCGAAAGCCTCACTCTGGTTCTATCCTCCTGCATCTTCTGCATGGCGATCGGCGTGCCCATCGGCATCGCTGCGGCGCACCGGCCCCGGCTTTATGACTGGCTGCGCCCGGTGCTTGACCTGATGCAGACGCTGCCGCCCTTCGTCTATCTGATCCCGGCCATCGTGTTCTTCGGCATCGGCATGGTGCCGGGGCTGATTGCGACGGTGATCTTCGTGGTCCCCGCGCCGATCCGCCTGACCCATCTTGGCATTTCCTCCACGCCCCGCCCCCTGCTTGAGGCCGCACAGGCCTTTGGCGCCACCGCGCAGCAAACCCTGTTCAAGGTGGAACTGCCCTATGCCCTGCCCCAGATCATGGCCGGGCTGAACCAGACGATCATGCTGTCGCTGTCGATGGTGGTGATCGGCGCGCTTGTGGGCGCCGACGGGCTTGGCGTGCCGGTCCTGCGGGCGATCAACACCGTCAATATCTCGCTTGGCTTTGAATCGGGGCTGATGATCGTGGTCGTGGCGATCATTCTTGACCGCATGCTGCGGATGGGAGAGCCCAAATGACCCATACCCCCGACGCACGCCCGATGGTCGATTTTCAGAACGTCTCGATCGTATTCGGTGACACGCCGCAAACGGCCCTGCCGCTGATGGATCAGGGCATGACCCGCGCTGAAATCCAGCAGCAAACCAACCAGGTGCTTGGCGTGCACGATTGCAGCCTCTCGGTCGCGCCCGGCGAAATCCTCGTGCTGATGGGGTTGTCCGGCTCTGGCAAATCCACGCTGTTGCGCGCCGTCAACGGGCTCAACCCGGTGGCGCGCGGCAAGGTCGAGATCTTTGACGGCCAACAGATGGTCGATGTGACCGGTGCCGACGCCCCGACCCTGCGCCGGGTGCGCCAGAATCACGTGGCGATGGTGTTCCAGCAATTCGGCCTCCTGCCCTGGCGCTCGGTGCGAGAGAATGTCGGCCTCGGGCTGGAACTGGCCAATATCCCCAAACCCGAGCGCGACGCGCGCGTGCAGGAACAGCTTGACCTCGTCAACCTCTCGGACTGGGCCGACCGCCGCGTCGGCGAGCTTTCGGGCGGCATGCAACAGCGCGTCGGCCTGGCCCGCGCCTTTGCCACCGATGCGCCGATCCTGCTGATGGACGAACCCTTCTCGGCGCTTGATCCCCTGATCCGAAGTCACCTTCAGGACGAGTTGATCGACCTGCAAAAAACGCTCGGCCGCACTATCATCTTCGTCAGCCACGACCTCGACGAGGCCTTCAAGCTCGGCGACCGGATCGCGATCATGGAAGGCGGGCGGATCGTGCAATGTGGCACCCCGCAGGATATTTTTACCAACCCGTCGACCGATTACGTGGCCGAATTCGTGGCCCATATGAACCCGCTCGGCGTGCTCTGCGCGCGCGACGTGATGGAGCCCGCGATCGGCACGCCGGACACCTGCGTTGATCCGGATGCCACCATCCAGCAGGTCATGGAACAGGCCCAGGGCCACGACAACCCCGTCGGCGTCACCGAGCAGGGACAGATCATCGGCCAGATCACCCGCAACCGGATTCTCGCCAAGTTGCTTGATCCGCGCACCTGATCGGCCTTTCACTTTTCCAGAAATACTCCGGGGGAGGCGCGCCCCGCGCGCCGGGGGCAGCGCCCCCTTGCCGACCTCAGACCTTGGTCGCCGAGACCGGCGGCGTGATCGCGCGCCGCTTGAGCACCGACTCGCGCCAGCTTATGAAACTGATTGCGGCCACGATCACCGTGCCGCCCAGCAGAACGAACACATCCACTCCCTCGCCAAAGACCAGCGCCCCGAGCGTCACCGCCCAGACCAGCTGCAGGAAGGTCACCGGCTGGGTGACCGCCAGGGGTGCCGCCCCAAACGCCAGCGTCATGGTGTAATGCCCCGCCGTCGCAAGACAGGCCACCCCGAACAGGATCGCCAGCTCGCCCATCGTCGGCGTCACCCAGACCGCCGCCGCCAGCGGCGCCAGCCCGATGGTCACCGTGATCGACAGCATAGCCACCACGATCCCCGCGCTACAGCGCCCCGACAGCACCTTGGCCGTCAGGTAGGAGGCGCCGAAAAACACCGCCGTGAACAGCATCGCCAAATGCCCCGGCCCGACTTCGCGAAATCCGGGCCGCAGGATGATCAGTGCACCGATCAACGCCACCACCACGGCCAGCACCCGGCGCAGCGCCAGGGTTTCGCCAAGAAACAGTGCCGCGCCGAGGGTGACGTAAATCGGTGAGAGGTAATTCATCGCCGTCACATCGGCGATCGGGATGCGTGCCATGGCAAAGAACCACAGTGACACACCGATCGTATGAACCGCCCCGCGCGCGCCAAACATCAGCCAGACGCGCCGTTCAAGCCGTAGCCGCATCAGGGGTCGCAACATCGGCAGCAGGAACACAAGCCCCATCGCATAGCGCAGAAACGCCGCCTGTGGTGCAGGCACCCGCGTCCCAAGGATTTTGACAAGCGCGGTGACCCCGACAAAGAGAATACCGGTTACCACCATCCAGAAGATGCCCAATCCCGGCTTTGAAGCCGCCTCGCCGGTAATCAAAGGTTCTGCTCGCATTGCCCCATTAACTCATGCAATTCACCCGCTGTCGAGCGCTGCGCGCCCTATCTGCATGCGCCCAATGCAACCCTGTATCCCACATCGCGCATGACTGATCCCCTCAGCCAAGGATCAGCCGCGCGGCAATCGCCCACATCACGACGCCGATGAGCGCATCGAGCACCCGCCAGCTAACCTCGCGGCGAAACAGAGGCGCCAAAAGCCGCGCGCCGTAGCCAAGGCAAAAGAAGAAGACGAAACTTGCGGTGACCGCGCCGATGCCAAAACCGGGTCGGTCGTCATATTGCGCCGAGACCGATCCGACAAGAACAACCGTATCAAGGTAAACATGCGGATTAAGCCAGGTCAGCGCCAGGCAGGTGAGCATCGCGCGCCGCAAACTGCCCGTGCCGGTGCCCGCCTCAAGCACTTCGCCCCCACGCCAGGCGGCCAGGAAATTACGCGCGCCGTACCAGATCAGAAAGGCCGAACCGCCATAGCGCATCACCCGCTCCAGTCCGGGCACGCGCTCGGCCAATGCGCCAAAGCCGGTCACCCCGAAAGCGATAAGCACAGCATCCGACAGCGCACAGACCATCACCACGGCTAAGACATGCTCGCGCCGCAGCCCCTGACGCAGCACAAAGGCATTCTGCGCCCCGATCGCCAGAATAAGGCTTAGCCCAAGGGCAAATCCCGCAATC
>NZ_CAJXIP010000041.1 GCF_913054395.1 uncultured Roseovarius sp.
GTTGTCGGCATAACTCTCGGCTGCCTCTTCGAACAACGCCACAAGCGAAGGATAACGGTCTGCGTCAATCTCCGCCGGGACATCCGCGCCATAGGTCTTCAACCAACTTTTCATTTCAATACCCCCTCGTATAATTTGCCTTCAACACCCCAGAAGAGTTGCCACCACCTGCCCTCTCTCGTGCAGATTACAAAATCTTCGCCAGTTTGCGGAACATTTCAATGTTGCTCCTGTTCACCCCATTTTCACGGAACTTGCGGTCTGCACCCGTCGCGGTGATCACCACGCCACGGGCCTGATCAATATAGATGTATTGCCCATATACGCCGCGAGCAAAAAACTCGCCTTCGCTTGCGTCGCTGGGGACCCACCACTGATACCCATATTTGGTTTTCCCCGGCTTGGTTGGAGCAGACGCTTGAGTAGACTCAGAGATCCAATCAGCAGGCACAATCTGCTTGCCACTGTAGCTGCCATTTTGCGCGATCATCTGACCAAAGCGGGCAAAGTCCCGCGTGGTAAAGTTTAGCCCGCCGAGAACAAAGGCTACATCGGCACCATCGGTGATATAGTAGCCGTCCCTCTCTAATCCCAGCGGCGCCAAAATCTTCTCAGCCAACGACGATGGCACATCACGGCCTGTCGCCCCGCGAACCACCATGCCAATCACATGGGTGTCGATCGAGACATACTGCCAAGTGTCACCCGGTGAAGTGAAACTATCCTTCAGATCGACAGTGAACTCATCCAATGTCCCACCTAAGGCAATGACACGTCCCATGCGGTTGATATCGGAATCATAGGCAAGATAATCCTCATCGAAAGTGATGCCGCTGGTCATCTGCAACACATTGCGGATCGTGGCGCCCTCATAGCCGCTGTTCTCAAGTGCGGGGGCATAATCGGTCACCAGATCGTCGAGCGAGGCAATCTTGCCCTCGGCCGTGATCACCCCGAACAGCGCCGAAAGAAAGCTTTTGGCCATGGACCAGCTTATCCGGCGGTCATCGGCGCCGGTGCCAAGAAAATAGCGTTCATGGACGATTTCGCCGTTCTTGACCGCCAGAAGCGAGGTGACGTCGCGTGCCTTGATCCAATCCTCAAGCCCGGCGGGCAAAGCGGCCTCGGGGCCACGGGGCAGGTCCGACACGGGACCCGCGCCCTTTGACACTGGCCGATGCAGGAAGGCGCGCTGCATGTTCGAAAAGTTTGCGACGATCCTGTCTTCGGAAAACAGGCTGTTGACGGCCAGAAGTCGGGTGATCTGTTCATGCTTCCAGAGACCGATGACGACGGCGGCGAGGGCCAGCATCAACAGTAGTCGCGCGACCCATCTGAAAAACATCCGCATGTCAGTCTCCTACTTTCTCGCGCAGGAAATCAGGCGGGTCACTCAATTGCAAGGGTGACGGGACAGAGGGGCGGATCAGCGGAATTTATCCATCAGCTTTTGCATCGCGGTCCGCTCATCCGTGGCGGGCGCGGGCGGCTCTTGCGCCTTGGCAGCGGGTCTGGCCTTGGGCTTGGCCGTGGCCTCGGTTTTTGAGGATCGTGGCGGTGCGAGGCGCTGTGCGACGGCATTCAGAAAGCGGTCGGCCTTGCCCCCGGCAAGCCAGGGCGCCCCTTCCGAGATACCGCGCATCAGATCGTCAAGCCATTGGGCATCGGCCTTGGCGAAATCCTGAAGCACAAATTGCGCCACGCGGTCCTTGTGGCCCGGATGGCCGATGCCAAGGCGCACCCGCTGGTAGGCCTCGCCGATATGCTGATGGATCGAGCGCAGCCCGTTATGTCCGGCATGGCCGCCGCCCAGCTTCACCCGGATCTTGCCTGGGGCAAGGTCAAGCTCGTCGTGAAAAACCGTTACATCGCCGGGCGTCAGCTTGTAAAACCGAAGGGCTTCGCCAACCGACTGGCCGGAGAGGTTCATGAAGGTGGCCGGTTTAAGCAGGATTACCTTGGTACCACCCAGGTTGCCCTCGCAAACATGCCCCTGAAATTTCGAGCGCCAGGGGGCAAAGGCGTGATCCTGTGCAATCCGGTCCAGCGCCATGAAGCCGATATTATGCCGGTTATTCTCATATTTTGCGCCGGGATTGCCCAGGCCCACGAATAGCTGCATTGCCGATGCCCTCATATTTGGTGATGCTGGTCTACGCCGCAGGGCGCGGGGAATCAACGGGTAGGGGATCGGTCGATGGCAGAGTTCGAAATAGATGGAATTCGCCTTAACGTGCCCGACGAGATGCTGAATCCGAAGCTGACAGGGAAACTTTCGACCGGCGGATATGAGGCGCACGAGGCGCATGCCGCGCGGATGCGGCTCCGCGAAGGGCAAAGGGTGCTCGAACTTGGCTCGGGGATTGGCTATATCGCTTCGGTCTGCTCTTCGATCACCGGCCCCGAAAATGTGACCACGGTCGAGGGTAATCCCGATATGCTGCCGGTTATCCGGGGCAATCTCGAACGTAACGGATTTGCCGCAGTCACGGTCTTGCATGGCGCGGTCGGCGGTATGAAGAGTACGCCAGACCCGATTGAATTTGATACCAAAAAGACCTTCTGGGCCGCGCGGCTTGCGGATATGGACAGCGCCCCCGATGCCGTGGTCAGCGTGCCGCACCTGGGGCTGGGCGACCTGCTCAAGGCCTGTCGCCCGCATGTGGTGAACATGGATATCGAGGGGGCCGAAGAACATCTTTTCGATGCGCCCTGGCCTGCCTATAACCGCGCCGTGATGCTGGAATTGCACCCGGGCCGCTATTCCGACGTGGTGATCAAGCGGATCGTGGATTGCATGTCAGATTCGGGGCTGACCTATGATCCGGGATCGTCGCGCGGGCGTATCCTTGGGTTTCGCCGGGTCCGCGACGGAAACCTCAGAGCATGAAAAAACGCGGCCCCTGAGGGGCCGCGTTTCAGAACACTCAAACCGTGTAGGCGGGGCGGTCTTACGCCTCTTCGCCCTCTGCGGCTTCGGTTGCTTCGACTTCGGCTTCTTCTTCGTCATCACCGCTCGATTTCAGAGCCGACGGCGCCGAAACGTTACAGATCACAAAGTCGCGGTCGCTGATGACCAGCTTGCTGCCTTCCGGAAGCTCCACGTCAGAGATGGTGACGGTGTCGCCAATGTTCTCGACCTTGCCCATGTCGACAGTCAGGTGATCGGGGATATCGCCCGCAGTCACGACCATTTCGACTTCGTTACGAACGACGGTCATAACGCCGCCCTTGCGGATTGCCGGGCAGTCTTCCAGGTTGATGAACTCGACCGGGATGAACAGGTTGATCTTGGTGGTGCGGCGCAGACGCATGAAATCGACATGCGTCGGAAGGTCTTTGACCACATCGCGCTGAACGTCGCGGCAGATCACCCGAACGTCGTCCTGGCCTTCAACCTGAAGGTTGAACAGGGTCGACTTGAAACGGCCTTTTTTCAGGCGCTTCAACAGGACGTTGAACGGGATGTTGATCGGCAGCGGATCGACGTCGCCACCAAAAACGATACCCGGAACCATACCGGCGCGGCGCGCCTGACGAGCGGCGCCCTTGCCTGTCCCCGTGCGTTCCTGGGCCTGAAGATCAGGAATTTCTCCAGCCATGATAATTCTCCATCAATAAGGGCGGGGCTCCTCCAAGGCTGTAGCCCCGCGGTAAGGCCTGTGCCTTTAGAGCAAAAGCCGTGCCTTGGAAAGGGCAAATCTTGTCACTTGCCCGATCATGGCCGGATGTTATTCCCAGTCGCCGCCAAAGCCCTTGGGGATCATCAGGATATCGCGGTCAAGCTTGCCCACATCGGTGCGTCCGCACAGGCCCATGCTGGAATCAAGCTCTTTGTGGATGCATTCAAGCGCGCGGGTCACGCCCGCCTCGCCCATGGCGCCAAGGCCATAGACAAAGGCGCGACCGATATAGGTGCCGCTGGCGCCCATCGCCATCGCCTTGAGCACGTCCTGACCAGAGCGGATGCCGCTATCGAGGTGCACTTCGATCTTGTCGCCGACCGCATCCATGATCTCGGGCAGGGCGCGAATGGCCGAAAGCGCACCGTCAAGTTGACGACCGCCGTGGTTCGAGACGATGATCGCATCGGCCCCCACATTCAGCGCCTCGCGCGCATCGCGCGGGTCCATGATGCCCTTGATGATCAGCGGGCCATCCCACATCTTGCGAAACTCGCGGATGCGGTCCCAGTTGAGCGCCTGATCAAATGCCTCGGCGGTCCAGGTGCTTAGCGACGAGGGGTCGCTCACGCCCTTGGCATGACCGACGATATTGCCGAAAAACCGGCGCTTGGTGCCGAGCATGCCAAGGCCCCATTGTACCTTGGTCATCATGTTGGCGACCGATTTCACGGTTAGCTTGGGCGGGGCCGACAGGCCGTTTTTCAGATCCTTGTGGCGCTGCCCCAGCAATTGAAGGTCGACCGTGATCATTGCCGCCGAGCATTTTGCATCCTTGGCGCGATCGAACAGGCGCTGCATGAAATCGTCGTCCTTGAGGGTGTAGACCTGCATCCAGAACGGCTTGGTGGTGTTTTCGGCGACATCCTCGATGCTACAGATCGACATGGTCGAAAGGGTGAAGGGCACACCGAATTTCTCGGCGGCACGTGCGGCCTTGATCTCGCCGTCGGCACATTGCATGCCGGTCAGGCCGACCGGTGCAAGGCCGACGGGCATCGACACGTCCTGACCGATCATCTTGGTGGCGGTCGTGCGGCCCGTCATGTCAAGTGCCACCCGTTGGCGCAGGTAAATCTTGTCGAAATCGCTGGTGTTCTCGCGAAAGGTCTGTTCGCTCCAGCTCCCTGATTCCGCGTAATCGTAAAACATCTTGGGCGTGCGGCGCGCATAGATCTTTTTGAGGTCGTTGATATTGGTGATTACGGGCATCGGGCGTTCCCCTTTGGAAATTGGTAAAGACCCTTTACCAACGGCAAGGCGGGCGCGCAATCATTCCTGTCGTCGCAGAAGGGGGCAGGGGCCCAACAAGCGGATTTTTTACACGGCTGAGGCCGGTTCTTTTGGTTCCGCGCCTCAGGCAAGCTTTTTTATTACGCGCCTCAGGCGGTTCTTTTATTACGCGCCTTAGGCAAGCTTTTTTTATTACGCGCCTTAGGCGCGATGCGCCCCCGCGGCCAGCCCGCGCACAAACTCGAGCACATCAGCAACCGACTCGCGATCAGCGATCTTGCCCACGATGGCCGAGCCGACAACCGCGCCATCGGCCACGCTGGCGATGGTCTCGGCGGTTTCGGGCGTGCGGATACCAAAGCCCACGATCACCGGAAGGTCGGTCTGTGCCTTGATCCGCGCAACTTCGGGGGCTACGTCGACGGCCTCTGCGGCGGCGGCACCGGTGATCCCGGTGATCGAGACGTAATAGACAAAGCCGCTGGTGTTGGTGAGAACCTTGGGCAGGCGCTTGTCATCGGTCGTGGGCGTGGCAAGGCGGATAAAGTTGAGTCCCGCCTTTTGTGCGGGAATGCAAAGCTCTTCATCTTCTTCGGGCGGCAGGTCAACGACAATCAAACCGTCAATGCCGGCGGCCTTGGCATCGGTCAGGAACCGGTCCACGCCGCGACTATAGATCGGGTTGTAATACCCCATCAGTACAATCGGGGTGGTGTCATCTGTCTTGCGGAATTCGGTCGCCATCTCAAGCGTGCGGCTCAGGGTCATGCCCGCCGCAAGCGCGCGCTGACCGGCAAGCTGAATGGTGGGGCCATCGGCCATCGGATCGGTGAAGGGCACGCCCAGCTCAATGATATCGACCCCCGCCTCTGGCAGCCCCTTCATCACCGCCAGCGAGGTGTCATAATCAGGGTCACCCGCCATGATATAGGAAACGAAGGCTTTCTTGCCTGCGGCTTGAAGTTCAGCGAATTTGGCATCGATCCGAGTCATGTTAACTATCCCGTGTTGTTGAATACCGTTTGGGGCAGCGCGCGGCGGAAATCAATGGTATGCGAACGATTTTCGCGCGAAGCTATTCCCATTTGGGATGAAGTGCCCCTGAAATTTCAATTCACGTGATGTTTATGGCTCCTCCGAGATTTGCGTCTTTCGCCCGCCGTGGTCCCGCCACAGGCATCAAGGGGGTCAGTTGTGCGTCCAGACCGCGATATGGGCAGGGGCCGGAAACTCGATAGAGCCGTCCTTGCCGGAAAACCGCCGAAATCGCTTCTCGGCTTGTGTGACGAGGGCCTCGAAGCCCGCGTCGTCGATGAAATCGGCCAAGGTCCAGCCCCGGACATCCATCCGAACCCATTCCCGGATCGAGGTGAAACGGGCGGTGCCGGTCGCGGTTGTCACGGTCGCCTTGGCAAGGCCGCCATCATGAAGCAGGCTCTGAAACCTCTGTTTGTCGCCAAGACAGAATGGCGCACGCAGCGCATCCGCGGCATCCCGTCCGAACATGGTTTCAACCAACTCGATCATGCCCGCGTAACCGGGCGAATTTTCAGCCGAATCCCAGACCGACAGGGCAATCCGGCCACCGGGGCGAAGGACACGCGCCATTTCGGCCAGGGCTTTCGTTTTGTCGTCGAAGAACATCAGGCCGAACTGGCACAGGACGCAATCAAAGGATTGCGGGTCAAAGGGAAGCGCCTCGGCACGCCCCTCGACCCATTCGACAGAGGGCACGCGCGCTCGCGCGACCGAGAGCATCCCGTCATTTCGGTCAAGCCCGACGATCCGGCCTGTTGTGCCCACCCGTCCGGCGGCCTCACGCGTGGTCGCGCCGGTTCCGCAGGCAACGTCGAGGACGTCACTGTCGCGCGCGATCCGCGCGGCGTCACACAGCGGCTTTGCCCATGGCCCAAACAGGGAGGGCACAAAGAATTCATCATAGATTTCGGCGGCAGATTTCGAGACCTGCCCGGCAGTTGCTGCCGTGGTTGTTGCGGTTGTCATGTCTACACCTGTTGCTTTGGTTGCGATCAGGCCAATCGTGACGCAATGGGCCTTTTAAGGTATAGTTCTAAATCTGTAGCAGCGCGCAGGGTGGGAAGATGAAATCCTACGGCCAGTTTTGCCCCGTCGCGAAAGCAGCTGAACTGTTTTGTGAACGATGGAACGCCCTTATTATAAGAGACCTGGCCGCCGGGCCCCGGCGGTTCAGCGACCTCAAGCGTGGTGTGCCGCTCATGTCACCGTCACTTTTGTCATCGCGGTTGAAATGGCTCATCGAGGAGGGCGTCGTCGCGCGCTTTGACATCGGCGAGAAGCGGCCGGGTTATGGCCTGACCGAAGCCGGGAACGAGTTTGTTCCAATGGTCGAGGCCCTGGGTGTCTGGGGGCAGAGGTGGACAAGGCGCGAACTCAGGGAACACGAGATTGACCTCGGCTTGCTGGTCTGGAGCCTGGAGAGTTCCACCAACCCCAAGGCGTTCGGCGCAAGGCGCTGTCTCATTCGGCTTGAGTTGACCGACCAGATGGACGCGAAAAAGTACTGGTGGTTTTTGAACCAGAAAGGGCGATGTGAACTCTGCGTTGAAAATCCGGGCGGGGAGGTGAATCTCTATCTGGCCTGCACGCTTGCCGATGCGATCTATATCGTCAGGGGTGACATATCGCCAGCCACGGCAATCGACACCCAGAGGCTTGAGGTGATTGGCGACGCCTGGGCCCACCGGGCATTCGTCAAATGGCTCAATCTGAGCCCGCTCACGCAAGTGGCGTCCCGCCGTCCCATGACAGGGATGCAATGATTTGGCCTCGATTCGAGCATCTGACAATCTAAGCCACTTACGGGCGCGGCCCGATGATCCCCACTGTTTTCCCAACGGCGCGCTTGCGTCTGGACCGGACTGCCAATAGAAGCAGCGCTGCATGAATAAGGAGAGGCGTCATGGGCTTTAAAATGGGGATCGTGGGGCTGCCCAATGTGGGGAAGTCTACGCTTTTTAACGCGCTGACCAAAACGGCCGCCGCGCAGGCCGCGAATTTCCCGTTCTGCACCATCGAACCCAACGTGGGCGAGGTCGCCGTGCCCGATGCGCGGCTGGACAAGCTGGCCGCCGCCGCGGGCTCGAAACAGATCATCCCGACACGTATGACATTCGTCGATATCGCGGGCCTCGTGAAGGGCGCGAGCAAGGGCGAGGGGCTTGGCAACCAGTTTCTGGCCAATATCCGCGAGGTCGATGCCATCGCCCATGTGCTGCGCTGTTTTGAAGACGACGACGTGACCCATGTCGAGGATCGGGTCGATCCGGTGGCCGATGCCGACACCATCGAAACCGAGCTGATGCTGGCCGATCTGGAATCCATCGAAAAGCGCCGCGCCGGTCTGGTGCGCAAGCTCAAGGGCGGCGACAAGGAGGCGGTGGCGCAGGATCGCCTTCTGGCCGCCGCGCAGGCCGCGCTTGAAGAGGGCAGGCCCGCGCGCACGGTCGAGGTGGACGCCGAGGATGTGAAAGCCTGGAAGATGCTGCAACTTCTGACCAGCAAGCCGATCCTTTATGTCTGCAACGTCGATGAGGGCAGCGCGGGCACCGGCAATGAATTCTCGGCCCGCGTTGAAGAAATGGCCGCCGCACAGGGGGCCGCTTCGGTGGTGATCTCGGCGCAGATCGAAGAGGAAATCAGCCAGCTTGACGCCGACGAGGCCGAGATGTTCCTGACCGAAATGGGGCTTGACGAGGCCGGTCTTGATCGCCTGATCCGCGCCGGTTACGAACTTTTGCACCTTGAAACCTACTTTACCGTCGGCCCGAAAGAGGCCCGCGCCTGGACCATTCCGGCTGGCACCCCGGCGCCCAAGGCCGCAGGGGTCATTCACGGTGATTTCGAAAAGGGTTTCATCCGCGCCGAAACCATTGCGTTCGCTGATTTCATTGCGCTTGGTGGAGAGCAGAAGGCGAAAGATGCCGGCAAGATGCGCGCCGAGGGCAAGCAATATGTCGTCAAGGACGGCGATGTGCTTCACTTCCTGTTCAATACGTAAGGCCGGGACGGCAGGGCGCTGAAAGGCGGACCTGATCCTGCGTCGGCTGGTCGTGAAATTGATCGGCACGACATGGTTGCCGTCCTGGAACGCGGCGAGCACCCCCGTGCTCGCCGACCTTCCGGGCGAGAGGGTCAGGCGTGTGAATGGCGGCTTTGTCATCAATCACGGCGATAACCCTGATCGGGCGATGGGTGCATTTCTGGCAGGTCTGATCTTGGAATACGCAAGCCGCCAAGGCCGCTCGGAGCCGTGTTGTGAAAATCACCGGATCAATTGAAAAAAATGTCAAAATGGCCCTTGTTCCCGCCCCCCGGTCCAATTAAACGGGTCGACGGAGCTGTGGCCGAGTGGTCGAAGGCGCTCCCCTGCTAAGGGAGTAGGCCCGGAAGGGTCTCGTGGGTTCGAATCCCATCGGCTCCGCCACTACATTACACGTTTGGTTTGAATGATGTTCCGGGTCGCGTGTTGTGGCGCGCGGGCCTGGCCTCTTGTGGGGCTTTTCGAATTCAGGTCATCCGGTTGCGTTGCCGGTTGGGGGGCATGCCAAAGGCGGTGCGATAGACCCGCGCGAAATGGCTCGGGCTTTCAAAGCCGGTGGCGATGGCCACGTCGATCACCGACATTTCGGTCTGAAGCAGCAGGTAGCGTGCCCGTTCAAGACGCAGATCCAGCATGAATTTCTTGGGCGAGGTGTTGAGATGCTTGACGAAAATCCGCTCAAGCTGGCGGGTCGATACCCCGACATCTTCCGCGATCCGCCTTATCGAAACGGGCTGTTCGACCGCGTTGCGCATGATCTGTATGGCATGGGCAAGCCGTGGGCTTCGCAGGCCGGTTCGCGCCTGGAGAGAGACGCGCTGCGCGGCGCTGCCGTCGCGCACGGCGTTATAGACCATCTGGTCGGCGACAGTGATCGCGATATCCTCGCCATGGCGCGCGGCAATCAGTTTGAGCATGAGGTCGGCCGTGGCCGATCCCCCCGAGGCGGTGACGATCGGTGCGTCGTCAACGAAAACGCTGCGAACCAGGTCGATTTCGGGGAATTCTTCGGCAAAGCTGTCGTGAAACTCCCAATGGATCGCGGCCCGGTGACCATTCAAAAGCCCGGCAAGGGCAAGCGCATAGGTGCCCGAGCACAGCGCCCCAAGCGGGGTACCCCGGCTTCTGGCGTGGCGCAGCGCGGCAAGGTGCGCGCGGGAGATATGCTGGCGGGCATTGGTACCTGCAAGCACGAAAAGACGGTCATAAGACGGGATCGAGTCAAGCCCGTGATGGACGCGGATTGTCACCCCGTTTGACGCCGTGACCTCGGTGCCGCCCGCTGCAATGAACGACCAGCGGTACAGCGGTTCGCCACTAACGAGATTGGCGATACGCAGGGGTTCCACCGCATTGGCAAAGGCCAGGTGGGTAAACTCCTCGATCAGCATAAAGGCAAAGTGCTCGGCCATGGTCATGGTGTTGTCCGTTTCGGGGCGATCCCACATCATATCGCGAAAAATTCTAGAGTACACAATAAAAATATATTGCGTATACAAATTGTATAACGTAGGGAGGGGCAGACCGATACCAAGGATAAGGGCGCAGGAATCATGTCTGCCAGGGACCGCAAGACCGCACTTTTCGACCACCTCAAACGCGCCATCCTGACCACAGCCTTGCGTCCGGGGTATGATCTTGACGAGGTGGCACTCTGCGCCGAATTCGGCCTGTCACGCACCCCCGTGCGCGAGGTGTTTCGTGACCTCGACGGGCTTGGCTATCTTGATCTGCGCGACAATCGCGGTCCGCGCGTGGCCGAACTTTCGCATACCACCCTGCGCGATTTTTTCCTCGCGGCGCCAATGATTTACGGTGCGATCCTTCGGCTGGCGGCGCGCAACGCCACCCCGGCGCAGATCGACTCGCTGAAGGGCGCACAAGAGGCGTTTCGCGCTTCGCTGCGCGACAAGGGCCCGGCCGAGCGGACCCTTGCCAACAACCGGTTCCACGAGATTACAGGCGAAATGGCGGGCAACACCTATCTCTTGCCCTCGTTTCAGCGGCTGCTGATTGATCACGCCCGGATCGGCATGACCTTTTATCAGCCTCAGACAAATGAGATGGCCTCGAAACTGTCGGATGCCTCGGCCCAACACGATGCGATCATCGCCGCCATCGAGGCCGGAGACGAGGGCAGGGCCGCGACGCTTGCCGAAGATCACTGGAACCTGTCGCGCAACCAGATCGAACTTTTCGTTATGCCCACGGCACTTGACGTGCCGATGGGTTCCTTTTCGCGCTCTAGCCCAGCATGAGGCCGGCAATGACCCCAATTTTCAAGTTCGAGGGCATCTATACCCCCGTCATCACACCCTACTTCGAGGATTCCAGCCCCAATCTGGATGCCTTGGCCGAGACCATCGAGTTCCTGATCGCAAGTGGCGTGAACGGTATCATCACTGGCGGTTCGACCGGCGAGAATTATGCCCAGACCGTGCCCGAGCGGATTGATCTGGCGCGCTTTACCCACGAACAGATCAAGGGCCGGGTGCCGCTTGTGGTGGGCACCGGCACGATGCTGACGCAGGATAGTATCGCCCTTGCCGGGGCGGCGCGCGAGATTGGCGCCGATGCAATCCTTCTGGCAAGCCCGCCCTATTCGGTCCCGACCGACCGTGAGAACGCGCTGAATGCGCTTGCGATCGACAAGGTCGCCGACCTGCCGGTGATGCTTTACAATTACCCGCACCGCACCGGCACGATGATGGGCGAAGAGTTTCTGGATCGCGTCGGGCGGTCGCGCAATTTCTGTGGCATCAAGGAAAGTTCCGGCGATATCAACCGGGTCCACCTTCTGGCGCGCGATTACCCGCATATCCAGATGGGCTGTGGCATGGACGATCAGGCGCTGGAGTTTTTCGCCTGGGGCGCGCCGTTCTGGGTTTGCGGTGGCTCGAATTTCCTGCCGACCGAGCATGTCGCGCTTTACGAGGCCTGCGTGATCGAGGGGGATTTTGCCAAGGGACGGCGGATCATGTCGGCGCTGTTGCCGCTGATGCGGGTGCTAGAACAGGGTGGCAAGTTCATCCAGACGATCAAGCACGGTGTCACCATGACCGGGATTGATGCCGGAGTCATGCGCGCGCCGCTCAAGGGCCTGAACAAAGACGATAAGCGCGCCCTGGAACAGGTCACGCGCGTGTTGAAATCCACAATTGCCAGTATCATGGCGGAGGGCTAAGCGATGGAATTGCTGACACGGGACGAATACAAGGCCATTGCGGAAACTCTCGATTTTCCGACCGGGGCGTTCATTGAAGGTGGGTATCGCCCTGCGATCTCTGGCGAGACCTTCACAAGCGTGAACCCCGCCACTGGCGTCCCCCTGGCCGAGATTGCGGCCTGCGGCGCCGAGGACGTCGATTTTGCCGTGCTCAAGGCCCGCGAGGCGTTTGACGACGGACGCTGGTCGCGGATTGATCCGGGCGAGCGCAAGGATGTGCTGATCCGGCTGTGCAAGCTTATGACGCGCAATGCGCGCGAACTTGCGGTCATGGAAAGCCTCGACAGCGGCAAGACGATCTTCGACTGCGAGACCGTGGATATCCCCGAGGCGATCAATTGCATCAAGTGGCACGCCGAACTGACCGACAAGATCTATGATCAGGTTGCGCCTGCTTCGGACAATCACATTGCCATGGTGGTGCGCGAACCGATTGGTGTCGTGGGCCTCGTTCTGCCGTGGAATTTCCCGCTTCTGATGCTGGCGTGGAAGATTGGTCCGGCGCTTGCGGCGGGGTGTTCGGTGGTGGTGAAACCGGCGATGGAAACCTCGTTGACCGCGCTGCGGCTGGCGGAACTGGCCAGCGAAGCGGGCTTGCCGCGCGGGGTGCTGAGCGTGCTGCCCGGCGGTGGCGCAGAAGTCGGCGAGCCGATCGGGCGGCATATGGACATCGACATGGTGTCCTTCACCGGTTCGACCACGACCGGCAAGCGGTTCCTTGGGTATTCCGGCGAAAGCAACGCCAAGGAAGTGGTGCTTGAAATGGGCGGCAAGAACCCGGCCATTGTGATGGATGACGCCGAAAACCTTGACCGCGTGGCGCAGCATATCGTCAACGGCGCGTTCTGGAACATGGGTGAAAACTGTTCCGCGACCTCGCGGCTGATCGTGCATCGCGACGTCAAGGCAGAGCTTTTGACCCGGATCGAGGCCCATGCGCGCGCCTGGAATGTGGGCGATCCGCTTGACCCGGAAACCCGCGTCGGGGCGCTTGTGTCGCAAGCGCATTACGACAAGGTGTGCGGCTATCTCGACAAGGCCGAAACCGTTGTTTTCGGTGGCACCGCAAACAACGGCTTCGTCAGCCCGACGGTGGTGGACGTTCCGGGCAATGATCACCAACTGGCGCGCGAAGAGATTTTCGGCCCCGTGCTGAGCGTGATCGAGGTCAGCTCATTCGACGAGGCAATCTCGGTTGCCAATGACACGGTTTACGGGCTCTGTGCGTCGCTCTTTACCGCCAACGCCAAACGCGCCATTCGTGGCGCGCGGGCCTTGCGGGCCGGGACGGTTACGGTCAACAGCTTTGGCGAGGGCGATATTTCCACGCCCTTTGGCGGCTATAAGCAGTCTGGCTTTGGCGGGCGTGACAATGGCGTGCATGCCCATGACCAGTATACCCAGATCAAGACCCTCTGGATCGACCTTGCCGACGACGCGGATGAGGCCGTGAATTGAGCAAATACACCGCCCGCCGCCTTCCGGTCCACCAGGGGCCAGCCGCATGGAACGCGATCCTGCCGCCCCCGGGCACAGGGACCCGGCTTGAGACCGATCAAAACGTCGATTTCGCGGTTATTGGTGGCGGGTTTGCCGGGCTTTCCGCAGCCCGGCGCCTGACCCAGCTTGCGCCGGGCGCGCGCATTGCGGTGCTTGAGGCCGGGTGTCTGGCCGAGGGGGCCGCGGGTCGCAACTCTGGCTTTATGATTGATTTGCCGCACGAGTTGAACTCGCAGGATTACGCCGGCGCGGGGGATGACCGCACGCTTATCGCGCTTAACCGCCGTGCCATCGGCTTTGCCCGCGCGGCGGTCGACGATTATGGCATTTCACCGGATTATTTTGACCCCGCAGGCAAGGTGAACGGGGCGGCCAGTCCCGGCGCGCAGGCACATAACGAAAGCTACGCGCACCATCTCGCCTCGCTTGATGAAGCGAGCGAAAGCCTTGATGCCCAGCAGATGCAAGAGCTTACAGGCAGCGCGCATTACATGTCCGGCCTCTACACGCCCGGCACCGTGATGTTGCAGCCTGCGGGCTATATCCGCGGGCTTGGCGCAGGACTTGTGCGCGACGGGGTGTCGGTATTTCAGGAATCCCCGGTCACGGGGTTTGAAAAACGGGGCGACGCCTGGCAGATCACCACCCCAAGGGCGCGGCTTAACGCGGGGCGGGTGATCCTGACGGTCAACGGTCACCTTGAAAGTTTCGGCATCGAACGCGGGCGGCTGATGCAGCTTTTCCTCTTTGCCACCATGACGCCAGAGCTTGACGCAGAGGCGCTTGCCCGGCTTGGCGGCGCGCCCCGTTGGGGGATAACGCCGTCAAACCCGATGGGCACCACCATGCGCCGGATCGATCAGGGGCAGGGCGGCAACCGGATCGTGACCCGCACCTGCGCCAAACTGCGCCCGGACATGACGCCGACGGCGGGTGATGTGAGTCGCGCCGCCGCAGTGATGCGGCGCAAGTTTGATGAACGTTTCCCGCAGCTTGCGGGCCTGCGGATGGAGCATAGCTGGGCCGGGCACCTGTGCCTGAGCCTCAACAGCGTGTCGGTGATGCGCGAGATCGAAACCGGGCTTTATGCGGGCTGCGTGCAAAACGGGCTTGGAACTGCGCGCGGCACCCTGACCGGCATCGGCGCGGCAGAGCTGGCCTGTGGTCAGTCCTCTGATATCACGGCGTATTTCACGGCTCAGGCCCGGCCCAGGCGGCTTCCGCCGCAGCCCTTTCAACAGATCGGGGCCAATGCCGTTCTGCGCGTCAAGGAATGGCAGGCGCGGGCGGAGTGATGCGGCTCAGGGCAGGCTGAGCTTGCTCATGCGCCCGCCATCGACGGTGTAAACCTGCCCGGTGACAAAGCCGCTTTCGGCGGCAGCGAGAAAGGCCACGAGGGCGGCCACCTCTTCGGGTCTGCCTGTGCGCCCGATGGGGTGAATGGTGCCGATCCGCGCGGCAAAGGTCGCCGGATCGTCAAGACTGGCGATGTAGTCAAGGTTAAGGTCGGTGTCGATCCAGCCCGGCGCCACCGCGTTGCACCGAATGCCCTCGGCGCCGTGATCCACTGCCACCGCGCGGGTCAGCGCATGCAACCCGGCCTTTGAGGCGCAATAGGCGGCGTGACCGGGATTCGATCCAAGCCCCTCGATCGAGCCGACATTGACAATCGTGCCCTGAGTGGCGCGCAGGTGGGGCAGGGCCGCCTTGATCATCAGGAAGGGTGCCGTGAGGTTGACGGTCAGGTTCTTCTGCCAATCCTCAAGGCTCATGTCCTCAATGCGGGCCTCTTGCATCATGCCGGCACTGTTGATCAGAACGTCAAGGCGACCGGCACGTGCAGCCACCTCGGCGACGGCCCTTGCGGGGCTTTGCGGGTCGGTGAAATCGGTCGCGAGCCCTTCGAATTCAGGATCTTTCCCGCGCTGCGCGGTGAAGACCCGCGCGCCCTCGTTCGCCATGCGGGTGGCGATGGCGCGACCAATGCCGCTGCGCCCTCCGGTGACCAATGCGACCTTATCGGTGAAACGTGTCATAGGACCGGCTTGCCTCCGTTGATTTCGACCAATGCACCACACATATAGCGCGCCGCGTCGGACGCAAGGAACAGCGCCACATCGACAATATCCCCGGCTTCGGCGATCCGGCCGAGCGGCACGGTTTTTCCAAGTTCGGCAATCGCCGTGTCGGGATCGAACCCGCGCCTGGCAAAGCCGCTGCGCAGCATCGGCGTGTTTACCTCATTGGGGCAGATCGCGTTGATCCTGATCCCCTGATGGGCGTGATCCATGCCCATGCATTGCGTGAGCGAGGCAATCGCGGCCTTGGTCATGCAATAAACCGCGTGGTTCGGCCCCGGCCGCAGCCCCCAGCACGAGGCGGTGTTGACGATGGCACCGCCCCCGGCGGCGGCCATGATCGGGATCGCGGCGCGGCAAATCCGAAACGGCGCCTCGACATTCACCCCAAGCGACAGCGCCCAATCCTGATCAGAGGTCTCGGTCACCGCGCCGCGGGTGATGACACCGGCGTTGTTGAAGACAAGATCAAGCCCGCCAAGCGCATCTGCGGCGGCGGCGGGCAGGGCATCGCCGTAGGCCGGATCGCAAAGGTCGCCGGGCAGATGGGCCTCGGCCTCAAGCCCGCTGACATCGCGGTCCGCCACGGCAACGCTGGCCCCCCTGGCCCGCAGGGCAGACAGGAGAGCCGACCCGATCCCCCCGGCAGCGCCGGTCACGAGCGCTTTCTTACCGGTGAATTCCATTGGCTCTCCTCCCGGTTCGGATCAATGATCCTGGTTAAGCGCGTCGGCGGCGGGAATTTCACGCTCGCGACGGGCGATGTAATCAAGAAGGGCCTCGTTGATCCCGTCGTCAAGCCTGGGTTCTTCATAGGCCTCCAAAAGCTTGCGGGCATAGCCAAGCGCGCGTTCTGTGATCTCGACGCTGCCTTCGGCCTCCCATTGGCCGATGGCGTTGTTGTCAAACAACTCGGGCATGAAGAAAGCGGTCTGGAAATTGTCTTGCGTGTGCTGGTGCCCAAGGTAGTGGCCGCCGGGGCCAACATCGGGCACCGCCGCGAGGGCGGTGTCGAAATCGTCCCATTTCGGGCCTTCGGCCATACGATAGGCCATCGCGCATTGTTCGGCATCGACCACGAATTTGGCCACCGAGCAATGCATGCCAGCCTCGTTCCAGCCTGCCGAATGCCAGATGTAATTGGCTCCTGCATGAATCACGGCCGAAAGCGTCGTTGCACTTTCATAGCCCGCCTGCGCGTCAAAGGTCTTGGCCCCGCCAAGCGTGTTCGAGGTGCGCCACGGCACGCCATAGAACCGCGCCATCTGGCCGATCATGAAGTTCATCAGGCTGATCTCGGGCGTGCCCGCCATCGGTGCGCCGGATTTCATGCTGACGGTGGAAAGGTAGTGACCGTAGATCGCCGGGCAGCCCTTGCGGATCACCTGCGTATAGGCGAGCGCCGAGAGTGCCTCGGCGTTAAGCTGGGCAACGGTCGCCGGTACGCTTGCGGGGGTGTTCGCGCCGCCCAGAACGAAGGGCGAGCAGAGCACCGGCTGATTGCGGCGGCAGAACGCGCGCATCGCGCCAAGCATGGTCTCGTCCCAGACCAGCGGCGAGTTGCCGTTGCAGTTGCCGGTAGTCACCGGGTTCTGCTCCATGAAATCGTCACCGAAAAGGATCGCGCACATATCAAGGACATCCTCGGCGTTCTTCGGGCTTGTGGTCATGCCCATGAAGGTCTTGTCCGAGTGTTTCATCGACGAATAGGTAATGCGCAAGTGACGCTGGCTGATCGGGTGATCGTAGGGCTCGACGATGTGATGGGCCGAAGAGTGCAGCGCGGGCATCATATGCGCCAGCTTGTGAAACATCGCCAGATCGTCGAGCGTCGGATTGCGGCGCACGTCATCGAGATCGCGCAGGTATGGCGCGCCGGTCATCGGAACGAAGATAGAGTTGGGGCCACCTAGCTTGACGTTCTTCTGCGGATCACGGGCATGATAGGTGAATGTCTCGGGGATTGTCGCAATCAATTCGCGCACGAGGCCGCGATCGAGGTAGACCAGCTCGCCAACCACCCGCGCCCCGGCGCGTTTCCAATCCTCAAGCGCGATCGGGTCGCGGAACTGGACACCGACATTCTCAAGGATATCCATCGAAGCGGCGTCAATCTGTTCGATCTGCGCGCCGGTCATGATCTCGCAATACGGCAGCTTGCGGTTCAGGCCGGGCAGCATGGTGATGTCATGCACGCTGCGCAGGGCGCGGCGCGATGTACGTCCACCGGATCGTCCGCGGGGGCGTTTCATTTCTACTGTCATGATGCAGGTCTCCTTTGGATTGACTGTGACCCGCCGCATGTGTCCGCGACTGACGATTTGCGGTATGGGTGGATAAAAATCCGACCCATGCCCGCAGCGCGGGGTATAACTGTTACCGGATCAGGACAAAGGAACGGGGGCGACATGGGCATCATCAACACATCCCGCGCGGCGCGCTATACTTGGCAGGGAGTCTGCGATGGCTGGCCCCTGGTTGCGCGCCCCGGTTTGTCGGTCAAGCAAGAGCGGATGCCGCCAGGCACATGCGAAGAGCGGCATTTTCACGTCGAGGCGACGCAGTTCTTTTACGTGCTCAGCGGCGAGCTGAACATCGAACGTGACGGTGAAACCTTTTGCCTTGCTCCGCAGGACGGTCTTGAGGTGTCCGCGCGCATCCCCCATCAGGCCTGCAACAGGGGCGCTCAGGACGTTGCGTTTCTGGTGATTTCGACCCCCAGCACCGAGGGCGACAGGGTTTTGACAGACGCGGCGCCAGAGCGCTGACACCGCGCCAGGTGGTCAGGCAGGCAGGTGGATCTTGAACCGCTTGCGAATTTCCGCGTCGATGATCGGATCGAACCGCGCCGGGGCGCGCTCTGACAGGATCTTTTCCTTTTTGGCGCGGGCCTTGAGGATCAGGTCGGGTTTCTCCAGTTCGACCCATTCCTTCGGCGAGGTGCGGTCGGCAAGGCAGGGATAGACATAGTCGGTCTGCATCCGGCTCAATGTCTGCTCGGCGCCAAGATAATGCCCCGGCCCGCCGATGCAGGTGGCACGGATCACCTCAAGGCTGACGGTATCCTCGTCTACCTCGATACCGCGCGTACAACGCAGCGCCTGGCCGATAAGGTCGTCCCCAAGGATCAGCGATTCATGGCAAAAGCCAAGCAATGAGGCATGCATGCCCGCCGCCTCATAGACCATGTTGAGGCCCGAAAGCCCCGCCATGACGTTCGACGTGGCCTGTTCCCAGCCGGCCTGCATGTCGGGCAGCTTGGCATCGGCAATCCCCGCCGCCGCGCCGCCGGGAAGCCCGTAATACTTGTGCATCTGCGCGCAACCCGCGGTCAGCAGCGCCTGTTCGCCCGAGCCGCCCGACATCGCCCCGGTGCGCAGGTCGCTGACGAAGGGCCAGGTGCCGAAGATCGCCGGATGGCCCGGCTTGATGGCGTTGACATAGACCAGACCGGCCAGACATTCTGCGGTGGCCTGAACGATGGCGCCGGCTATCGGGGCAGGGGCGGTGGCGCCGGCCTGACCTGCGCTCAGCAACAGGACCGGCATGCCACCGGCGATGCAGGCCTCCATCACCAGACAGGATTCGGTGGCGAATTTCATCGGCGGGACGACGAAACAGTTGGAATTGCTGACAAACGGGCGCTCGCGCCACTTGTCTTCACCGCCCGCGATCAGGTGCAGCATCTCAAGCGCATCGGCGACATAGCTTGGGTCGGTGAACGAGGTGCCGACATGCTTGGTGGTGCCCGCGCAACAGCCATAGATGGTGTTGAGGTCCATCTCGCGGTTGTCGGTAATATCGCGGCAGACCATGGGGCGTTGCACGAAGTGGATGTTATCGAGCTGATCGGCGATGCGGGCGGCATCATGCAAGTCCTGCACGGTGCAATCGCGGTAGTGCCTGGTTTCGATGTCAATCAGGTGCACGGCGGCCCCGGCGGTGCCGTAATGCACGCGGTTGCCGTGCAGCTGCAGGTCATTGGCGGGGTCCCGGCCAAACAGCGTGATCTCTTTGCGCGCCCGCGCGATCGTGTCCTCGATCAAAGCGCGCGGAAAACGGATGCGCCCGTCACTGCCAAGGATGGCGCCGGCGCCGATGAGGTAATCAACCCCGCTTGGCGGTGCATCGGCAAGGCCGATCTGTTCGAGCGCATCGAGCACGGCCTGGTGAATGCGCTCCATCGCGGCGGGGGAAAGCGGGCGATAGGTGCCGCCCTCCAGTCCGGGGCGCACCGGGCGCAGATTGTCTGCCAGCGGGTTCGAGCGGGCCTCGCGGCGGGCGGCGCGGCCACCAGTGCGGCGCGTAGTCGTTTCTGTCATGATCGTGGAAATCCTAATGGAGGTGTCAGGGGAACAGGTGTTACAGGGATGGCCCCGCTGGTCTGCCCCGCGCTGCACGGCCCCGTTCCGCCCCGATGGTGCGGATCACAAGCGCAATCTTGCTGCGTGCGTGCATGCTGTCTCTCCTCTGGACCGTTTCAGCCGACCCGATTCTGCGGCTGATGTCTGTTCCGAATCCGACCGATGTCGTTTTTGGACCGCGAACGCCGTGCTTGACCGGGGCGGCACCTGCGGCTAGGTCTTGGGGCATGAACACCGTACCCTGCATTATCTGCTGCATTATCCGCTGAGTTTTCTCTGGCGGGCCGGTCTTCTGTTTCCAAGTTGTGATGAAGTTGCTAAGCCCGCCGCGAAGGCCTGCGCGCGAGGACATTATGACGACGATCAAGCTTCACAACACCAAGAGCCGCAAGAAAGAGGTGTTTACGCCTCTCGATCCTGAAAACGTGCGGATGTATGTCTGTGGGCCGACGGTCTATGACCGCGCCCATCTTGGCAATGCGCGCCCGGTGGTGGTGTTTGACGTGCTCTACCGGCTCTTGCGCCATGTCTATGGGCCGGATCACGTCACCTATGTGCGCAATTTCACGGATGTGGACGACAAGATCAACGCGCGCGCGGCTGAGAGCGGCCGTTCGATTGGCGAGATCACGTCCGAGACCACGCAATGGTTTCTCGATGACATGGGCGCGCTTGGCGCGCTTGAACCCGATGAGATGCCCCGCGCCACGCAGTATATCCCGCAGATGGTGGCGATGATCGAAGACCTGATCGCCAAGGGCCATGCCTATGCCAAGGAGGGCCACGTTCTGTTTCGGGTGCGAAGCTACACGGATTACGGCAAGCTGTCGGGGCGCTCAGTCGATGACATGATCGCCGGTGCGCGGGTCGAGGTTGCGCCGTTCAAGGAAGATCCGATGGATTTTGTCCTATGGAAACCGTCGAGCGACGATCTGCCCGGTTGGGATAGCCCGTGGGGGCGCGGCCGCCCTGGCTGGCATATCGAATGCTCGGCCATGGCCTATGAATTGCTGGGCGAGAGTTTCGACATTCACGGCGGCGGCAACGATTTGATGTTCCCGCACCACGAAAACGAGATCGCGCAAAGCTGCTGTGCCCATCCCGAGGGTGGCTTTGCGCAGGTCTGGATGCACAACGAGATGCTTCAGGTCGAGGGCAAGAAAATGTCCAAGTCTCTGGGCAATTTCTTCACGGTGCATGATTTGTTGGAGCAGGGCGTGCCCGGCGAGGTGATCCGGTTTGTGTTTTTGAGCACGCATTATCGGAAACCGATGGATTGGACGGCGGAGAAGGCAGAACAAGCGCGACAAACGTTGATTGAGTTCCAAAAGATTGCGCGGGGTCACACGCCGTCAAGCCCGCCGGATTGGTTTGTCTCGCTTCTTGCTGATGACCTCAATACTTCTCTGGCGCTTTCGGCGTTAAGAGATGTTGCAGAGGCTGGAGATCCGGCTCAGTTTGTCGCGGCAGCTAATCTTCTCGGACTTCTTTTGCCTGAAACGGGATATTGGTGGAAGGAAGAACTTTTGGACACTGTTTTTGTTGCAGGTTCACAAAGTCAATGGAGCCATGTTCCTTTGGTTCGCTCTACTGCTAAAAAGTGGCAAGATCTGCGTGCAAACAAGCAATACGAGGAAGCGGACCACCTGCGGAACCAATTGGAGGAAGCCGGCGTTGAAGTGCGAGCGGTAGCTGCCGGGGTGAGCGCATACATGGGGATAAGTTTAGACCCCGCTAAACTGGAGGCCCTAAAATGAGATGCCACGCCGAGAAGGGCAGCGCCCGCGCCGCGCGGGGCCGGTTTGAGGGGCACCCGAGCGCCATGAAGCGCACCGATCATACTTGCCGCGCCGTTGCAAAAGCGCCCGCCCCGTGGGGGGGCGGTGCGGGCGCTGCCCGGGCAAGCCGGGCAGACAAATCACAGGCGGGGTCGTGATGACCAAAGAACGCCTCTACATCTACGACACCACCCTGCGCGATGGTCAGCAGACGCAGGGCGTCAGCTTTTCCACCGCCGAAAAACACCGCATTGCCGAGGCGCTTGATCGGCTTGGCGTCGATTACATCGAAGGCGGCTGGCCGGGTGCAAACCCCACCGACAGCGCGTTTTTCGACGCAGCACCCAAGACCCGCGCACGGCTGACCGCCTTTGGCATGACCAAGCGCAGCGGACGTTCGGCCGGGAACGACGAGGTGTTGGCGGCGGTGATGAACGCGGGCACCGATGCTGTCTGTCTTGTCGGCAAGACCCATGATTTTCACGTCGAAACCGCGCTTGGGATCCCGCTGGCCGAGAATGTCGAAAATATCGGACGCTCTCTGGCGCATATTGTGGCGCAGGGGCGCGAAGCGCTGTTTGACGCAGAGCATTTCTTTGACGGCTACAAGGCGAACCCGGCCTATGCGATCGAATGCCTGCGCGCCGCGCTTGATGCCGGAACGCGCTGGATCGTGCTTTGCGATACCAATGGCGGCACCCTTCCGGTCGAGGTGGGCGAGATCACGGCAAAGGTGATTGCGGCGGGCATTCCCGGCGATCGCCTTGGTATCCACACCCATAACGACACCGAAAGCGCGGTTGCCGCCAGCCTTGCGGCGGTCGATGCGGGCGCGCGCCAGATTCAGGGCACGCTCAACGGTTTGGGCGAACGCTGTGGCAATGCCAACCTCACCACCCTGATCCCGACGCTTTTGCTGAAAGAGCCCTATGCAAGCCGCTATGAGATCGGGGTAAGCCGCGACGCCCTGCGCTCGCTCAGCGCCATGAGCCGCCAGCTTGACGAGATCCTCAACCGGGTGCCGCTGCGTCAGGCGGCCTATGTGGGGGCCTCGGCCTTTGCCCATAAGGCGGGGCTGCACGCGAGTGCGATCCTCAAGGACCCGAGCACATACGAGCATATCGACCCCGAAACCGTCGGCAATGCCCGCGTTATTCCGATGTCCAATCAGGCCGGTCAGTCGAACCTGCGCCGCCGTCTGGCAGAGGCGGGGATCACGGTCGAACCCGGCGATCCGGCATTGGCGCGCCTGCTTGATACCATCAAGGAACGCGAGGATCAGGGCTATAGCTATGACAGTGCGCAGGCCAGTTTCGAAATACTGGCGCGCAAGGAACTGGGCCAGATGCCGACCTTTTTCGAGGTCAAGCGCTATAAGGTGACGATCGAGCGGCGCAAGAACAAGTACGACCAGATGGTCAGCCTGTCAGAAGCGGTCGTTGTCGTCAAAGTGGATGGTGAAAAGAAGCTGTCGGTGTCTGAATCGATGGACGCCGAGGGCTGTGATCGCGGCCCGGTCAACGCCCTTGCCAAGGCGCTTGCCAAGGATCTCGGGCCCTATCAGGACAAGATTGCGGATATGCGGCTGGTCGATTTCAAGGTGCGCATCACCCAGGGCGGCACCGAGGCGGCGACGCGCGTGATCATTGACAGCGAGGATGCGCAGGGGCGGCGCTGGTCTACGCTTGGGGTCAGTCCGAACATAGTGGATGCCTCCTTCGAGGCTTTGCTTGACGCGATAAACTGGAAGCTGCTGCGTGCTGAGTGATGACCTTAACGCCTGTGGCGATCTGCTCCGACGGGGCGATCCCGACCGGTTTCTGGCTGCGATGGCGGCGCCGGTGGCGGCGCGGCGGGTGCTGTTTCCGCTCTATGCCTTCAACCTCGAGGTGGCGCGTGCGCCCTGGGTCACGCAAGAGCCGATGATTGCCGAGATGCGCCTGCAATGGTGGCGCGACGCGCTTGAGGAAATCCGTGAGGGTGGTGTGGTGCGCCGTCACGAGGTGGTCACACCGCTGGCGGAGGTGCTTGATGCGACAGGTGCGGCGCGGCTTGAGGCCCTGATCGAAGCGCGACGCTGGGACATCTATCGTGAGCCCTTCGCGGATCAAGCCGCCTTCGAGCGCTATATCGACGACACATCCGGCAGCCTGCTTGGCGTGACTGCGCGGGCCTTGGGGCCAGCGGACGAGGGCGTGTCGCGCGATGCGGGCTATGCGCTTGGGCTTGCCAATTGGGTCCGCGCGATCCCGGCGCTTGAGGCGGCGGGGCGCATTCCGCTGGTTGACGGGCGCCCCGAGGCGCTGCGCGCGTTGGCGTCAGAGGGTTTGGCGCGTCTCGGGCGCGCGCGCGCCGCGCGCCGAAAGGTCTCGCGGGCGGCGGGCCCGGCGTTCTTTCCATTGTGGCAGGCCGGTCCGATTCTGGCCCGCGTCCGGCGCGTCCCCGGTGCCGTCGCTGAGGGCGCGCTTGATATCGCGCCTGTGCGCAGTCGCCTGACGCTGATGCTGCGGGCAAGCACCGGGTATTGGTAGGACGCTCAGGCGAGGATTTCGCGTACCTGTTGCAGGATAGGTGCCACCGCCGGGCTTTGCGGGCTGGCACGGGTGATCACCAAAAGGCCGACCATCATGCCCATCAGGACCTTGGCGGTATCGCCGGGGCGCAAGCCGAGGGCGAGTGTGCCCTGTTGATCAGCCCTGTGCAGGCACTCCAGGAAAAAGCCTTCGACCTGTCCCATGCTGGCCTCGACCAGAGCGGCGATTTCGGGGTCATGAGGGGCCACTTCAAGGGTCGAGTTGACCATCAGGCACCCGCCCGGGAGGTCTTCATTCCCGACCTCAACAGAGGTAAAGGCGGCCATGATGGCGGCCTTTGGATCGTTCAACTGACGGAGTTGGTTGAGAAAGGCGACACGGTAGATCCTGTCGTAATGCTCAAGCGTATCAATATAGAGGCTGCGCTTGTCCTTGAATCCCGCATAAAGGCTACCGCGATTCAGGCCGGTCGCCTCGACAAGATCGGCTATCGACGTTCCCTGATACCCATGCTCCCAAAAGGCGCGCATGGCCGCATCCAGAACGTCGAAATCCTGATATGTTTTTTCCCAAGGCATATCAGCTGATCCGATTGGTCATGCCGACAGGCGTATGCCGCGCGAGTGCGCCGCATCCTGTTGTGTGGCCCGAACTTCCCCGACACCCTGCACAAGGGTGAGTAATGGGCCCTTCCACAAGGCGCCGGGTGTTCGTCGTTCGACGGCGCTTGGAACCGGTGAACGTGTGAGGGAGTCTTGTGAGTGGTGGCATAATATGCGTCGTCCCATGAGAAACATTCTAGATTCATTTAGAATGATTGGTCAAATAACAAACCTGTGCACCGCTTGTGAGGAGAGGTGCACTTTTGGTGGCTAACCCTATCGCGGCTTTCTGTGAATTGGAAATCCGGGGGTTCCGGCGGCCTCGGGGTGATCACACAGGTAACGCGCCTTTATGTCAAGCGACGTGTCCCGGCTTGCGTCATGGCTCCAGCCCGGAGGCATCACGCAATAACCGAGGCGCTCGCGCCATGTCAGGCCGGGTTGCGTGATATCGCGAAAAATGCCGACCCATTCGTGAAACGCCACGCGAAGGGGATTGAAGGTGCCAAGATTGTGGACCAGCCCGTAATCGACCTTTTCGCTGTCGATCTCGGGCACGAAGGTGCCGAAAAGCTTGTCCCAGACGATGAACACCCCGGCATAGTTGCAATCCAGATAGCGCGGGTTGCGGCCATGATGCACGCGGTGGTGGCTTGGGGTGTTCATCACCGCCTCGAACCAGCGGGGCAGGCGGCTGATTGCTTCGGTGTGAATCCAGAACTGATAGATCAGGTTGATGCCACTGACAAACAGCACCAGTGCTGGATGAAACCCGATCAACACCAATGGCGCGCGGATCAGCATCACTAATGAAAAAGTGCCGGTCCAGGTTTGCCGCAGC
>NZ_CAJXIP010000042.1 GCF_913054395.1 uncultured Roseovarius sp.
TCAGGCAGGGAATGTAGAGAAAATCCTTGCCGCCAGCCTCTTCGAAGCTTTCTTTGATTTCCTCGTTGATTTCTTCCAAAGTCTCGATGCAATCGGCAGAGAACGCAGGGGCGACAACTGCAATGTTGGTTTGGCCTTCCTCTTTGGCAAGGCGAGCAACCTCTTCAACCGTATATGGGCGAAGCCAATCTTCTGGTCCAAATTGGGATTGGAAAGTTGTGCACAAGTCCGTGTCTTTCCATCCCAGCCGCTCTTTCAGAAGGCGCGTGGTTTTCTGACATTGGCAATGATAGGGGTCGCCCTGCATCAGATAGCGCTTTGGCATCCCGTGATAGGACACCACAAGGATATCAGGACGCTTTTCGATCTTCGCATAGGCGGTTTCGACCGATTCGGCCAAGGCCTCGATATAAAGCGGGTTTTCGAAATAGGGCTCGACCACGCGCGCGGTCGGCTGCCATGTTTCGTCCATCAGCGCGCGAAAGAACTGATCGTTGGCGGTGGCAGAGGTGGCGCCGGCGTAATGCGGGTAAAGCGGAAAGAACAGGATGCGGGTACACCCGGCCTCGACCATGGCGCGGACCTTGGATTTGGTCGAGGGATTGCCGTAGCGCATACAGAAATCCACCATCACCTGATCGCCAAAGCGTGCCTCAAGCGCGCAGGCCATCTTTTTGGTCTGATCACGGGTGATGGTCATCAGCGGGCTTTCGCCCTTTTCCTCGTTCCAGATGGATTTATAGGCGTGACCGCTGGAGAAGGGGCGCTTGGTCAGGATGATAAGTTGCAACAGCGGTTGCCATTTCCAGGCCGGATAGTCGATGACGCGGCGATCCGAGAGAAATTCGTTCAGGTAACGGCGCATCGACCAATAGTCATAATTGTCCGGCGTGCCCAGATTGGCCAGAAGAACGCCCGTCTTCGCGCGTCGAATGGCGGGATGATCGCCGGGGGCATGAGGCGGATGAACGGCAGGGCTGCTTGCATCAGGCATGGTCTGGGTCAATCCTTACTGTCTCGGGTTACGGTTGACATAAAGGTTGTGCCCGCAAGGTCAATCTTTCAGCGGTGTTTCTTTGGATCTCAGCACATCGGCAAGCCGCGCACTGGCCGATCCGGGGCGCAGGGGCTTTGGCTGGCTTTCATCCGGCGACCAGCCGGTGAGAAAGATCATCTCGAAAGTGGCCGGAATACGCCCGTCGGCATCGCCGAATTCCCGGATATAGATATCAGCGGCGCGCTTGAACAGCGCAGGCCGTGTCGCGCGCCTTGGGCGGTTTGTCATGGCGTTGCTCTCGCCCATCGCGCGCAGTTCACGCATGAGGTGAAAGGGCGAGGCATAGCTTGTCCTGAGCGGCAGGGTATCGGCCACAGGCAGGGCAAAGCCCGCGCGTTGCAAAAGCGCCCCCAGATCGCGGATTTCACCCATCGGAAGGATGCGCGGTGACAGCCCGCCAAGCAGGTCCGATTCCGCCTGCGCCAGCGCGATCCGCAATTCGTGCAGAGTTTCACCGCCAAACAACACCGTCAGCATAAGGCCATCGGGCCGTAACGCCCGCCGCGCCTGAATAAGCTGGCCCACCGGGTCATTCGCCCAATGCAGGCAAAGCGCGTGGATCACCAGATCATGCGATTGCGGCTCAAGCGCCAGGGTGTCGTCATCGGGGGTGCAAAGCGCATCCGGAAAGCGATTTTGCCAGAATTCGGGAAAACCGCTCACCACGGCGGGCGCGGTAAAGGATTTCTTAACCAGGCTCAGACGATCTTCGATCTCATCAGCAGCGGTTTCATGAAGAAACAGCTCAGGCGCGCGCAAAGCGCGTTGGCGATTGCGGTTCAGGGCGGAGCGGTCTGTGAGGGTCTGAATCATGACGGGGACAATAGGGTGAGCAGGAAGGCATTTCAAACGGCACTTCAGGTGGTCTACCCGGCGCGCTGCACCCTGTGCGGCTGTCACGTGGAAAGCGATTTTGGACTTTGCGGCCCGTGTTGGCGTGACACGCCGTTTATTGCCGGTCTGGTCTGCGACACCTGCGGCGTGCCCCTGCCGGGCGAAAGCGGGGGGCATGCAGAGCATTGCGATGACTGCCTGAGCGTGGCGCGGCCCTGGTCACGGGGGCGCTCTGCGCTTGTTTACCATGAAAACGGGCGCAAGCTTGTGCTGGCGCTGAAACATGGCGATCGCCACGATGTGGTGCGTCCTGCCGCCCTCTGGATGGCGCGCGCCGCAAAGCCGATTTTGACCGGCAACACGCTTATTGCGCCGGTACCGCTGCATTGGCTTCGGATGCTCCGGCGGCGGTTCAATCAATCGGCGCTTCTGGCGCAGGCAGTGGCGCGCGAAACCGCCTTACCGGCCTGTGTTGACCTGTTGACCCGCATCAAACATACCCGCCCCCTCAAGGGCATGGGCGCCGAGGCACGTTATGCCATGCTTGGCGATGCGATTCGCATCAACCCCAGGCGACGCGCCAATCTGATCGGGCGCACCGTGCTTTTGGTGGATGACGTGATGACCTCTGGGGCCACGCTTTCCGTGGCGGCGCAGGCGTGTTTTTCGGCCGGCGCACAAGATGTGCGAATACTAACACTGGCGCGCACGGCCAAGGATGCCTAAGTTCCTGCCAAACAGGAATACGGGAATGCCAAGATGCAACCAGTTGAAATCTACTCGTCGCCCCTTTGTGGGTTTTGTCATGCGGCCAAGCGGTTGCTCAAACAAAAGGGCGTGAACTTTTCAGAGATTAATGTGTTGGCCCAGCCGGCGCGCAAATCCGAGATGCTCCAGCGCGCCAATGGAAGCCGCACCGTGCCGCAGATTTTTGTCGGCGACACCCACGTTGGCGGATGTGACGAACTTTATGCGCTCGACAGGGCCGGTAAGCTTGACGCGCTTCTGGGCAGGTGACAGCGATGCGTGCGGGGCTTGTTCAACTCAACAGTAGCGATGATCCGGCAGCAAACCTGCCGGTGACGCTCGGCTTGATTGACGATGCCGTCGCTCAGGGCGCGGAATTTGTTCTTACCCCCGAGGTGACAAACTGTGTCTCGGGAAGCCGCAGCCATCAGCGCGCTGTTTTGCACCCCGAGGACAGCGATCCCACGTTGCAGGCTCTGCGCGACAGGGCCGCAGAACGCGGTATCTGGCTTTTGATCGGCTCTCTCGCGCTTAAGACAACAGATCCGGATGGGCGCTTTGCCAATCGGTCCTTTCTGATCGGGCCGGATGGCGGCATTCGTGCACGCTATGACAAGATCCATATGTTTGATGTCGATGTGTCACCGGAAGAAACCTATCGCGAATCCGATGGTTTTCGTCCCGGTCGCCAAGCGGTGATGGCGGATATGCCGATCGGCAAACTGGGTCTCAGCATTTGCTATGACATCCGCTTTCCACAGCTTTATCGTCGTCTTGCCCAGGGCGGGGCGCGCGTTCTGACGGTGCCCGCGGCGTTTTCCTATGTCACGGGGGCCGCGCATTGGGAAAGCCTGCTGCGGGCGCGGGCGATTGAAAACGGCTGTTACGTTCTGGCGCCTGCGCAGACCGGCACTCATGCCGCTAGCACCGGGCGCACCCGTCAAACCCACGGTCACAGCCTTGTCGTTGCCCCCTGGGGCGAGGTCGTGGCCGATGGCGGCACCGACCCCGGTGTTGTCATGGCCGATCTTGACCCCGCCGAGATAGATCGCGCGCGGGCGCGTGTGCCATCCTTGCGCCATGACACAGAATTCGACGGCCCGGCATGAATGACAGCACCAGCAATTCCCTTGCGGTTGCCCTGTTCAGCGAGATTCTCACCAATGAACAGCTTATCCGAAATCGCCTGACCCGGGTGCTGCCCAAGGGCATGGAAATCTCGCATTTTTCGGTTCTGAACCACCTTGCCCGCATCGGCGAAGAACGCAGCCCGGCGCAATTGGCCAAAAGTTTTCATGTGACACGCGGCGCGATGACCAACACGCTGAACAAGCTTGAGTGGGCCGGTTATGTCCACATCCGCCCCGATTGGGACGATGCGCGCCGCAAGATGGTCGCGATAAGCCCCTCCGGGCGCCGCGCGCGCGATCTTGCCATCGCCGCGATTACGCCGATGGTGTCCGATCTGATAAGCGATCTGGGCGAAGACAAGGTGCGTGCGAGCCTTCCGGTGCTGCGCGAATTGCGCACCAAGCTTGAACCCTGATCTAGCGCGGCTTGAGGCTGGCGGTGACGTAATTCACGCTCAGGTCCCGATCCGACAACCGCCAGACCCAGGTGATCGGGTTGAACACGAACCCCTTGCGATCGACCGGATCAAGCCCCGCCTTGCGCAGCAGGTCATACAATTCATCGGGGGTGATGAATTTAGACCATTCATGCGTGCCCTTGGGCAACCAGCGCATCACATATTCGGCGCCGACAATCGCCATGGCAAAACTTTTCGGGTTGCGGTTGATGGTTGAACAAATCTGAATCCCGCCGGGTTTAAGCAACTGCTGACAGGCGGTGAGATAGGCCAGAGGGTCGGCCACATGTTCGACCACCTCCATGTTCAGTACGACATCGAACTGTTCGCCCGCCGCCGCCATATCCTCGGCGGTGGTGTTGCGGTAATCAATCGCAAGGCCGGATTGCTCGGCGTGGACCTGTGCAACGGGGATGTTGCGCGGGGCGGCATCGGCGCCGACGACATCGGCGCCCAAGCGCGCCATCGGCTCGCTCAGCAGGCCGCCGCCACAGCCGATATCGAGTATGCGCAGCCCCTTGAAGGGCGCATCCTGACCAAGATCGCGGTCATATTCTGCGGCGATCTGCGAAGTGATATAATCGAGTCGGCAGGGGTTCAGCATATGAAGAGGCTTGAACTTTCCGTTCGGATCCCACCATTCGGCGGCCATTGCCTCGAACTTGGCGACTTCACCGGGATCAATCGTGCTCTGAGCGGCTTGCATTCTGCTCTCCATATGCTCTTTTGGACCTGCTCGTTATATAGGACATTCATGGACAAATTCTCAGGCCAAAAGAGCGCAGTTCAATATCTATATCCGCCGATCGAACCATTTGACCGGCAAATGATGGATGTGGGCGACGGGCATAGCATTTATGTCGAACAATCCGGACGCCGTGACGGGGTGCCGGTTGTGGTGTTGCATGGCGGTCCGGGCGGCGGGAGCAGCCCGGCGATGCGGCGCTATTTCGACCCGGCCGTGTACCGGATCATCCTGTTTGATCAACGCGGCTGTGGGCGATCAAAGCCACATGCCTGCGTCGAGGACAACACCACCTGGCATCTGGTCGCTGATATCGAATACATCCGCCGCGCGCTTGAGATCGAGCGCTGGATCGTCTTCGGTGGAAGCTGGGGCGCGACGCTGGCGTTGATTTACGCGCAGGCCCACCCGAACCCTGTGGCGCATCTTGTGTTGCGCGGCGTGTTTACCATGACCGAGGCCGAGTTGACCTGGTTCTATGGCGGCGGGGCAGGGGCATTCTGGCCGGAAACCTGGGATCAGTTCCAATCGCTGATCCCCAAGGCCGAACAGGGCGATATGATCGGGGCCTATCACCGGCGGCTGTTTTCGGGGCTTTTGAATGAAGAGGTCCGTTATGCCAAGGCGTGGTCAGCCTGGGAAAATGCGCTTGCCACGGTGCATTCCACCGGCGTAGGCGGCGATAGCCCGGCGGATTACGCGCGCGCCTTTGCGCGGCTTGAGAACCACTATTTCTCCCACCGCGGGTTTCTGGAGTATGACGGTCAAATCCTCGACCAGATGGATAAGATCGCCCATATTCCCGGCACTATCGTGCAGGGCCGCTATGATATGATCTGCCCGCCCGGCACCGCCTATGAACTGGCGCGGGTCTGGAAAAACGCTGATCTGCGGATGATCCCGGTGGCCGGTCATGCCCTGTCAGAGCCGGGGATAAGCGCCGAATTGGTTGGCGTGATGAACCGGATGGCGAAAAAAGCCTGAAGATTGCGGGCTATTGGCGCTTTTCCCGGCGCTTTTACCGCTATATCCCGGAGGCATGGAAACGCTACCCGATCTGTACGCCCGGCTTGTCGCCGAGGGCGAACTTACCCGTGATGCCGCGCAAGAGGCGTCTTTGCCCGAATTCGAGCGGATTCGTAAGGCCCTTGCAGAGCAGCCGCGCAAAGGCTGGTTTCGCCGCGCGCCAGAGCCGCCGAAGGGGCTTTATCTCTGGGGCGGGGTCGGGCGCGGCAAATCCATGCTGATGGATTTGTTCGTGGATACGGTCGATGTGCCCAAGCGCCGGGTGCATTTTCACGCCTTCATGCAGGAAATCCATGCCGGGTTGCACGCGGCCCGTGCCCGCAACGAATCCGACGCCCTTGCCCCGGTAGCGAAAGAGGTCGTCGAATCGGTCCGGCTTTTGGCGTTTGACGAGATGCAGATCACCGATATCACCGACGCGATGATCGTCGGGCGCCTGTTCGAGGCCCTTTTTGCCGCGGGTGTCGTGGTGGTCACCACCAGCAACCGCCTTCCCGACGATCTTTATAAGAACGGGCTGAACCGTCAGCTTTTCCTGCCCTTTATCGAGATCGTCAAAGAGCGGATGGTCGTGCATGAAATGGCAAGCCCGACGGATTACCGGCAGGATCGCCTTGCCGGAAGCCCGAGTTATTTTACCCCGATCAATGCCGGGTCGCGCGCACAGGTTGAAAGCATCTGGCAGGATTTGACCGGCGGTGCGGGCGGGCCGCACAAGATCATCGTCAACAAGCGCGAGGTTGAAATCCCGGCCTTTCACAACGGTGTGGCGCGGGCCTCATTTTATGATCTTTGCGGCAAACCGCTTGGCCCGGCGGATTACCTCGCCCTGGCAGAGGCGGCGCGGGTGCTTATCCTTGAGGACATCCCGCAGCTTGGGCGCAGCAATTTCAACGAGGCCAAACGCTTTGTCACCCTGATTGACGCGCTTTACGAGGCGCGGGTGCGTCTTGTCTGTTCTGCAACGGCAGAGCCGGAATATCTTTACCTGGAGGGCGAAGGATCGTTCGAATTTGAACGTACCGCCAGCCGGTTGCGTGAAATGCAGTCGGATGGCTGGGGCGAGTGACGCTTGCCGTTGGCCCCGGCCTAGCGGCTTCGGGTCAGGTCAAGGAATACATCCTGAAGATCGGCCTGTTCGGTCTTTACGTCGCGAATGGAAATGCCCGCCGTGCGCACAGCGGCCAGAACCGCCTCGGCCGGGGTGGCAGACGAATGATAGGTGATCACAAGGGCCCCATCCGCGCGCAATGATACGTCAACGCCGTCACCTTCGGGCAGGGCGGTGACCGGGTTGTCGGGGTGGATGATCATGGTCTTGGCATCAAGCCGTTCCAAAAGATTGGCGGTGCTGTCGCGGGCCACCAATTCTCCGAGGTTGATGATGGCGATTTCGTCACACATCTCTTCTGCCTCTTCGAGATAATGCGTGGTCAGGATGATCGTCATGCCCTGTTGATTGAGGCGACGGATGTTTTCCCAGAGCATCTGGCGCAATTCGATATCGACGCCTGCGGTGGGTTCATCCAACACCAGAACATGCGGGGTATGCACCAGTGCCTTGCCCAGAAGAAGCCGCCGCCGCATGCCCCCCGAGAGGGTGCGGGCATAGGCATCGGCCTTGTCCTCCAGCCCGACAAGGCGCAGGATCTCGTCGCTTTTGCGTTGCTTGCGGGGCACGCCGTAGAGCCCTGCCTGTACTTCAAGCGCGCCGCGGGGCGTAAAGAAGGGATCAAGGTTGAGTTCCTGCGGCATGACCCCGATCGAGGCGCGGGACTGGCGCGGGTTCACGTCCTGATCAAAGCCCCAGATCGTAACCTGACCGCTGGTTTTCAGCACCAGCCCGGCCAGAATATTGATCAGGGTGGATTTACCGGCGCCATTGGGCCCCAAAAGCCCAAAGACAGAGCCCTGCGGAATATCAAGATCAATACCCTTCAGCGCCTGTTTTTCAGGGCTGTTGCGTCCGCCACCATAGGTTTTTGTCAGTCCTCGGATTTCAATGGCGTTTGCTGTCATGGCGCTCTTGCCCCTCGCTGGCGGATCAATCATATTTGGACCTAATTCATAGACACGCAAAAGGAAACGCCCCGATGGTAACACAGGCCCCAGAAACCAGAATCGTTGACGCCTATCGCGTGGCCTGTGATGGCGGCGACGGGGCCATGGGCCATCCGCGCGTCTGGCTTCAGATTCCGCATGACAAGGGATATGTGGAATGCCCTTATTGCGATGCAAAGCTTGTGCACAGCGACTTTGAAGGCAAGGTCTAGACCGATCAGGGCCGCATTCGGGGCAAGCCCCGGAGTTTGAGTATTTTTGGAAAGATGAAAGCCTTCTGGGCGAAAGGGGCTAGCCATGTCATTCGGAAAAGGCTGTCATCTGCATCTGATTGACGGATCGGCGTTTATCTTTCGCGCCTATCATGCGCTGCCGCCGCTGACGCGCAAATCAGACGGGCTTCCGATTGGGGCGGTTGCCGGGTTTTGCAACATGTTGCAGCGCTACGTCGAGGGCAACAACGGTCATGATGCGCCGACCCATGTGGCGGTGATCTTTGACAAGGGCAGCCATACCTTTCGCAATGATATGTATCCCGAATACAAGGCAAACCGAGAGGCGATGCCAGAAGAGCTGCGTCCGCAAATTCCGCTGACGCGTGAGGCGACGCGTGCCTTCAATATCGCCTGTGAAGAGATCGAGGGCTATGAGGCCGACGATATCATTGCCACACTGACCTGTCAGGCGCGCGATCTTGGTGGCCGGGTAACGATCATCAGCAGCGACAAGGACCTCATGCAGCTTGTCGGTGGCGGGGTCGAGATGCTGGATGCGATGAAGAACCGGCGTATCGATGTCGATGGGGTGCGCGAAAAGTTCGGCGTGGACCCGGATCGCGTGGTCGATGTACAGGCCCTGGCGGGGGATAGTGTCGATAACGTGCCGGGGGCGCCGGGGATCGGGGTGAAGATCGCGGCGCTTTTGATCAATGAATTCGGCTCGCTCGAAGAGCTTTTGGATCGTGCGGAAGAGATCAAACAGCCCAAGCGCCGCGAAACGCTGATTGAAAAGCGTGCGCAGATCGAGATGTCAAAGCGGCTGGTTCAGCTTGATTGCAATACGCCTCTTGGCTTTACGCTTGATGATCTTGAGGTACGTGACCCGGACCCTGACACCTTGCTCGACTTTCTGGCCAAGATGGAATTCCGCACCCTGTCAAAACGGATTGCCGACGCCCTGGGGACCGAGGCACCGGTAATTCCGGAACCCTCGCCGCAGGCGGGACAATCGGGCGGTGAGGCGCAAGATGCGCCGGAATGGCCTGCAATAGACCCTGAAAAATACGAATGCGTTGGCGACATGGCCGCGCTTGAGGTCTGGGTCGAGCGTATTCGGGCGCGCGGTTATGTGGCGGTGGATACCGAGACGACCTCGCTTAACGAGATGCAGGCCGATCTTGTCGGGATATCGCTTTGCGTCGATCCCGGTGAGGCCTGTTACATCCCGCTTATTCACAAGGATGGGGCGGCGGATGATCTGTTTGGGTCAGACAAGCTTGCCGAGGGACAGCTGAGTGTCGCAGAGGTGCTTGGCGCACTCAAGCCTGTGCTTGAGGACGATGCGATCCTCAAGATCGGGCAGAACATGAAATATGACGCCAAGATATTTGCCGCGCTCGATGTTCATGTGGCGCCGATTGATGACACCATGCTTATGTCCTATGCACTTTATGCCGGGCAGCACGGGCACGGGATGGATACGCTGAGCGATCGCTATCTGGCGCATAAGCCGATTCCGATCAAATCGCTGTTGGGAACGGGAAAGTCGGCGATCACCTTTGACCGCGTGCCGGTCGACGAGGCGGTGAAATATGCCGCCGAGGATGCCGATATCACACTGCGCCTTTGGCATCTGTTCAAGCCGCAATTGCATCGCGATCGGGTGACGACGGTGTACGAGGTTCTTGAACGCCCGCTGGTGCCGGTCCTGGCGCGAATGGAGCGCTATGGCATCAAGGTCGACCGCGAAACCCTTAGCCGGATGTCGAATGCCTTTGCCCAGAAAATGGCCGGGTTAGAGTCTGAAATTCACGAGTTGGCGGGACGAAGCTTTAACGTTGGATCGCCCAAACAGCTGGGTGAAATCCTGTTTGACGAAATGGGGCTTGAGGGTGGCAAGACCGGCAAAACCGGGGCCTATGCGACCGGGGCCGATGTTCTGGAAGACCTCGCGACCGAACACGAGCTGCCTGCACGGGTGCTTGATTGGCGCCAGCTTTCCAAGTTGAAATCGACCTATACCGACGCACTTCAGGATCACATCGACCCTGATACGGGACGGGTTCATACATCCTATGTGCAGACCGGGGCCAACACCGGGCGCCTGTCGTCGACCGATCCGAATCTGCAAAACATTCCGGTGCGCTCCGAAGAGGGGCGGCGTATTCGCGAGGCCTTTGTCGCAGAGCCGGGAAATCGCCTTGTCAGTCTCGATTACAGCCAGATCGAGCTTCGGATTCTGGCGCATGTCGCGGGTATTGATGCGTTGAAAGCGGCGTTTCGCGAGGGGCAGGACATTCATGCGATGACCGCCTCAGAGATGTTCAACGTGCCGATGGACGAGATGACGCCAGAGATCCGCCGTCAGGCAAAGGCGATCAACTTTGGTGTGATTTATGGCATTTCGGGCTTTGGTCTTGCGCGCAACCTGCGTATCCCAAGGTCAGAGGCGCAGGGATTCATTGACCGGTATTTTGAACGCTTTCCCGGTATCAAGACCTATATGGACGAAACCGTCGCCTTTGCCAAAGAGCATGGTTATGTTCAGACCCTGTTCGGCCGCAAAATCCACACGCCCGAGATTGCCGCCAAGGGGCCGCGCGCCGGATTTGCCAAGCGCGCGGCGATCAATGCGCCGATTCAGGGAAGTGCGGCGGATGTCATCAGGCGCGCGATGATCCGGATGCCGGATGCGATTGCCGATATCCCCTGCAAGATGCTGTTGCAGGTTCATGACGAATTGATCTTTGAGGTGGCCGAAGATGCGGTTGATCGCCTGATCACCATCGCGCGTGACGTGATGGAGGGCGCGGCGCACCCCGCCGTGCATCTTGACGTGCCGTTGGTCGTGGATGCGGGGCAGGGGGCGAACTGGGCCGAGGCGCATTAAGGCGCGCGGCCCAGAGAGCGATTAGGCCGGAAGGCTTCCGTCCAGCACATAGCGCAGGATTTCTACCACTTGCGCGGGGTCACGGGCCACGGCCAGGGCGGCGGCGTCGACCTCTTTGAGGGCGTGATCGTGATCGGGCTGTTGCAGGATGATCAGCGATTTGCCAAGCGCGGCGGCATAGCCCGCGTCAAAGGCCGCGTTCCACTGCTTGTACTTATCGCCAAACCGCACGACGACGATATCAGCGTCGGCGATCCCCTTGCGGGTGCGGATCGCGTTGACCATCGCGCCTTTGTGGTCGTGCCAGTATTTGTTATCCTCAGCCCCAAGGATCGCCACGCCGCAATCATCGCTGGCGGCGTGGTCTGTGACCGGGCTGTTGAATGTCACGTTCAGGCCCTGCGCCCCCTTGGTGATCTGTTCGCGCCAGTCGGTGTGAATTTCGCCTGACAGGTAAACGTTCAGCATGACATTTCTCCTTGTGCTCGATCAGCCGCGCAGCGTCCCGCCGGTTGCCTTGGTGACCTTTTCGATGATCTTGGCCGAAACAGTCTCGATATCGGTCTCTTTCAGCGTGCTGTCCTTTGGTTGCAGGCGCACGGTCATGGCGAGCGATTTCTTGCCCTCGCCAAGATTGCCGCCGATGAATTCATCAAAGATGCGGACACCTTCAATCAGCACCTTGTCGGCCCCGGCAGCGGCATTGATCAGGGTCTGCGCCTCGACATCGGCGTCGACCACAAAGGCAAAATCGCGTTCGACCGCCTGAAGATCGCTGATTTCAAGCGCGCCGCGCGTGGCCGCAGTCTTACGCGGAAGCGGGATTTCTGCGGGGTAGATCGTAAAGGCCACAGCGGGCCCTTTGACATCCATTTCCTGAAGGATGCGCGGGTGGAGTTCGCCAAAGACGGCCAGCATTTTCTTGGGTCCAAGGCAGATACGGCCATGACGACCGGGGTGGAACCATGTCGGCCCGTCGCGCAGCACCTGTACCTTGGCCGGGGCGCCGATCGCGGCCAGGACGGCCTCGGCGTCGGCCTTGGCATCAAAGATGTCGACAGCGCGCGCGCCGCCCTGAACATCCTTGGGACCAGTGCGACCGACCAAAAGGCCCGCCATCTGCAAATGCTGTTCACCGGGTTCGCCACCCTGAAAGGCGTGACCGACCTCGAACAGGGCAAGATCCATGATCCCGCGCGCCTGATTGCGGGCCGCGGCCTGAAGCAGGCCGGGAAGAAGGTCGGGGCGCATATGGCTCATTTCCGAGCTGATCGGATTGGCCAGCATCGTGTCATCGTCGCCACCGCCAAACAGCGTCGCGCTGGCGTGGTCGATAAAGCTATAGGTGACACATTCGTTGTACCCAAGGGCCGCGCCCATGCGCCGCGCAATTTGTTCGCGCTTCTGTAGCGGCGACAGGATCGGCTTGGGCACACCCGAATGCATCCGGGCCATCGGGCGGCCCTCAAGTTTGGTCAGGGACGCAATGCGCGCCACCTCTTCCACAAGATCCGCCTCGCCAAGGATATCGGGACGCCAGCTTGGGACATGGGCCATGTTGCCTTCAAGTTTGAAGCCAAGGCTGGTCAGGGTCTGGCGTTGCTCGGATTCGGGGATGTCCATGCCGACAAGCGACTGCACGCGCGCCGGATCAAGCCGATAGGCGCGTGACACATCGGGCACCTGCCCGGCGGTGACGCGGTTCGAAGGGGTGCCGCCGCAGAGGTCGATGATCATCTGGGTGGCCAGATCAAGCGCCTCCATGTTGAACGCCGGGTCGATCCCGCGTTCGTTGCGATAGCGCGCATCAGAGTTGATCTTGAGGGCGCGCCCTGTGCCTGCGATCTGGATATGATCCCAGACAGCGGCCTCAAGGAAAACATCGGTGGTCATCTCGGTGCATCCGGTGGCAAGACCACCCATGATCCCGCCGATTGATTCAACGCCCTGGTCATCTGAAATCACCACCTGGCCGGGGCCAAAGGTGTACTCTTTTTCATCCAGCCCGATCAGGGTTTCGCCGCCTTTGGTACGGTGAACGCGCAGGTCGCCAGTGACTTTATCGGCATCGAAGACATGCAGGGGCCGATTGCGGTCATAGGTGAAAAAGTTGGTGATATCGACCAGCCTCGAGATCGGCCGCAGACCAATCGCGCGCAACCGATCCTGAAGCCATTCCGGCGAGGGGCCGTTGACCACGCCACGGATAAGGCGGCCTGCAAACACCTCACAGCCATTGGCGGCGGCGTCGTCGTCAATCGTTACGGTGATGGGGCAGGTGAACTGACCCTCGATATGGGCCTGACCGGCGGGTTTCATCGTGCCAAGCCCGCGCGCCGCAAGATCAAGGGCGATGCCGCGCACGCCCAGAGCATCCGGGCGGTTGGGGGTGATCGCGATTTCGATCACGGGGTCAACCTTGGCCGGGTCATTGACCGCCAGCCAATCGGTGAACCGCTCGCCAACCTCGCCCGAGGGCAATTCGATGATGCCGTCGTGCTCTTCGCTCAGCTCCATCTCGCGCTCGGAACACATCATGCCATAGCTCTCGATGCCACGGATTTTGCCGACGCCGATGGTCGTATCAATGCCGGGCACGTAGACGCCGGGCTTGGCGATCACCACGGTAATCCCCTCGCGGGCATTGGGCGCGCCACAGATGATCTGGGTCTGGCCGCTATCGGTTTCGACCTGGCAAATCCGAAGCCTGTCCGCATCGGGATGCGGCTCGGCCTTGACGACCTTGCCGATGGTAAATTCGGACAACCGGCTGGCGGGGTCTGAAACGCCCTCTACCTCCAGGCCAAGGTCGGTCAGCGCCTCGGTGATTTCCTCAACCGTGGCCGTGGTGTCTAGGTGATCTTTCAGCCATGACATGGTGAATTTCATGTGCGTTCATCCGCCTGTAAATCTTGGGTCAGCACAGGCTTTACCGGATATGTCCGATATGGAAAACCCCGCATCGCTGCGGGGTTTCATAATCATGTGGTCATGTGGTCGCGGCAATGCCGGTTTCAGGCTGTCCAGCGGGCCGAGAAATCGAACGCGGAGGCATAGCCAAACAGTGCAACAGAGCCCCCGGTATGCAGGAACACGACCCGCTCGCCCTTTTTGAAATGGCCCTTGCGGATCAGGTCGATAAAGCCGGCCGCGCCCTTGGCCGAATAGACCGGATCAAGCAGGATCGCCTCAAGCTCGGCGAACATCTTGATCGCCTCGATGCCGCCCTCGGTCGGGATGCCATAGCCTTCGCCGACGTAATCGGTATTGGCGACAACATCTTCGCGGTTCACGACGCCGGGGCAGCCAAGCTTTTCCGCAGTGGCAAGGGCAAGGTTATAGACGTTCTCTTCCTGCTTGGCCCTGGGTGCGCGCACGCCGATGCCCAAAAGCGGGATATTGGCATTCATCGCCTTGAGACCGGTGATAAGGCCCGCCTGGGTGCCTGCGCTTCCGGTGGCATGAACGATGTGATCGACCTTGAGGGCGCGATCATTGAACTGGGCCAGCATTTCAAAGGCACAGTTGACATAGCCCAATGCGCCGGTCGGGTTTGAGCCACCACCGGGGATGGTATAGACGTTGCGCCCCTCGGCGCGGAACTTGTCGGCGACCGCTTCCATTTCGGCGTTCATGTACAGACCCGGACCGCGCCTTTCTGTGGTGGCGCCATGCATGTGGTCAAGCAGGACGTTGCCGTTATTGTTGTAATTGGCATTGTCAGAGCCAGTCCTGTCTTCCAGAAGCAGGTGACAGCCCATGCCAAGCTTGGCCGCGAAGGCTGCTGTCTGGCGGGCGTGGTTGGATTGGGTCGCGCCTTGAGTCATCACAAGGTCGGCGCCCTGAAGCTCGGCTTCGGCCATCAGGAATTCAAGCTTGCGGGTCTTGTTGCCGCCGGTCGACAGGCCGGTGCAATCGTCACGCTTGATCCAGATTTCCGGCCCGCCCAACTCGGCGGTCAGACGGTCCAACCGCTCAAGCGGGGTGGGCAGGTGGGCCATGAAGCGACGGGGATAGCGTGCAAGGTGCATCTGAGGTCTCCTGTAAAATGCGTTGAAAGCAGGATAAGGCGCGACAAACGGGCGGTCTAATGCTATTGCCGCCGATTAATATGCAATAAATGCAAGGTATAACCCGACATGCGGCTTGAATGGCTTGACGATATCCTCGCGGTGGCCGAAGCGGGATCACTGGCAGGAGCCGCACAATTGCGCCACGTCAGCCAATCGGCCTTTACCCGCCGTTTGCGCGCCATCGAAGAGGCTCTTGGCGTTCCTCTATTTGACAGTCGTCGCAAGCCGGTCGTCCTTTTGCCCGAGATCGAGGCGCGGGCCGGGGAAATGCGCGCCCTGGCCACGCAGTTGCGCCACCTGCGCGAAACCCTGGCCCAGACCAGCGGCGCGCGGGGTCTGACCCTGGCCTGTCAGCATGCGATCACCACCACCCATTCCCCCGCAATTGTCAGCATTCTGACCGCTCAGGGTGGGCGCCCGGTGCGGGTGCGCTCGGACAACCGGGATGAATGCCTGTTGCGGCTATTGTCCGGCGAAGTCGATCTGGCGGTGGTTTACGGCGCGCCGGAGATTGCGCCCCTGACACTGAACCGGGCGTTCGAGCGGGTATTGCTTGGGCGCGAACGGCTTATCCCGGTTGCGGTGCCGCGCCTGGCACAGGGCGATGATTTGCCGTTCATCGGCTATCCGCCGGATGTGTTTCTTGGCCAGGTGATGGCGCGGGCGATCATGCCGGGGATTCCGGCGCATCGGGTGTTGCGGCGGCGGGCGGAAACCGCGCTTACGCTGGCGGCGCGCGAATATGCCTGTCGCGGGATCGGGGTGGCATGGCTGCCCGAGGGCATGGTGCTGGAAGACCTTGAATCCGGCTGCCTGTCCCGTCTTGACCAGAGCCTGCCAAGCCAACAGATGGAGCTTTGGATGATCCGCCTGTCGGATCGCCCCGACGATAGCTGGTCGCATGACTGGGCGCGGCTTGTGGCGGCGCTGGCTCAACCTAATTGACGTCGAGAAGAGACGGCAGGTCGCGGGCAGCGTTCCTGTACCAGCGGATGATTGCCTTGCGCTCGGCCTCTTCGATAAAGGACACATTCGCCGGGGGCATGGCAACCGATACGCCCGCCTGAAGGTAAATCTGACGGGCGGCACGGGCGATGTCATTGGGGGTTTCAAGCAGGACATTCCTGGGCGCGCGCCGGATACCGTCATAAAACGGTTCGCGCGCGTGGCACATGGCGCAACGGCCGGGCACGATGCTTGTGACCTCGTCAAAGCCCTCGGCAGAGGCGAATACCTGTTGGGTTGCGGTTAGGGGCCGGGCCTCTGATTCTTCATAGGTGTCGTTGCGCAGGGGCGCCGTGCTCAGCCACATGATCGCGATGAACAGCAGGGCGGTCACGGCCCATGTCCAGGTCGGGTTTCCGGTGCCCGCATGGCGGGTGTTGAAATAGTGCCGGATGCTTACCCCCATCAGAAACACCAGCGCCGCGATCAGCCAGTTATACTCGGTCGCAAAGGTCAGCGGATAGTGATTGCTGAGCATCAGGAACACCACCGGCAAGGTCAGATAGTTGTTGTGGGTCGAGCGGAGCTTGGCGATTTTGCCATATTTAGGGTCTGGTGCGCGTCCTTCTTGCAGGTCCTTCACCACGATACGCTGATTGGGCATGATGACGAAAAAGACGTTGGCGGTCATGATCGTGGCGGTGAAGGCGCCAAGATGCAACAGTGCGGCGCGCCCGGTAAACACCTGATCATAGCCATAGGCCATGCCCACCAGCATCACGAACAACAGAAGCATCAGGACTGTCGGCTTTTCCCCAAGCCCGGATTTGCACAGGAAATCATAAACCAGCCATCCAACCGTAAGCGAGGCCGCCGAAACCAGGATCCCCTGCCAGATCGCGAGATCGGCCTTGGCGGGGTCGATCATGTAAAGCTCTGCTCCGGCCCAATAGACGATCATCAAAAGCGCCGCACCCGAAAGCCAGGTGGCATAGCTTTCCCATTTGAACCAGGTCAGGTGCTCGGGCATGTTTTCCGGGGCGACCAGGTATTTCCGGATATGATAGAAGCCGCCACCATGGACCTGCCATTCCTCGCCATGCGCGCCGGGCGGCAAATGCGGTGCCTTGCGCAGGCCAAGATCAAGCGCCACGAAATAGAATGACGACCCGATCCAGGCGATCGCGGTGATGACATGCACCCATCGCACGGCAAAGCCAAGCCAATCCCAGATGATAGCCAAATCCTGCATAACATTCTCCTCAGGTCCCTTTTGGGCGACCTTACTGCACCGCATCATTGACCTGTAATGCAGAAAAAATCCTAGCAGCTTCAATAGAAAGCTTATAATCTTTTCGGCATGGCCTATCTGAACAATATCCGCACGTTCGTGCGCGTTTTCGAGCTTGGCAACATGTCGGCGGCGGCGCGGGATCAGAGGATTTCGGCGGCGGTTGCATCGGCGCGCATTGCCCACCTCGAAGAGCACCTGAACATACGGCTGTTTCAGCGCACAACCCGGATGCTGCATCCGACCGAACAGGGCGTTCTGTTCTATCGTGGCGCCTGCAAGATTCTCGAGGCGGTGGAAGACGCCGAGGCCGAAATAAACAATGTCACAAACTCGCCGCGCGGCACGCTTTACGTGGCGGCGCCGCTTGGCATGGGCAAACGCCTGATCGCGCCGGCCGTGCCCGCGTTCAAAGAGGCCTATCCGCTTATCACCATCCGGATGCGTCTTTCAGATCGCAAACTCGACCTGGCAGCGGAAGGGCTTGATGCGGCGTTTTTCCTTGGTGTCCCCGAGGATTCGACGTTGCGTATCCGCAAGATTTCGGATTGCCCGCGGATCCTGTGCGCCTCGCCTGATTATATCGCGCGTAAGGGTATGCCCCTCGACAGCGCGAGCCTGCGGGGGGACAAGCATGACTGCCTGAACCTGCGTTTTCCCGGCGCGCCGGAATTTCAATGGCCGCTTCAGACCGCTGACGGGGTCAAGCGCTTTGCGGTGTCGGGCCCGTTTGAAACCGATGACGGCGATGTTCTGACCAACTGGGCGCTGGACGGGCACGGGATCATCCTCAAACCATTGTTCGAGGTTACCGAATACCTGCGCGACGGGCGGCTTGTTCCGGTTCTCGAAAACGAGCCACCGATTCCGATTCAGATGGCATGCCTCTACACCCATCGCCGCCGTCAGGATCCCAAGACGCGGCTATTCATAGATTTCATGGTCAACCACATTCAGGCGTCAATGCCGCAGGTCGCCTGAGTCAGCTGCCGCGATAGGTTGAATATCCGAAGGGTGATAGCAGGAGCGGCACGTGATAATGGTCCTGCTTCGACATGCCAAAGCGCAGCGGTATGATATCAAGAAAACGCGGGTCTTCGGGCGGGGTGCCGGTTGCGTCAAGATAGCCACCGACGTGAAACACAAGTTCGTAAACGCCGGTTTCAAATCGTTCGGCTGGCAAGATATGTCGGTCGGTACGCCCGTCGTCATTGGTGATCAGCGTATCAAGCAATTCGCGGGTCTCGCCGGTGATGCGGAACAACTCGACCTTCAGGCCTTTGGCGGGGCAACCGCGCGCCGTGTCCAGAACATGCGTGGTCAGATAGCCGGTCATGATCACTCCTTTGTTGCTTGCTGCCGTTTGATAACTGGCGCTGTTTGGGGGTTTTTGACAGATTAGTCTTGCAAACAACTCCTTCAAAAATTTTTAGAAGGTAATCTCTATTCGTTCAACTTAGAACATAATCGAAACCTGGAGACAGTATTGATGACACGTTATCCCCGTGACATGCGCGGCTATGGTGCGAAGTCGCCCGATCCGAAATGGCCCAATGGCGCGAAAATCGCGGTGCAGTTCGTAATCAATTACGAAGAGGGCGGCGAGAACAACATCCTGCACGGTGATGCCGCATCCGAGGCCTTCCTGTCAGAGATCGTCGGCGCCGCCGCCTGGCCGGGTCAGCGGCATTGGAACATGGAATCGATTTATGAATACGGCGCGCGCGCCGGGTTCTGGCGATTGCATCGCCTGTTTACGGAAATGAACATCCCGGCAACGGTTTATGGCGTGGCCACGGCCCTGGCACGCAGCCCCGAACAGGTTTGCGCGATGCAGGATGCCGATTGGGAAATCGCAAGTCACGGCTTGAAATGGATCGAATACAAGGATCACGCGCCCGAGGCCGAAAAGACCGACATGCAAGAGGCGATCCGCCTGCATACCGAGGTGACGGGCGAACGTCCGCGCGGCTGGTATACCGGGCGGTGTTCGGCCAATACCGTCGATCTGATCGCGGATGAGGGCGGGTTTGACTATGTTTCAGATGCCTATGCCGATGACCTGCCTTACTGGATCACATCAGGCGGCAAGGATCAGCTGATCGTGCCCTATACGCTTGATTGCAACGACATGCGCTTTGCCACGCCGCAGGGGTTCAACTCTGGCGATCAGTTTTTTGCCTATCTCAAGGACAGCTTTGACGCGCTTTACGCCGAGGGCGAGGCGGGGCAGGCCAAGATGATGTCAATCGGCCTGCATTGTCGCCTGATCGGGCGACCGGGCCGGATCATGGCGCTGCGCCGCTTTATGGAATACGCCCAATCGCACGCCGATGTGTGGTTTGCGCGCCGGATCGAGATTGCCCGTCATTGGCATGATCATCATCCGAAAGCGGATTTCCTTCGCCCCTCGGAGATGAGCAAAGAGGCGTTTGTCGCGGCGTATGGCGGGGTGTTTGAACATTCGCCCTGGATCGCCGAGCGCGCCTTTGATCTTGACCTTGGGCCGGCGCATGATTCTGCCAGAGGCCTGCATCATGCGCTTTGCCGGGTGTTTCGATCCGCGTCGCATGACGAACGGCTTGGAGTTTTGACGGCGCACCCCGATCTGGCGGGTAAACTGGCCTCCGCCGGAAAACTGACGGCACAAAGCACATCCGAGCAGGCGGGCGCCGGGCTTGATCTGCTGACCGATGCCGAGCGCGCGATGTTTCAGTCCCTGAACGCCGATTACATGGCCAAGCACGGGTTTCCCTTTATCATCGCGGTGCGCGACAACACCAAGGCGTCAATCCGGCAGGCGTTTGAGCGCCGGATCAACTACGATAGCGAGACCGAGTTTTCCGAGGCCTGCAAACAGGTCGAGCGGATCGGCGAATGGCGGCTCAAGGATATGGTGCCGGAATGACCCGCCCGCTGAGTATAACGCCGCTGACTCCCGAGGCCTTTGCACCCTACGGCGACGTCATCGAGGCGCGGGATGCGCCGACCAAAATGATCAATCAGGGCATGTGCGGCCGCCATCATGATCTTGCCGCGCTTGATTTCTCGGATGGGCGCGCCGGGATAAGCCTGTTTGACGCCAAGGCGCGACACCTGCCGTATCTTGTGGACATGGTCGAGCGTCACCCCGACGGAAGTCAGGCCTTCGTGCCGCTGAATGGCGTGCCGTTTCTGGTTATTGTGGCCGATGACGAGGGCGGCGCGCCGGCGAACCTCAAGGCCTTCGTTACCGCGCCGGGGCAATCCATCAATCTGCATCGTGGTGTCTGGCACGGGGTTTTGGCCCCGATCGGCGCGCCGGGCAAATATATCGTGGTCGATCGGATCGGCGAGGGCCCCAATCTTGAAGAACACTGGTTCGATGATCCGTTTATGATCGAAACCGTGGACTAGGATCAGGGGGCAGCGCTACTTAGAACTTCTGCAAAAGGCCCTCTGCACAACCGAGCTTCACGCTCTGTTCCTGCCCGATCAGGCCCGATTCAGCCCAAGCGGCATATGCCGGTTCACATCCTTATAAAGCAGATAGCGGAACGGCCCCGGCCCGCCGGCGTAACAGGCCTGTGGGCAAAAGGCGCGCAGCCACATGTAATCGCCTGCCTCGACCTCGACCCAATCCTGGTTAAGGCGATACACCGCCTTGCCCTCAAGCACGTATAGCCCGTGTTCCATGACGTGGGTTTCGGCAAAGGGAATGACCGCGCCGGGTTGAAAGGTGACGATGGTGACATGCATGTCATGCCGAAGATCGTTGGGATCGACAAAGCGCGAGGTCGCCCATTTGCCATCGGTTCCGGGCATCGCTGTCGGCTCTACCTTGGCCTCATTGGTGACGAATGCGTCGGGCGTATCAAGGCCCTCGACCGCGACATAGGCCTTGCGAATCCAGTGAAAACGCACTGGTGCGGTGCCCTTGTTGCGCAGGGTCCATTGCGCATTTGGCGGAAGATAGGCATAGCCGCCTTCGCCCATCTCGTGGCCCCTGCCATCAATTGTGAGTGTCATGGTGCCCTCGACCACGAACAGGACCGCTTCGACCCCGGCCTCGGTTTCGGGGCGGTCACTTCCACCGCCGGGCTGAACCTCGGCGATATATTGCGAGAACGTCTCGGCGAATCCCGATAGCGGGCGTGACAGAACCCAGAACCGTGCGTCTTCCCAGAAGGGCAAAAGGCTGGTGACGATATCGCTCATCGTGCCTTTGGGGATGACGGCATAGGCTTCTGTGAACATCGCGCGGTCGGTCAAAAGTTGAGTTTGGGGCGGCAATCCGCCCGTCGGTGCATAATAGGTTCGCTTTGTCATTCTGCCGCCTTTGAAAAATTCTCTTCTCTCCTATCAAGTCGTGACCACCCCCCAAAACAACCCCTGAAGCGATACTGATAATGCTGAAGCTTTTTCTCTGTATAATTGATAATGGGATTAGGTGCTGTGGTGGCCGGGTTGGACGGGTTCTCGCACCGGCCAGGATTTTCCGCCAGCACCCGGCTTAACTTGCCTTGAATCGACCACGTGCCTTGCGCGCCCCGGCCCCCTTTGATTTAACCGTCGCAATGTTTTTACCGGAGCCGCGCCAATGGTCGATATCGCCACCCGTGTTCACAATCACAAATGGAAGATCGACCCGATCGTGCGATCCCTGATCGACACCGATTTTTACAAGCTTCTGATGTGCCAGTCGGTGTTTCGCAACAAGGCCGATACCCAGGTCAGCTTTTCTCTGATCAATCGCTCCAAGTCTGTCCGCCTCGCGGAATTGGTTGATGAGGGCGAGCTTCGCGAACAGCTTGATCATATCCGCTCGCTGTCTCTGTCGCGGGGCGAAAGCACCTGGATGCGCGGCAATACGTTTTACGGCAAACGCCAGATGTTCACGCCGGAATTCATGGATTGGTTCGAAACCCTGCGCCTGCCGCCCTATCATCTTGAAAAGCGTGACGGGCAATACGAGCTTACCTTCGAGGGGTCCTGGCCCGAGGTGATGCTTTGGGAAATCCCGGCGCTTGCAGTCTTGATGGAACTGCGCTCGCGTGCCGTGTTGAACACCATGAAAAAGTTCGAACTTCAGGTGCTCTATGCCCGCGCGATGACCAAGCTTTGGGAAAAGGTCGAAAAGCTGCGCGATATCCCCGATCTTCGGATTGCCGATTTCGGCACCCGCCGCCGCCATTCCTTTCTCTGGCAGGACTGGTGCGTGCAGGCCATGACCGAAGGGCTTGGCGATGCCTTTGTCGGTACCTCGAACTGCCTGATTGCCAAGAATCGCGACCTTGCCGCGATCGGCACCAATGCGCATGAATTGCCCATGGTCTACGCGGCACTGGCCGAGGATGACGCCGCGTTGAAACGTGCGCCCTATGACGTGTTGAGCGACTGGCACGAAGAGCATGACGGCAACCTGCGGATCATCCTGCCAGACACCTATGGCACCGAAGGGTTCTTGCGCGATGCCCCCGATTGGCTTGCCGGGTGGACAGGCATCCGCATTGATAGCGGCGATCCCGCGACCGGCGCCGAAACGGCGATCCGCTGGTGGAAAGAGCGCGGCGAAGACCCGCGCGAAAAGATGGTGATCTTTTCCGACGGGCTTGATGTCGACAAGATCATCACTTTGCACAAACAGTTTTCGGGCCGCGTGCGCTGTTCCTTTGGCTGGGGCACCCTTTTGACCAACGATTTCCGCGGGCTGACAAGCGACGATGCGCTGGCGCCGTTCTCTCTTGTGTGCAAGGCGGTCTCGGCCAATGGTCGCCCGACCGTCAAACTATCCGACAACCCGCGCAAGGCAATGGGCCCCGCCGACGAAATCGCCCGCTACAAGCGTGTGTTCGGTGTCGGTGAGCAAGAGGCCCTGGATGTGGTGGTTTAGCGGCGTCGCGGGAATAGCAAACCTATCCCGCTGTCCGTAGGGTGGGTGAAACCCACACGCCTCATCGCGTCGTTTGTGCCCAATCCCAATACATCTGCCGTACCTTCTCGGTCATCGGTCCGGGCTTGTATTGCGTGTCCTCAAAGGTCGAAACCGGCGTGACCTTCATCAGGTTGCCGGACAGGAACACCTCATCCGCGGCATGGAAATCGTCGAATGTCATGACCGTTTCATGCAGGGCGATCCCCGCCGCGCGCAGGTTTTCGATGTGGCGCGCCCGTGTGATCCCGGCCAGGAACGTGCCATTGGGGATCGGCGTGAACACCTCGCCATCCTTGACGGCAAAAACATTGGCAGTGGCAGTTTCGGCGACATTGCCAAGGGCGTCGGCCACAAGCGCATTGCCAAAGCCGCGATCCCGCGCCTCTTTCAGCATCCGCGCGTTGTTGGGATAAAGGCAACCCGCCTTGGCATTGACCACCGCATCCTCAAGCACGGGGCGGCGAAACCGGGTGCGGCAGAGCGTGGTGGAAAACCCCTGCGGCACCATCGGTATTTCCTCAAGGCTGATGGCAAACCCGGTCGAGCCCTCTTTGGGGACGATCCCAAGATCGCCACCATCCAGCGCCCAATACATCGGCCGGATATAGATCGCCGCCGAAGCCGGATAGGCCGCAAGCCCCTCGTGGATAATCGCCTGCATCTGGTCGGGGTCAACCGTCGGCGTGATCATCAGGGCCCGCGCCGAGGCATTGACCCGAGCGCAATGCTTGTCGAGGTCGGGCGCAAGCCCATCAACGAACCGCGCCCCGTCAAACACCGTTGTCCCAAGCCAGGCGCCATGATCCGCCGCGCGAATAACCGCCAGATCGCCGTCATGCCAGCGCCCGTCATAATAGGTTCGAATATTGGTGCCGGTGGCCATCTGCGATCTCTCCTTTTGGGTTGGCCGCAGATTAGGCCGGGCGTGCGCCGGCGTCTAGTGCTCTGGCGGGGCGTCGGCCAAAAGCGCCTCAAGGTCAATCGGATCGTTGACCATGGCAAGGTTGCCTTGCGCATCGCGCGGCCATTCGGCCTCGGGGCGGTCGCGGTATAGCTCTACACCGTTGCCGTCCGGATCAGAGACATAGATCGCCTCGCTGACCCCATGATCGGCCGCGCCCTCGATCGTGATACCGGCCTTGAGAACCCGGCGCAGGGCATCGCCAAGCTGTGCGCGGTCCGGGTAAAGAAACGCGGTGTGATATAACCCGGTATGCCCCCTGGGCGCGGGCGTGCCGCCAAGGCTTTCCCATGTGTTGAGGCCAAGGTGATGGTGATAGCCACCCGCCGACAGGAATGCCGCGCGGGTGCCGAATTTCTGCTGAAGCTGGAAGCCAAGAACGCCCTGGTAAAAGGCTATCGCGCGGTCGAGGTCCGCCACCTTGAGGTGGACATGGCCAATACTGGTCTTGGGGTGAACGGGTGTCATGGTCAGGGGCCTTTCGTTAACTGCCCCCAACCTACAACATTGCGCGCTGAACGCTCAATTCCCGTTCTTCGCCCACGTTCTGTGCGAAAATATGAAGAAAGCTTAGACCGCCGCCTTCAGGCTTTCCTCAAGATAGATCTCGCGCAGGCGCGCGACATTGCGCCCCGGTGTGCCATCGCCAACCGACGCGCCGTCGATTTCGACAACCGGCATCACAAAGGCGCTGGCCGAGGTGACAAAGGCCTCGTCGGCTGTCTTTGCCTCGTCGATGGTAAAGTTGCGTTCCTCGACCTCCATCTGCGCCTCGCGGGCAAAGCGCAAAACGGCGGCGCGGGTGATGCCATGCAGGATGTCACTCGACAGGGCGCGGGTGATGATCTTGTTGCCCTTGACGATATAGGCGTTGTTGCTGGTGCCTTCGGTGACAAAGCCGTCCTCGACCATCCAGGCATCATCGCAACCGGCTTTCTTGGCCATCATCTTGCCCATCGACGGATAAAGCAGCTGTACCGTCTTGATGTCGCGCCGACCCCAGCGGATATCCTCGATCGACACGATCCGAAGCCCGGTTTTCGCAACAGGGCTATCGGCCAGGCCGGGCTTGGATTGCGTGAACAGCACAAGCGTCGGTTCGGTGGTTTCGGGATCGGGAAAAACAAAGTCGCGGTCGCCATCGCTGCCGCGGGTGACCTGAAGATAGATCAGACCGTCTTCGATCTCATTGACGCGCACCAGTTCGCGGTGAATGTCCAGAAGGTCGTCAAAAGCGGCGGGCTTTTTCATGTCCAGCTCGCTGAGCGAGCGTTCAAGCCGGGCAAGGTGGCCGCCAAAATCAATCAACTTGCCGCCAAGCACGCTGGTTACCTCGTAAACCCCGTCGGCCATAAGAAAGCCGCGATCAAAGACCGAAACACGTGCCTCGGTCTCAGGCAGGT
>NZ_CAJXIP010000043.1 GCF_913054395.1 uncultured Roseovarius sp.
ACCCGTTTTGGCATTCCGGCCCCGATTCAGTTGCGATAGGGTCTCCACCCAACCGCTTCTCGGCGTATATAGGGAGCGAAAATGACCCCTGCAACCGCACGATTGCCCTGTTACAGGCAAATATGAGCGCTTTTGCGACAAACAGAGTTAAGATTAGGCTAATGGCACCACTGACGCTGCGCGGTTTCGAAATTCACAAGGGATTTCTGCCGCTCGAGGTGCAACGCACCCTCATTCACGCGCTCCGGCCGGTTCTGCGAGCGGCCCCGCTGTTTTCGCCGGAGGTGCCCGGCGGAGGGCAGATGTCGGTTCGGATGACATCTGCAGGCCGTTTTGGATGGTTCAGCGACGCCAAGGGCTATCGCTATGCGGACCGCCACCCGTCAGGACAGGCCTGGCCGCAAATTCCGCCCGAGGTGCTGCGCATCTGGACCGCTCTGGTTGGGGGCGACAAGGATCCGGACTGCTGCCTGTTCAATTACTACGGTGAAGGCGCGCGGATGGGGTTGCATCAGGACAAGGACGAAGCCGACTTTTCGTACCCGGTGGTGTCGGTGTCCCTCGGAGACGATGGCCTGCTGCGGATCGGCGGAACATCCCGCAAGGACAAAACGGAATCGATCTGGCTCAACTCCGGAGATGTTGTGGTCATGGGAGGTCCGGCCCGGCTGGCCTATCACGGCGTTGACCGGATCCGGTTCGGATCCTCCAGGCTCTTGCCAAAGGGCGGGCGTGTGAACCTGACGCTCCGGGTGGTGACCTAGCGCCGTGCGCTCCAGCTCAGCGATACCGCGCGGCGGGTGTAGAATTCACCCATCAGCCCGAGCACCAGAAAGATCAACGCGAGCCAGGCCGTATATTCCCACCATGTGACCCTGGGGTTGTAGTTGATGAAAATATGGCCGCGGGCCTGATCAATGGTGTGAAACAGCGGGTTCCAGATGAACATTGGCAGCATGTAGCCCGGAAGGGAGTTGGCAAGCACCATCTTGCCGGAAAACAGCATATTGGACCGCTGATAGACCGTTGAAATGATACCGATTGCACCTGGCATCCAGGGTTTCAGCACATAGAGCACCAGACCAATCGCGGCACCCGAGGCCCAGGACAGGAGTATCATGCCAAAGGCGGGAAACGGCTCTTCGATATGAATGGGCGTGAAGGCCACGTGATAGGCAAACAATATGATCAACATCGACAGTATCTGAACATATAGCGCGCCGATCGCCGCCGACAGAATCGCAATGGTGGTGTTCATCGGCGCGTGTTGCATCATCGGGCTGGAGGCCCCTTCGGCACCGACCACCGCGCCGAGCGTCTTCGTGTGGGTCATGAAGAGAAACACACCGGACATCATGTAGAGCAGAAAATCGCCGCGAATGGCGCCGCCGCGCATCCCCAGAACAGAGAACATGAAATAGAAGAACATGACGAACATCACGGATTGCACGATGTTCATTCCGAGCGCCACGAAGGCATTGTTATGCTTCGACCGCACGCTCCGCACAACCGAGTGAAAGACAACTTCACCCAATGTTATGGCGCGCGAGAGCGCAGATCTATCGGTTCGGTATTGAAACATGACCTCTATTTCAGCAGTGCTATGCCAAACATCGCATGGAATTCTTGCCGATCCATTGCCAAGCAATCATAAGAAGCGCAAATCTTTGTGGCAACATGTGGTCCCTGGGGAGTTTAAAATGAATTATGATGAGCTGATTGCCGTGATCCGGCGTCTTGCCCTGGAGGCCGGGGACAAGATTATGGAAATCTATAATTCCGATGATTTTGACGTGAAGGTGAAGTCGGACGACAGTCCGGTTACCGCAGCGGATGAAGCCGCGGACGCCTTGATCTCGGCGGGCCTTCGTGCGGCTTTTCCGGATGTATTGCTTGTCACCGAAGAGCAATCGGCCTCGCATGCGGTCAAGGGAGACACGTTCCTGATCGTCGATCCGCTCGACGGTACCAAGGAGTTCATAAATCGCCGTGGCGATTTTACGGTCAATATCGCGCTGGTTGAAAACGGCGTGCCGACACGTGGCGTTGTCTATGCGCCGGCCCGCGATCGCATGTTCTACACGTTGGCAGATGGGACATCGGTTGAAGAAGCGGCTCCGTTTTCGGCCGCAGAGGCCGGAAAGGTCACGCCGATTCGTGTCGCGGAGAGTGACAACGCAGCGCTGATGGTGGTGGCGTCCAAGTCCCACAGGGATCAGGCCACAGATGATTATATCAACAAATACAACATCAAAGACATGAAGAGCGCCGGCTCTTCGTTGAAATTCTGCCTTGTCGCGACAGGCGAGGCCGATCTGTACCCGCGGGTTGGACGCACGATGGAATGGGATACCGCCGCCGGTGATGCGGTGTTGCGCGGTGCCGGTGGGCGGGTGGTGCGCTTTGATGATCATCAGCCGCTGGTTTATGGCAAAGACGGCTATGCCAATCCGTTTTTCATCGCCTATGCCCCGGCCGTCGAATTGAAGGAAGCCTGATGTGAGCGTTCTGATCGTCATCCCGGCGCGCTATGCGTCCTCTCGCTATCCGGGGAAACCCCTAGCGACCCTGACCGGCGCCACCGGCGAGACCAAAACCCTGATTCAGCGCTCATGGGAGGCCGCCTGCCAGGTGGCGGGCGTGGACCGGGTCGTCGTTGCTACGGATGACGACCAGATCAAGACTGCGGCCGAACGGTTCGGCGCCGAAGTGGTGATGACCTCCAAGACCTGTGGCAACGGAACCGAGCGCTGTGCCGAGGCCCTGCAAAACCTTGGCGGCGGGTATGACATTATCGTGAACCTGCAAGGCGATGCCCCCCTGACGCCGCATTGGTTTGTCGAAGACCTTGTCAACGGTCTGCGCGCCGACCCCGAGGCCGAAGTGGCAACCCCCGTGCTGCGCTGTGAGGGGCGCGCGCTTAACGGATTTCTTCAGGACCGCGCGGCGGGCCGGGTTGGCGGCACCACAGCAGTTTTTGGCACCGGTGGGCGCGCGCTTTATTTCTCGAAAGAGGTGATCCCCTATACCGGCAAGACCTATGATGACGATGCGCCGACACCTGTCTTTCATCATGTCGGTGTCTATGCCTACCGTCCCGGCGCCCTTGCCGCTTATGCCGATTGGGAGACGGGCCCGCTTGAGGCACTTGAGGGCCTGGAGCAGCTTCGCTTCCTGGAACGTGGCCGGTCGGTGCTCTGCGTCGAGGTCGAGGCCCGGGGCCGTCAGTTCTGGGAGTTGAACAATCCCGAAGATGTGCCCCGCATTCAAGCGATGATGAGCGAGATGGGCATGGCCTGAGTGGCGTGATCCCAACACGGTAATGTGTGGTCCATCTGCACGTTCGGCGCCAATTTTCCCCGCTATTCCCTATTCAGCGCGGAAGGTTTTTGTGTATGACTGTTACAGCAGTAAATAAAGAACTATGAGGAACGTCTCATGCGTACAAAAGTAACCAAGGCGATATTCCCGGTAGCAGGGCTGGGTACGCGTTTTCTTCCGGCGACCAAATCGGTGCCCAAGGAAATCATGACGCTTGTTGATCGCCCCCTGGTTCAATACGCAATTGACGAGGCCCGCGCGGCGGGGATCAAGGAATTCATCTTCGTGACCTCGCGCGGCAAGGGCGCGCTTGAGGATTACTTTGATAATGCCCCGCAGCTTGAGGCCGAGCTTCGCAAGAAGGGCAAGACAGAGCTTCTGGAAATTCTGAAATCGACCAACATGGACAGCGGCGAGATCGCCTATATGCGCCAGCACAAGCCACTTGGCCTTGGTCATGCGGTCTGGTGTGCGCGCCGCCTTATCGCCAACGAACCCTTTGCCGTGATCCTGCCCGATGACGTGATTGCGGCCGAAAAGCCCTGTCTCGCTCAGATGGTCGAAGCCTTCGAGGAAACCCAGAGCAATATCGTGGCCGCCATGGAGGTGCCGGATCACATGACGGGCTCATACGGCATCCTTGATATCAAGGATGACATGGGCTCTATCGTGTCGACCAAGGGAATGGTTGAAAAGCCGGGCCCCGGTACCGCGCCCTCGAACCTTGCGGTGATCGGGCGGTATATTCTGACACCCACGGTCTTGCAAAAGCTGAACCGTAAAGAGGCCGGCGCGGGCGGTGAAATCCAACTTACCGACGCAATTGATGCCGCGCGGGAAGGTGGCGAAGAGGTGTACGGCTTTCGCTTTCAGGGACAGCGGTTCGATTGTGGATCAAAGGCTGGCTTCTTGCAGGCAACGGTTGCCTTTGCCCTGGCCCGCGCAGAATTGCGTGATGATCTATGGAACTACATTTCGGATGTTGTGCATTCGGAGAAGGCCGCCCAATAGCGAGCGGTAAAAGGGGCCGAATGTGACGAATATTCTGGTGACAGGTGGTGCGGGCTATATCGGTTCGCATGCCTGCAAGGCGTTGAAGGTCGCGGGCTATACGCCGGTGACCTACGATAACCTGTGCACCGGCTGGCAGGATGCGGTCAAGTTCGGGCCGTTTGAAGAAGGCGATCTTACGGATCGTGCCCGCCTTGATCAGATTTTCGCCGCCTATCAGCCGGTTGCCGTCATGCATTTCGCCGCGCTGAGCCAGGTTGGCGAAAGCATGCGGGAACCGGGGCTTTACTGGCACAACAACGTCGCCGGATCGCTAAGCCTGTTGCAGGCCGCCGTTCAGGCAGGGTGCAAGAACTTTGTTTTTTCCTCAACCTGCGCGACCTATGGCGATCAGGATAACGTGATCCTCGACGAGACTAGCGCACAGCATCCGATCAACGCCTATGGTGCCAGCAAGCGCGCGATCGAAGATATGCTGCGCGATTTCGAGGTTGCCTTCGGGCTGCGCCATGTGATCTTTCGCTATTTCAACGTGGCGGGCTGTGATCCGGCGGGCGAGGTGGGCGAGTTTCATCAACCCGAAACCCACCTGATCCCGCTCATGCTTGACGCGATTGAGGGCAAGCGCGATGCCCTGACGATCTTTGGCACCGATTACGATACGCCCGATGGCACCTGTATCCGCGATTACGTGCATGTCTGCGATCTGGTGGATGCGCATATTCTTGGACTGAAATGGCTTGAGGAAAACCGGGGCAGCCGGGTTTTCAACCTTGGTACCGGAACCGGGTTTTCGGTGCGCGAGGTGATTGATCAGTCTGCTGCGGTCACCAACCGCCCGGTGCCTGTTGTCGAGGGGCCACGCCGCCCCGGTGACAGCGCCAAGCTTGTCTCGGGGTCGGACCGCGCCGAGGCAGAGCTTGGCTGGCGGCCGGTCCGGTCGACGCTTGGCCAGATGATTGCCGATGCCTGGCGCTGGCATCAAACTGGACATTACGACAAATAGCGCCGACGCTGTCTGGGTGTGCGATAAGGACGGGCATGGGCAGGATGGACAGGCTTAGCGACATGGCCATGGCCTATCGGTTGCGATGGAAGCGTCGCCGGTTGTTGTTGCGCGCCTTTCGCAAGCGCCAACAATTAAGCCCGGTGATGAACCGCACCGCAAGCATTGCGCCGGACGATATCCTGGCCGCCAGCACCGTGCGCAACGAGCGCGCGCGCCTGCCGTACTTTCTGAATCACTATCGCGGCCTTGGGGTGCGCCATTTCCTGTTTGTCGATAACAGCAGCGATGACGGCACCGCAGAGTTCCTTGCGCAACAGCCCGACGTGTCGCTTTGGGCCACTGCGCATAGTTACAAGCTGTCGCGCTTTGGGGTCGACTGGCTGACATGGCTTCAACTGAAGCATGCGCATGGCCATTGGTGTCTGACGCTCGATGCCGACGAAATCCTGATCTACCCCTACCACGATACCCGTCCCTTGCCTGCATTGGTCGATTGGCTCGAACGGCAGGGGCGACAGTCGTTTGGTGCCCTGATGCTTGATATGTATCCCAAGGGGCGCCTGTCAGAGCAGGATTATCGCGCGGGCGACGATCCGTTCGAAACGCTGTGCTGGTTCGATGCGGGCAATTACATGATCCGTCGCAAGCCTGACCTGCAAAACCTGTGGATTCAGGGCGGCGTGCGGGCGCGGCGCTTTTTCGCGGCTGAACCAAAGCGCGCGCCGACAATGGGCAAGGTGCCCCTCGTCAAATGGAACCGCCGCTTCGCCTATGTAAGCTCGGCACATTCGCTTTTGCCGCGCCGCCTTAACCACGTTTATGATTGTGCGGGCGGCGAGGCGGCCTCGGGGGTGTTGCTTCATACCAAGTTTCTTCAGGGCGTCGTCGAGCGCTCTGGCGATGAAAAACAGCGCCGGGAACATTTCGCCAATAGCGCGCTTTACGACGCCTATTACAACAGCCTGATGCAGGATCCCGATCTTTGGTGCGATCAGTCGACCCGCCTAACCGGCTGGCGCCAGCTCGAGTCGATGGGCCTTATGTCGCGCGGGGGATGGGTGTGACCCGCTAGCCGATTTCGGCGATCAAGGCGTGATGCCGGGCAGTGTAATCGGCGCGCACAAGGGTCGGTGGGCGCAGGTCAATCGCCAGATCGCCGATCATTTCGGGGTCGGGCTTGCCAAAGAAACGATCGGCCTCGGCTGTGGTGAACCCGGCAATTTCCGTGGCTTCCATCCACGCGCTGATCTTGTCGGCTTTCTTGATCTGTTTCTTGATCGCAGGCGGCAGGGTCGCCGGAAGGCCAAAGCGAATATGGATCGCCGCCACAAGCCGTTTGTCCAATTCGTCATAGCCCGGACCAACGGCGTTCTTGACCGGCGAAATCATGTCTCCGATCACGTATTCCGGTGCGTCATGCAAAAGCGCCGCCAAGCGCCATTTTGCGGCTGCGCGCGGGCTTATCCGGGCAAAGAGGCGCTCGACCAAAAGCGAATGCTCGGCAACCGAATAGGCGAAATCGCCCACCGTCTGCCCGTTCCAGCGGGCGACAAAGCTAAGGCCGTGGGCAATATCCTCGATCTCGATGTCGACCGGGGTCGGGTCAAGCAGGTCAAGCCTGCGGCCTGACAGCATCTTTTGCCATGCGCGGGGTTTGGACAAGTCGAGCGCTCCGGTTGGTGGTGGGTTTGACCTTGCTAGCGGCTTTGGCCGGGCATTGCAAAACCTTCGATGATCGCGGCCAAAAGGGGTGAGTCGGCGCGCGCCGCCAGAAAGTTATAGCCCTTGTAAGGGTCGGTTTTCAGGGCACGGATCGCTTTGATCGAGGGCATGGCCATAACCCCACCCTCAATCGCAAAGAGGCGCATGTTGTCCAGCCCGATCAAATGCGCACTCGGGGTGCAAGCGGAATCGTTGCCGTGATCCTCGTAGATCAGAACGCTGCCGTCCTTTAGCGCGCGTGCGGCGCCGTCCATTGCGGCAACCTCGGCGCCCTCGACGTCTAGCTTGATCAGGGCGGCGGTCCCCGCCGGCACCAGATCGTCGATCGCCAGTGTCGTAACGGTCTCGGTCCTGTCGTCCTGCCCGGCGGTCCCGGTGCCCAAAAGCCGTGCCGAGGCGTGGCTTAGGTGGGTGTTGAGAAACGTCAGCGTCTCGCCGGAACGCGCATGAATGGCGGCGCGGTGCAGGGCGACATTGGGCAGGGCATCGGCATTCCGTGCAAGGTCGCGATAGGTCGCGCCAGAGGCCTCGACCGCGATCACGCGCGCAAACATCGCGGCACCGCGGGTGGTCCAGTAGCCCTTGTTCGCCCCCAGGTCACAAAACAGTGATGTGTGACCGCGCGCCGCCTCAAGCGCGGCTTCGACCTCGGGTTCATAGGGGTGGTGGTAAAGCGCAAAGCGCGTCCAATAGCCGTCATTGAGCGCAATACGATAGGGTGGCGCATCGCCGATCCGCAAAAAGACGGCATTGTCCGGGTTGAACAGCTGTCCCAGGCCCCGTGCAAAGCGCCCGTAAAGCGCACGTGTCACGGCAAGACGAAACAGGCCCATCAACAGCAGGTATTGCAGGCGGGCAGCGGCGCTTGAAAAGCTGATCTCTCGGGTCTTTGTCATGCCAGCTTGGGTACGCGTGCCGGTGGGCGGGTGCAAACCCAAAACACGCGTGCCGCACGGTCTTGTGTGGGAATTTTAAGTGCAACATCGGTGTGCAATGCCCAGATTCAAAGTGTGAAACCGGGCGAACCAACGCCCCCAATCAAGGAGAGAATCCATGTTTAAACGTCTTTGTTCTACGGCTCTGATCTTTGGCGCAGCCGCGCTTGCCCCGCCCCAACCGGCCCACGCCCAGGGTTTGGCCTGTCTTGCGCGTGATGCGCTGGTCGAACAGCTTGAGGGCCGCTATCGCGAACACCTAACCGGGGGCGGTCTGCAAAACCCGCAGCAGTTGCTGGAAGTCTGGACCTCGTCCGAGAGCGGCAGTTTTACCGTTTTCATCACCCGGCCCGACGGGGTGAGCTGTATCGTGGCGACCGGCCGGCATTGGAATGCGGCAACACAAACCCGGCTTGACGGCGTGGCGGGGTAATCGCGCATTGCTGAATGGGGGGGCGAGTGCTATCTGGCCTGCAAAATAGTTTGCAAGGAGCCACCCTGAAATGGCACAGGATTACATCGTCAAGGACATCAACCTGGCGGCCTACGGGCGCAAGGAACTCAATATCGCCGAAACCGAAATGCCCGGCCTGATGGCGCTGCGCAGCGAATACGGCACGACCAAGCCGCTCAAGGGCGCGCGGATTGTCGGTAGCCTGCACATGACCATTCAGACCGCTGTTCTGATCGAGACGCTGGTTGATCTTGGCGCCGATGTTCGCTGGGCGTCGTGCAACATCTTTTCCACGCAGGACCATGCGGCGGCGGCGATTGCCGAAGGCGGCACCCCGGTTTTCGCGATCAAGGGGCAGACGCTGGAAGAGCACTGGGATTACCTGGACAAGTCGTTCATGTTCGAGGACGGCCCCAACCTGATCCTTGACGATGGCGGCGACGCCACGCTTTACGTCCTGCTTGGTGCGCGCGCCGAGGCGGGTGAGGATGTCATCGCAGTTCCCGCCTCCGAAGAGGAAGAGGTCATCAAGGCCCAGATCGCCAAGCGCATGGCGGCAAGCCCCGGCTGGTTTACCAAGATCCGCGATCAGATCGTCGGTGTGTCCGAGGAAACGACCACCGGCGTGCATCGTCTTTATGACCTTCACAAGAAGGGCCAGCTTCCGTTCCCGGCGATCAATGTGAACGACTCTGTGACCAAGTCGAAGTTCGACAACAAGTATGGCTGCAAGGAATCGCTTGTTGACGGTATTCGCCGCGCCACCGACACGATGATGGCGGGCAAGGTTGCCGTGGTCATGGGGTACGGCGATGTCGGCAAGGGCTCTGCTGCGTCGCTGCGCGGTGCCGGTGCACGCGTCAAGGTGACCGAGGTCGATCCGATCTGCGCGCTTCAGGCCGCGATGGACGGCTTCGAGGTCGTGCTTCTGGAAGATGTGGTATCCTCGGCGGATATCTTCATCACCACGACCGGCAACAAGGACGTGATCCGCATCGAACATATGCGCGAGATGAAGGACATGGCGATCGTCGGCAACATCGGCCACTTTGACAACGAGATCCAGGTTGCCGCCCTCAAGAACCACAAGTGGACGAACATCAAGGAACAGGTCGACATGATCGAGATGCCCAACGGGCATCGTCTTATCCTGTTGTCCGAGGGCCGCTTGCTGAACCTTGGCAATGCCACCGGCCACCCGTCTTTCGTGATGTCGGCCTCGTTCACCAATCAGGTTCTGGCGCAGATCGAGCTTTGGACAAAGGGCAACGAGTACAAGAACGACGTCTATATCCTGCCCAAGCATCTGGACGAAAAAGTGGCCCGTCTGCATCTGGACCGGATCGGTGTGAAGCTGTCGAAACTGGATGCCGAGCAGGCCGCTTATATCGGCGTATCGCCCGACGGCCCGTTCAAGCCCGAGCATTACCGCTATTAATCGCGGATAAAAGTCGCGCGAACGCCCGCTGACCAGACGGTCTGCGGGCGTTTTTCGTTGGCATTTCGCCTATGGGGAGAATTTCGCGAATTTTCCCTTTGAGCGGGCATTATCTGTGGTTATCGTGCCGAGAGCTTCAGTTTGGAGGCTTGGGTAAATGATAGGCGGCCAAAGCGCCGAAAATTTGGGAGAGAATTTATGGGAAAGCGTGATGATCTGATTGCTCAGTATGCGGACGACCTGCGCAACAAGTGCGGGATGCAGCCGGATATGGACCTGCTGACGAAGGTGACGATCGGCTGTGGTCCGGCAATCTATAACGCGGATGCCTCGACCGTGGCCGGCAGCCAGCCGGACGAGATTGAAACGGTCAAGAACAATTTCCTGATCAAGAAGCTGGGCCTTGCCGATGGTCCGCAGCTGGATGATGCGATTGCGCAGGTGATCGAGGTTTACGGCAAATCCGAGCGTAACAAATATCGTGCGGTCGTCTATTACATGCTGACCAAGCATTTCGGCAAGGAAGCGGTCTACGGCTAAGCCACCTCATAGCGTCAATACCAATGCGCCTGCCCGATGTGGCGGGCGTTTTTCGTTTGTGCGGTTGATGGGCGCTAAGAGGCGTTGCGCAAGTCGCCTACATCCAGCACCGGCGAGGCGTCGATCATTTCCGCATCAAGCATCAGGGCCACCCGTTCCAGCGAGGCCACAAGTTGTGCCTGTTCCCAGTCTTCCAGCGCTTCGAACTTGCGCACGTAGCGTTGTTGCAGGGCGTCAGGCGCGCGGCGGATGGTTTCGCGCCCGACATCGGTGATAACGATATTGGTCTGGCGGCGGTCGGTTTCCGATTTCTCGCGCACGACGACACCATGCTTGACGAGCTTGTCCACCAGCGACGTCACCGTTGCCTGCGACACGCGCATCTGGTTGGCAATCTCGGTTGCGGTGCAACTGTCGCGTTCGGCCACGATTTGCAGCACCCTGAATTGTACAGCCGTCAGACCGGCGGCATTGGCAAGTTTGCGGCCATACATTTCAGTCGCCCGCAAGATGCGGCGCAACGCGATAAGGCTTTGGTCTGTGCGGTCCATACGTGCCCCTTTGGTGATTGAGGTTATGGTCGCAAAGCTGTCACTTAATTGCAATTTGAATTCCTCCGGAGCAAATATTTTTAATAGCTAAGTAAAAATATAGTGCAATGGGGTCATTAAAATAAGGGATATAGGCTAAATATCGCATAAAATGTGAATTCCTGGGGCAGACCTTGATTTTTGAGATCATCCGATATACTTAGCAAGTCGAAGTAACAAAGAGGTCATGCACAGATGCGACATGCGATGGAAATGTTTCGAAAAGCCCTGCCCACCCTGCGCAAGCCCACTGCTGCGGATGGCGCCGAGATTTGGGAGCTGATCCAGAAGTGCAAACCGCTTGATGAAAACTCGATGTATTGCAACCTGGTGCAATGCGACCATTTTCGCGATACCTGTGTCGTGGCCGAGATGGACGGCGAGATTGTGGGCTGGGTGTCGGGCTATACGCTGCCTGACGATCCCGAAACCCTGTTCGTATGGCAGGTTGCCGTATCTGAAAAAGCGCGGGGCACCGGTCTTGGCACACTTATGCTTCGCGGTCTTCTGTCACGCGAAGAATGCAAGGACGTGACCCGACTCCAGACCACGATCACGCGCGACAACGCGGCCAGCTGGGCCTTGTTCCGCAAGTTTGCCAATCTTCAGAACGGCGAACTTTCCAGCGCGCCCTACTTTACCCAGTCGCTACACTTCAAGGGCCTGCATGACAGTGAGTACATGGTCACAGTGGCCCTTCAGGAGCGGATGAAAAAGGCGGCCTGATCAAGGCCTGCCTGCCCGCTCTCCCCCCCCGAAATCACGAAAAGGATATCGTTATGTCGACTGACATGTCAGGCGAATTTGCTATTTTCAACCGTCGTGAATCTGAGGCCCGCAGCTATTGCCGCAGCTTCCCCAAGTCGTTCGTCAAGGCCGCCGGGTCTGAGTTGACGGATTCCGAAGGCCGCACCTATATCGACTTTCTGGCCGGGTGTTCGTCGCTGAACTACGGTCACAATGACCCCGATATGAAGCAGGCGCTGATTGATCACATCATGGCCGACGGGATCACCCACGGGCTTGATATGCACAGCGATGCCAAGGCCGCCTTCCTGACCGCGTTCGAGGATATCATCCTCAAGCCGCGCGGCATGGACTATAAGGTGATGATGACCGGCCCGACCGGCACCAACGCGGTCGAGGCCGCGATGAAGCTGGCACGCAAGGTCACGGGGCGGCGCAACATCATCGCCTTCACCAACGGGTTTCACGGCATGACCCTGGGCGCGCTTGCCTGCACCGGCAATGCCGGCAAACGTGCCGGGGCCGGACCGGTGTCGCTGAACGATGTATCGCGCATGCCCTATGAGGGCGCGTTTGGCGCGGATATCGACAGCCTGCGGATTGTCGAAGAGATGCTGTCGAACCCCTCAAGCGGGATCGACGCCCCCGCCGCTTTCATCATCGAGCCGGTACAGGGTGAAGGTGGGCTTACCGCCGCCTCGACCGAATTCATGCAGGGCATCGCGCGGCTTGCCCGCGAGCATGGCGCTTTGTTGATTGTCGATGATATTCAGGCGGGCTGTGGGCGCACGGGCACCTTCTTCAGCTTTGAAGAGATGGGGATCGAGCCCGACCTTATCCCGATGGCGAAATCGTTTTCGGGCATGGGGCTTCCGTTTGCGGCGCTTTTGATCAAGCCCGAGTATGACATCTGGGGGCCGGCCGAGCATAACGGCACCTTCCGGGGCAATACACATGCCTTTGTCACCGCGCGCGTCGCGATTGAGAAGTTCTGGACAGACGACAGCTTTCAGCGCGAGATCGCCGACAAGGCAGAGATGTTGCGCGAGGGCCTGCAACGGATTGCGGACGAGATCCCCGGTGCCACGCTGAACGGGCGCGGCATGATGTTGGGCGTCAATGTCGGATCCGGCGAACTGGCGGGCGCGATCTGTGCGCGGGCCTTCGAGATGGGACTTATCATCGAGACATCGGGCGCCAATGACGAAGTGGTCAAGGTGCTGGCGCCGCTGACCACCCCGCAAGATACCTTTGCCAAGGGTCTGCGCATCTTGCAGGATGCGGCCGGTGACATCAACGCAACACAGAAAATCGCAGCGGAGTAACACATGATTGTCAGAGACTTTAACGAGATCGTCAAAAACGACCGCAACCGCGTCGTATCGGACGCACAGTGGTCAAGCGTGCGCCTGCTTTTGGCCGATGACGGGATGGGGTTTTCGTTCCACATCACCTTCCTCGAGCCGGGATCGGAGCACACCTTCGAGTACAAGAACCACTTTGAAAGCGTCTATTGCATGCAGGGCAAGGGTTCGATCACCGATCTTGCCAGCGGCGAGACCCATGAGATCAAGCCGGGCGTGATGTATGCGCTCGACAAGCACGATCGCCACATCCTGCGCGCCGAAGAAGAGCTTGTGATGGCTTGCGTGTTCAATCCGCCGGTTACCGGCAACGAGGTGCACCGCGAAGACGGCTCTTACGCCCTGGAGGACGCCTGAGCTCCTCGAATATGCGACACGCCCCAAGACAGAAAGGCCCAAGGTCATGACAATCGCAGAACATACCGTCGAAAAGATTGGCGGCACGTCCATGAGCCGTGTTCGCGAATTGCTGGACACGTTGTTCATCGGGGATCGCACGGGTGAGGCACTCTATCATCGTGTGTTCGTGGTATCCGCCTTTGGCGGCATCACCAACCTGTTGCTGGAACACAAGAAATCTGGCACGCCCGGTGTTTATGCCCTGTTTGCCAATGCCGATGACGATCACGGCTGGCTTGACGCGCTAACCGAGGTGGGGCGTGCCATGGGCAAGGCCCATCACGGCGTGCTTGAACATGCGGGCGATCTGAACATGGCGGATGAGTTCGTGCGTGAACGGATCGAGGGCGCGCGCTCATGCCTGTTCGACCTGCAACGCTTGTGTTCCTACGGTCATTTCCGCCTGTCTGATCATATGCTCGTGATCCGCGAATTGCTGTCGGGGCTGGGCGAGGCACATTCGGCTTTTGTCACCACGTTGCTGTTGCAGCGGGCGGGCGTGAATGCGCGTTTCATCGACCTGAGCGGCTGGCGCGACGATACGGAACACAGCCTGTCTGAAAGGATCGCGAGCGGTCTTGAGGGTGTCGATCTTGCCAGCGAAATGCCGATCGTCACCGGCTATGCGCAATGCACAGAGGGGCTGATGCGCGAGTTTGATCGCGGTTATTCCGAGGTGACTTTTGCCAATATTGCCGCGCAGACCTCTGCGCGCGAGGCGATCATCCACAAGGAGTTTCACCTGTCTTCAGCCGATCCCAACCTGGTTGGGGAAGATGCGGTGCGCAAGTTGGGTCATACCAATTACGACGTGGCCGATCAGCTTTCCAATATGGGGATGGAGGCGATCCACCCAAAGGCCGCCAAGACCCTGCGTCAGGCGGATGTGGCCCTGCGCGTGACCAATGCGTTTGATCCGGGCGATCCCGGAACCCTGATCGACGATCAGCCGACCGAGACCCCGGATGTCGAGATCGTGACTGGTCTCAAGGTGGTGGCGCTTGAGTTGTTCGAACAGGACATGGTCGGTGTCAAAGGCTATGACGCGGCCATCCTGGAGGCGCTGCGTCGCCATAATGTCTGGATCATTTCCAAGACATCCAATGCCAATACGATCACGCATTACATCCACGCCTCTCTCAAGGCTGTGCGCCGTGTCGCACGTGATCTGGAAGAGCATTATCCCGCTGCCAAGGTCAATGTGCGCACCCTGTCGATCGTATCGGCCATCGGGCGCGACCTTACCGGGCTTCGGGTTCTGAGCCGCGGGTTGAACGCGTTGGAGGATGCCGGGGTGTCGGTGATTGCCGCACATCAGACGCCGCGCAATGTGGACGTGCAGTTCGTGCTTGGCAGCCAGGATATGGACAAGGGGGTTGCCGCGCTGCATCACGCGCTTATTGCTGCCGATCCTTCGGCCGCAGGGGCGGCGACGGCCCGGAAAGCCGCCTGAACTTTCCTGCTGTGACGCCGCCAATTTGAGCCATATTTGCGCTATTCGCCGTTTGGCAAATAGGCGGCGTTGCGGTACATAGAGAGTGTTCGAGCCAGTAGGCCGATACCTTATCAGTTACACGTGTGGTGCTTTGGGAGCACGTGGGGTGACGGAGGGTGTTGGCATTCTGGCCAGCATCCTCCGTTTGGGGTTGTGGGATCTTCGGGCTAGGGTGTCAGCCCCGCCATATCGCAGATGATCCGCCATTCCTCTTCGGTCACGGGCTGCACCGACAGGCGCGAATTTTTCACCAAAACCATATCGGCAAGCCGCAGATCGCCCTTGATCATGTCCAAGGTAACAGGCGTTTTCGCGCCCTCGATCGCCTTGATGTCCACGCATTCCCATCGCGGATCATCCGTCTTGCTATCGGGATGGGCGGTGGCGATCACCTCGACGGTGCCGACAACTGCTTTTTCCTTTTGGCTGTGATAGAAAAAGCCGCGATCGCCAAGCGCCATCTCGCGCATGAAATTGCGGGCCTGATAGTTGCGCACGCCATCCCATTCCTCGCCCGCTTCGCCCTTGGCAACCTGATCATTCCAGCCCCAGGTCGATGGTTCGGATTTGAACAGCCAATAGCGCATGTCTCAGATCACCTTTTTCCACGGGATCAATTCGACGCCCGAAAAAAGCCCGGCCTTGGCGTAGGGGTCATTGTCGGCCCATTCTCGCGCGACCTGCATATCCTCGACCTCGAGAATGACCAGCGAGCCGATCATGCTGCCCTCGTCATCAAGCAGCGGGCCGGCCTGGCTTACCACGCCGGTGGATTTGAGATAGGCGATATGGGCATCACGGTTGTCTAGGCGGGTTTGCAGGGCACCGGGTTTGTCACGGGCAATCAGGGCAATCAGCATCATTCTTCCTTCAATGGTCTGGAAAGCAGCATATCCATCGCCTGATCGACGCGCAATTCACCATTCACCAGCGCGGTCACGGCATGGGTGATGGGCATGTCAATCGCCATCGACCTTGCGCGGACAAGAACCGCGCGCGCGGTTGCGGCACCCTCGACGGTGATGGTCGGGTCAAACGCGGTGCCCTGTCCGATGCTCAGGCCAAAGCGGTAATTGCGCGACTGATCCGAGGTACAGGTGAGCGCAAGATCGCCAAAGCCGGAAAGGCCTGCAAGGGTGCCCGGCTGCGCACCAAGGGCGCGGGCGAGGCGGTTCATTTCGGCAAACCCCCGCGTCATCAGGGCAGCGCGCGCGCTTTCCCCAAGCCCGGCGCCCATGACCGCGCCACAGGCAATCGCAATCACGTTCTTGAGTGCGCCACCCAGTTCCGCACCGATGGTGTCGGTGGTGCGATAAAGCCGCAGGTTGGGTGTGGTCAATGCCGCCTGAAGTGCCTTTCCCGTCTCTTCATCCGCGCAGGCCAGCGTTAGCGCGGTGGGCAGGCCAAGCGCGATATCGCGGGCAAAACTTGGCCCGGTGAGGATGGCGGCGGTCGATGTGGGGCAGGCGCGCGCAATAAGGCCGGTCGGCCCAAGCCCGGTTGCCAGATCGACCCCCTTGCAGCAGGCCACCAGCGGTCGATGACCAAGGGCGTCGCCAAAGCTCTCCAGAAACCCGCCCAGCTTTTGCATCGGAACCGCCAAAAGACAGGGGGCGCTGCCTGCGGGTAGCGGCCCGGAGGTGACGGTGATGGCATCGTGCAGGTCAATACCGGCAAGGCGGCGTGCGTTCTGGCGGGTGGCGTGCATCTCGGCTGCGTGAGCCGCGTCGCGCGCCCAAAGGGTCACCGGCGCAGTCTTTGCCAGCGAAACCGCCAATGCGGTGCCAAAGGCCCCTGCGCCACAAACGGTAATCATGCCTTGGCCCCCTTCTTGCCGCTGCCAAGCATTGCCGGGCTGCTACGATCCAGCGGCCAGCGGGGCCGGGCGGCCAATGTCATGTCGTCGCGGTGTCCCGCAAGATATAGTTCGGCCCCCGCATAAGCGATCATCGCCGCGTTATCGGTGCAAAGCGCAAGCGGCGGTGCGATGAACCGCGCACCAACCTCGGCGGCGACCTGTTCAAGACCCGCGCGAATGCTGGCGTTGGCGGCGACGCCGCCTGCCACGGCCAGAACCGGTGTGACCGGGGATTCATCGAGATATGCGGCAAGGGCCCGCGCGGTCTTTTGCGACAGAACATCGCGCACGGCCGCCTGAAACCCGGCGCAAAGATCGGCACGGTCCCGAGGGGTAAGCCCCGACTTTTCGGCGATAATTGCATCGCGGCTGCGCAAAAGCGCGGTTTTCAGCCCCGAGAACGAGAAATCACAACCGGGCCGATCCAACAACGGGCGCGGAAAGCGAAAGCGGGTGGCGTTGCCCGAACGCGCCTCGCGCTCGACTGCGGGACCGCCGGGCTGGGGCAGGCCCAAAAGCCGGGCGGTCTTGTCAAACGCTTCGCCGGGGGCATCGTCAATGGTGCCGCCAAGCCGGGTGAAATCATCCGGACCGCGCACGATAAGAAACTGGCAATGCCCGCCCGAGACAAGCAGCATCAAGTAGGGATAGGCAATCTGATCGGTCAGGCGCGGCGTCAGGGCATGCCCTGCCAGATGGTTCACCCCGACAAGCGGCAGGTTTGCCCCCGCCGCGATCCCCTTGGCGCACATCACCCCGGCGATCACCCCGCCGATAAGCCCCGGCCCGGCGGTGACCGCCACCGCATCCAGATCCCGCAGCGCCACGCCCGATTGCGTAAGGGCGTCGCGCACGCAAAGATCAAGCTTTTCGGCATGCGCGCGGGCGGCGATTTCCGGCACCACGCCACCGAAATCGGAATGAAGTGCGGTCTGGCCGAAGACAACGGAAGACAGGATTTCGGGTGCGCCCGAGGCCGCAATGCGCACAATAGCGGCAGCGGTGTCGTCACAGCTGCTTTCAAGGCCCAGAAGGATCAACGGTTTTGACATTACCCTGCCCGTTGCGTGAAACTTGCGAGGCAGGTAACACCTTATCTGTCAGGCAACAACTCTGGACAGCAGATGACCGTGACGATCCTGATCACCCGGCCCGAACCCGCCGCGACACGCTTTGCCGATCAGCTTGGCGCGCGTCTTGGGGATAAGGTCGTGATCTTGCGTGCGCCGCTGATGCGGATCGACTATGGCGGGGCCTTGCCGGATATTGGTGGCGATGACGTGCTTGTTTTTACCTCGCGCCACGGGGTTGCCGGGTTCTGCCGCCTGACAGAGCGGCGCGATTTTACCTGCTACGCGGTGGGCGATGCCACCGCCGAGGCCGCACGTCGCGCCGGATTGCGCGCGATTTCGGCGGGCAGCGATGTGGATGCTCTTTTGGCGCGGATCGCCGCGGATGGGGTAGAGGGGCCGTTCCTGCACCTGCGCGGCGAACATGTGGCGAGCGATATTTCCGGTGGCCTTCGTCAACAAGTCCGGATCGCGAAAGAGGCGGTCGTCTACAGGCAGGTCGACATGCCCCTCAGTGATCAGGCGCAGGCGCTTTTGGCGAAAGAGGCCCCGGTGATCGTACCCTTGATGTCTCCGCGCAGTGCGCAGGCCTTCTTTGAGCGTGCCAGGGGGGCTGTGGCGCCCATCCTTGTCGCGGCGATTAGTAGCAACGCCGCCGATGCGGTGCCAGCAGGACAGGCGCAACTGGTGGAAATCGCGCAAACCCCTGACGCGGATGGTGTTTTGATTGTGATCTGTGATCTGGTCAAGCGGCTTGAGGGTCTAAACCCCGCGAAGTAAGGTCAGGCGTACAGATGTGGATCACAAGATTCGAAAAGGTGGTGTGACGTGGCTGAAAAAAAGAAGACATCAAAGGATCAGGCCGACGCGGATCAGACGCCGCAAAGCACCGATACCACCCCCGATGTTGAGCCCACGTCAGAAGATCCGAGCCCCGACCATGACAGCGCACCAGAGACCGGCGATGAATCTGGTGCACTGAATATGGCAGAAAGCGACGCCGATGAACCGGCCGAGCCGGAGCCCGAGGCCGCGCCCGATCAAGAGCCGCCAAGCGAACCCTCGTCGGTTGTGACCACCGAACAGGTCGTCGTGCGAGAGGGTGGGTTCTGGTCGATGGTGTTTGGCGGGATCGTCGCGGCGGGTGTCGGCGCGCTGGCCGCGCCCTATGTTTTGCCCCAGGCATGGTTTGCAACGGGTGATGGCACTCTTGAGGCGCGGATTGAACAAAGCCTTGGTGCGCAGGATCAGCGGATCAATGCGCTTAACGCCCAGATTGACGGGCTTTCCGTTCCGCCGGATCGTTCGGATGAGATCGCCGGGCTTGGCGAAACCCTGACCGCGCTGACCGGGCAGGTTTCAAAGCTTGAAAGCCGGATAAGCGCGCTTGAAAGCCGCCCCACAGCCCCGGCTGGCGGTGGCGTTCCGGTTGCTGAGCTAGAGAAATTGCGCGCGGCGATGGATGCACAGCGCGCCGAGATCGAGGCGCTGAGCGCCGAAGCACAGGCGCAGGAGGCCGCGGCGCAGCAGGGCGCGATTGCAACCCTGCGCCGGGCCGCAATGACCCGGATTTTGACCGCGCTCGACAGTGGCAGCGATTTCACGGCAGCACTGGCCGACTTGCGCAGCACCGGTGTCGAGGTGCCGGGTGCATTGGCCGATGTCGCCGAGTCCGGTGTGCCGACGATGCCCGCGCTGATGGATGATTTCCCAGGCGCCGCGCGTGCCGCCCTGGCGGCGACGCGGGCGCAAAGCGGTCAGGGCAGTGCAGGCATTGGCAGCTTTTTCAAGGACCAGCTTGGCGTGCGCTCTCTTTTGCCGCGCGAAGGCGATGATCCCGATGCAGTGCTGTCACGGATCGAGGCCGCCGCCGGCGAGGGCCGGTTCGGCGATGCTCTGGCCGAGATCGAAACACTGCCCGATGTGGCAAAAGACCAGCTGAGCGATTGGGCCACACAGGTCGCGCGCCGCAAAGAAGCTCTGGCTGCCGCAGAGGCGGTGGCCGGAACATTGAATTAAGCTAGAAAAGGCGGGCGTCATGCTTTGGTCGATTATAAAGGTTTTTGTTTTCATTGCACTTGTTGCTGCCGCGACCCTTGGGGCAAGCTATCTTCTGGACCTTGAAGGCGGTGTGCGCATCGTCATGGCCGGGTACGAGATCAACCTGACGCCTCTCAAGGCCGTCATGGCTCTGGTGGTTCTGGTGCTGGCGATTTGGCTTGTCATGAAGTTGGCGGGCGTTCTTGTCGCGATTCTGAAATTCATCAATGGCGATGAAACCGCCCTGTCGCGATATTTTGACCGCAACCGCCAGGAAAAAGGCTATCGCGCCCTGTCCGAAGGTATTCTGGCCCTGGCCTCGGGCGAAGGCGTTATCGCCATGACCAAGGCCGCCCGCGCCGAGAAATACCTGCGCAAGCCCGCGTTGACCAATCTTATCACCGCGCAGGCTGCCGAGATGTCGGGTGATCGACGCAAGGCGGAAGAAGTATACAAACGCCTGCTACAGAACGATAAAACCCGCTTTGTCGGGATCCGGGGCATCCTGCGCCAAAAGCTCGCCGAGGGCGATACCGACACCGCTTTGAAGCTTGCGCAAAGTGCCTTTGCTCTTAAACCGCGCCACCCCGAGGTGCAGGATACGCTTTTGGAATTGCAGGCGCAGACATCCGATTGGAAGGGCGCGCGCGAGACCCTGAATGCCAAGCTGAAATACGGCAGTTTGCCGCGCGACGTGCACAAGCGCCGCGATGCGGTTCTGGCCTTGTCCGAGGCCCGCGATGTACTTGACGAGGGCAAGACCATCGAGGCCCGCGAAGCGGCGATCGAGGCCAATCGCCTGTCGCCCGATCTTATCCCGGCGGCGGTTCTGGCGGCGCGCGGCTATATCGAACAGGGCAACAAGCGCAATGCGCTGCGGGTGCTCAACAAAGCCTGGCTGGTGCATCCGCATCCCGATCTTGCGGCGGCCTTTGCCGCAATCGAGCCTGACGAGACCCCGCAAGAGCGCCTGAAACGCTTTGCCAAGCTGCTCAAGGTGCATCCCGAGAACCGTGAAACCAAGCTTCTCAAGGCAGAGTTGAACATTGCCGCCGAGGATTTTCCCGGTGCCCGCCGTGCGCTTGGCGATCTGGCCGAGGTCGAGCCGGATGCCCGCGCGCTGACCATCATGGCCGCCGTGGAACGGGGCGAAGGCGCGTCCGACGCGGTTGTCAAAGGCTGGCTGGCGCGTGCCTTGTCGGCGCCACGCGGCCCGCAATGGGTTTGTGAAAAGTGTCATCACATCCACGCCGAATGGGTACCTGCCTGTGAAAATTGTCAGTCGTTTGACACCCTGAGCTGGACCGCGCCGCCGAATACGGCAATGACAACACCGACCGGCCTTGAGATGCTGCCACTGATTGTCGGGGTGCCTGAGGAGCAGAAAGCCGAAGATACGCCTGATGACGAGGATGACATCGTGATGGACGCCGAAATCGTCGAAGAGGGTGAAGAGGAAAAAGCCGAAAAATAGGTCTTTCCCCGATTTTTGCGCGATGCTATAGCGCCGCCACACGGGGCCGCTGTAGCTCAGCTGGTAGAGCACGTCATTCGTAATGATGGGGTCGGGGGTTCGAGTCCCTTCAGCGGCACCACTAATAAGCCAATAAGATTAGACACCTGCCTAAGTTGCGTGTGCGCATAGCATAGGCCAAATCCGTGTTTGTCACAGAGAGCCCATCAATGCGAATGGTCGTTGCTTCGCCTGGGCGCCGATATCCTGTTCGTCGAAGCGCCCAAGACGGTGGCGGAAATACGGAGCGTCTGTGCCGACCTGCCGGGGGCGAAAATGGCCAATATCGTCGAGGGGGGCGAAACTCCGGATCTTAGCCATGCCGAGCTTGGCGAGATCGGCTATGCGATTGCTGCCTGTCCCCTGACGCTCATGGCGGCGGCGATGCAGGCGATGACCCTCACGCTTGAGGCCCTGGCCGGGGACAAGCCGCGCGATCCGATGCTGATGGATTTTGTCGAACTGCGGCGCCGGATTGCGTTTGACGACTATTACAAAGCTTCGGCGGCCTATAAGTCGTCTTTCCGCTCGTCCTGAGGGGCGGGCATCGCAATGAAAACCCCCGGCGCGACAGGCGCACCGGGGGAATGACTTTGCCCGAGATCGGGATTTAGGCGTTGGGCAGGATCACGATCTCGACCCGGCGGTTCTGGCGCTTGCCCTCTGCGGTCAGGTTGGACGCGACCGGCTGATCTTCGCCCCGGCCAAAGGTGCGCACGCGCGAGTATGGTACGCCCCCTTCAAACAAAACATCGGCCACGGCATTGGCGCGGCGTTCCGACAGGCGCTGGTTATAGGCGGCCTCGCCGTCGCTATCGGTGTGACCGACGACCTGAACGGTGGTGTTGGGGTAATTGTTCAGGCTTTGCGCCACGGTAAGCAGGTCGCCGCGCAGGCTTGGATAGATCGTGGTGCTGTCGACATCGAACAGGATATCCTGCGGCATGGTCAGGATAAGACGGTCACCGGTATTGGTGATCTGAACGTCATTATCAAGCTGCTGGCGCAATTCGGCCTCTTGCTTGTCAAGTGCGTTGCCGACGGCCGCGCCGCCTGCGGCACCGAGGATCCCGCCGATGACGGCGCCCTTGCCCTTTTTGTCGCTGACAAGCGCACCCACGCCCGCGCCGATGACGCCGCCCAAAAGCGCGCCTTGCTTGGTCTTTTGGTTGGGGTCGGTGCCCGAGACCTGCGCCGGATCGGTACAGGCGGTGGCCAAGAGGAGGGATGCGCCGGAAAGAAGCAGAAGGGGTTTACGTGCTCGGATCATTTTACAGTCGCCTTATGGTTAAAACTTCCCGATCAGTCGGGTTTGTGGCGATGATATGCAATAACACGCCTGCGCCCAAGGCCGATGAGGGGGGAAACAAGCGGCATTTCGCGCATACTGCGATGTACGTCAGACTTCGGCGCGCGCGCTTTCCCACGCCAGCATGGCGCGCTTCACCGGCAGGCCCCAATGATATCCGCCAAGTGCGCCTGATTTGCGCAAGGCCCGGTGACAGGGAATCAAAAAGCTGACCGGATTGCGCCCGACCGCCGTGCCGACCGCGCGCACCGCGCGGGGGCTGCCGATGGCCTGGGCGATTTCGGAATAGGTGGTGACATGGCCGGTGGGCACCTGAAGAAGCGCCTCCCAGACCTTGATCTGAAACGGGGCGCCGATCATGTGAAGCGAGGCCTGACCCTTGCCGGCAAAGGCGGCGCTCACCCAGGCTGCGATCCGCTCTGGGGCGTGTTCGTGACTGGCCCTGGGCCAGCGTCCCGAGAGATCGTCAAAGGCGGCGTCGCGGCCGCACTCCTCGGTGAAGGCGAGCCCGCAAAGCCCCTTGTCGGTGCCCATTGCAAGGGTGTCGCCAAAGGGGCTTTCAAACCAGCCGTGATAGATCGTAAGGCCTTCGCCCTGGCGCGCGAATTCGCCGGGACTCATCGCTTCCCACCGCAGGAAAAGATCGTGAAGCCGCCCGGTTCCGGTCAGCCCGGCGGCACCTGCGACCTCTAGTGTGGTAAAGCGGTTCGCCAGCAGGGTCTTGGCATGGCCAAGTGTCAGATATTGCTGATAGCGCTTGGGCGACACACCGACCCAGGCCGAGAACAGCCGCTGAAAATGCGCGGCACTCATGCCCATTTCACCGGCCAGTCGGTCAAGCGGCAATGCCTCGTCGCCCCGATCAATCAGGTCGATGGCCCGCCGCATGACGTGGAAATGATAGGCCTGATCGGGTGCTTTGCTATCCATTGAACGTCCTTCCGTTTGAAACAGGATAAACAGCATGTCCGCCGCGCGCGACCCGGATATTGCGCATTCTTTGCGCCGCTCTTGCGCAGAAAATAGGGCGCAGTCGGGTCACGCCCATTGCGCGGGGCGGGGGCTTGCGGCAAAAGGCCTGCATGGCAGCGCAACTTGATTATCACAGTCTCCGAGAGATATTTGGCAGGTTCCACGCCGCCGATCCCGAACCCAAGGGCGAACTTGACCATGTCAACGCCTATACGCTTTTGGTTGCGGTTGCGCTTTCGGCGCAGGCCACCGATGTTGGGGTGAACCGCGCGACGCATGAGCTTTTCAAGATCGTCGATACGCCGCAGAAGATGCTGGATCTTGGCGAAGAGGCCCTGATCGAGCATATCAAGACCATTGGCCTTTATCGCAACAAGGCCAGGAATGTGATGAAGCTGTCGAAAATACTGGTCGAGGAGTATGACGGCGTGGTGCCCAATTCGCGTGCGGCGCTTCAATCGCTGCCGGGGGTGGGGCGCAAGACCGCCAATGTGGTGCTGAACATGTGGTGGCGCATGCCCGCACAGGCGGTGGATACCCATATCTTTCGGATCGGCAATCGCACCGGCATCTGTCCGGGGCGGGATGTGAACGTTGTCGAGCGCGCGATCGAAGACAATGTGCCCGCCGATTATCAGCTTCATGCGCATCACTGGCTCATTCTGCATGGGCGCTATACCTGCAAGGCGCGCAAGCCCCTGTGCGCCACCTGCATCATTCGTGACTTATGTGAATTCGAGGACAAGAACCTATGACAAAATACCAGGCCGTCGGTGTCGGAAATGCCATCGTCGATGTGATCAGCCAATGCGATGACAGCTTTCTGTCGCGGATGGGCATCGACAAAGGCGTCATGCAGCTGATCGACGAAGAGCGCGGCGAGTTCCTCTATGGCGCGATGGAAAACCGCACTCAGATGCCGGGCGGTTCGGTGGCCAATACGATTGCGGGGCTGGGTGCGCTTGGCCTGTCGACGGCCTTTATCGGGCGGGTGCGCGATGACGAATTGGGCCGGTATTATGCTTCAAGCCTGACCTCTGTGGGTACGACATTCGTCAACGAACCGGTGGACGGTGGCGAGGGGCCCACCTCGCGGTCGATGATTTTCGTGTCGCC
>NZ_CAJXIP010000044.1 GCF_913054395.1 uncultured Roseovarius sp.
AGCTGAAATACCGAGAGTGCGAACCAATAAATTTAACGCAGATAAAAGCGTAACCAGAACACTTAATTTAAACGATTTACTCTAAATTATTAGAGGTAAACTAACGCCGCTATTAAGCGGACAAAATCAGTTGGCTATACTTGTTGAGGCACGAAACAAAGCCAACTGTTTTTGTTCCGACTTAAAGGCCTTGTTAGCTGAGCCAATTCAAGAACCATAACACTTTGTTAAATTTAGAAAAAGTGTAGAAAACACAAATTAGAAACTGAACTTTAAAATGCCACCATTATAAACAAACGGAGTTAATGGAGCAGCCTGATCACCGTGGTGCATCTATTGCATTTTGCTACAGACGACTATTAACGACCGCACAGATGGTGGCATAGACATGAAAACCGAATTTACCGCAGAGCAGCTAAAAGACCCGAAGATCACGCGCGCGAACGAGATTTTGCGCTCTTGCGTGCATTGCGGGTTCTGCACCGCGACCTGCCCCACCTATCAGGTGCTTGGCGACGAGCTTGATAGTCCGCGAGGCCGGATTTACCTGATCAAGGACATGCTTGAAAACAATCGTGTGCCGGACGTCAGGACGGTCAAGCATATTGATCGCTGCCTGTCCTGCCTTGCCTGCATGACCACCTGCCCGTCGGGTGTGCATTACATGCATCTGGTGGATCATGCGCGCGAATACATCGAAGAGCGGTACAAGCGTCCGCTTGGGGATCGGGCGCTGCGCTGGATTCTGGCGCGTATCCTGCCCTATCCGACACGGTTTCGCCTTGCGCTGTTGGGTGCCAAGATCGGACGGCCGTTTGCAAGGCTGATGCCCGATGCACGGCTGCGCGCGATGCTTGAAATGGCGCCCAGACAGATCCCGCCGGTAAGCCGCAATGACGACCCGCAAAGCTTTGCCCCCGAAGGCGCGCGCAAAAAGCGCGTGGCATTGATGACGGGATGTGCACAAAAGGCGCTGAACACCGATATCAACGATGCCACGATCCGGCTTTTGACGCGGCTTGGATGCGAGGTGGTGGTCGCCGAGGGCGCCGGGTGCTGCGGTGCCCTGACCCATCACATGGGCAAATCCGACGAGAGCCACCGCACCGCGGCCAAAAATATCCGCGCATGGGCGCGCGAAATGGATGGCGAGGGGCTTGATGCGATTGTGATCAACACATCGGGCTGTGGCACGACGGTCAAGGATTACGGCCATATGTTCCGCCATGATGCGCTTGCAGGTGATGCCGCACGGGTGTCGGAAATCGCAATGGATGTGTCCGAGGTTCTGATGCAGCTTGACCTGCCCGAGGGCGGAGCGCCGGACCTGACCGTGGCCTATCATGCGGCCTGTTCGCTTCAGCATGGCCAACAGATCAAGACCTTTCCCAAGGACCTGTTGAAACGTGCCGGATATGGCGTGGTTGAACCGGCCGACAGTCATCTTTGTTGCGGGTCGGCGGGCACTTATAACCTGCTACAGCCGGAAATCTCGAAACAGCTCAAGGCGCGCAAGGTACGCACGCTTGAGGCGAAGAATCCCGATGTGATCGCCGCCGGAAATATCGGCTGCATGATGCAGATCGGCTCTGCCACAGGGGTGCCGATCGTACATACCGTCGAGCTTTTGGATTGGGCCACGGGCGGGCCAAAACCGCCCGCGATGGAGCGCGCGGCACAGGGCATGACGGGGGTTCCTATACTGCGCTGAAGGCCCTAATTTGGCCCTAAACGCCTGTTAACCGGCAGGGGTTGTTTTTCGGAGGCCCCATGCTGCGCAGTATTTGTTTGACGTTCTCAGCCTTGTTTTTTGCAAGTGCGACATGGGCGCAAGATAGCCGCCTTGAGCGGCTTGATACCGGCGACGACACCCGACAGTGGGAGGCCGTTGGCCGCCTTGAGCTTGCCGGCAAAGGGTTTTGTACCGGGTCGCTTGTGGCGCCCGATCTTGTCCTGACGGCGGCGCATTGCCTTTATGACAAGGCCACGGGCAAGCGGATTGACCCGGCGCAGATCGAGTTCAAGGCCGGTTGGCGCAATGGGCGGGCTGCGGCCTATCGCTCTGTGCGGCGCGCGGTGACGCATCCGGATTATGATTTCGCCAATGGCGTAACAGCCGACCGCGTGCGCAACGATGTTGCCCTGCTGGAACTGCATCACCCGATCAAGAACACGCGCGTCAGCCCGTTTGAAACCGACGAACGCCCCCGCAAGGGCCAGCGCATCGGCGTGGTCAGCTATGGCAAAGACCGCTCCGAGGCGCCTTCGCTTCAGAATATCTGCGAGGTTCTGGCACGCCAGCAGGGCGTGTTGGTGATGTCATGCGATGTCAATTACGGATCATCCGGCGCGCCCATCTTCAGCTTTGAGGGCGGCATGCCGCGTATCGTATCCGTCGTATCGGCCATGGCCGAGGTGGACGGGCGCAAGGTGTCGCTTGGCACACAGCTTGTCGATCCGTTGCGGGTGCTGCGCGAGTCCCTGAATGCCGGTCAGGGCGTGTTCCAGGATGCCGCTCCAAAGATGTTCACAAGCGGTACGCGCCGCGAGACCGGCGCGAAATTTGCCAAGCCATGAGGGGCCTGCACAGCTTACTGCCGCTTGTGCTTGTGGCGCTTTTCCCCGTCTGCGCCATGGCCCAGACAAGCAGCCTGATCCGACTGACCGACCGCGATGACCTTTTCGGCTGGGAAGCTGTTGGCAGGGTCGATATCGGAAAGGACGGGTTCTGTACCGGCGTTCTGATCGCCCCCGATCAGGTATTGACCGCCGCGCATTGCGTTTATGATCAGCACGGCGCCCCCGTCGAGGCCGCCACCCTGCGTTTTCGCGCCGGGTTGCGCGATGGCGTAGTGATCGCTGAACGTGGCGTGGCCCGTTACGCCGCCGCAACTGGCTATGATCCGCGCGACGGCATGAGTGCCGAGAATGTGCGCCGGGATGTCGCCCTTTTGGAACTTGCCGAACCGATCCAAAGCGCGGTTGCCGCTCCGTTCCGGCTTCATGGGGGTGGCACAAGCGGCCAACGCGTAAGCGTGGTCTCTTACGGCGCAAACCGCGACAAGGCCCCATCGTGGCAGCGCGATTGCGGCCTGACTTGGCGGCATGAGGGGATCATGCAGTTTGACTGCAACGTGATTTTCGGATCCTCCGGCGCGCCGGTCTTTGCCCGCGACGGCACGCGCGCGCGAATCCTGTCTCTGATCAGTGGCGGCAATTGGGACACAGAGGACAAGGTGGCCTATGGCATGGATCTGCCCTCGGTGGTGGATGACCTCAAGCGCAGGTTGCGCGCGGCCCCTTCGACGATCACGGTCAACAAGGGTTTTCGCCGGGTCGGGGTGGGTTCGGGTCGCCGGGCCTCGGGCGCGAAATTCGCCAAACCCTGACTGCGCAGCGCAGGTCTTGAAACTGCAAAATGCGCCCCCCACATTATAGCTATCCGGTGCCGCCTCGCGGGCCGGATGGAACTTTGCCTTGCCCCAAAGGGAAGGCTTCAATCAGGTATCGCTCAATGGAGGATGACCATGCGAAATTTTGACCTTGCCCCGCTTTACCGGGCCACTGTCGGCTTTGACCAGATCGCAGACATGATGGACCGCGTGCTGTCCAGCGATGTAACCCAGCCGACCTATCCCCCCTATAACATCGAAAAAACCGCCGATGATGCCTATCGCATCTCAATCGCCGTTGCGGGCTTTGCCGGGTCCGACCTGTCGGTCGAGGTGAAGGAAGGCGCGCTTGTGGTGTCGGCCCGCAAGGCCGAGGATGACAATGACCGCACCTATCTGCATCGCGGCATCGCCACCCGCGCATTCGAGCGCCGCTTTCAGCTGGCCGACCATGTGCGCGTGACCGGCGCCAGCCATGCCGATGGCATGCTGCATATCGAGCTTGTGCGTGAAATGCCCGAGGCGCTGCGCCCTCGCCGGATCGCGATTGCCAGCGGCGATGCTGTTGAAAAAGATGTGATCGACGCCGCCAACGTCAACTGATCGCGCAACAGGTGTAGACGATGAAAACGGCCGCCGCCGGGTAATCCGGTGGCGGCTTTTGCTTTTGCCATGCCCCTCAGGGGCGGCGGGCCACCAGAAGGGGCGCGGTGCTTTCATCGCCGATCAGGATCAGGTCACCCTCCGCGGAAATGTCAAAGCGGGCGACTTGTTCAAGCGCATCAAGCATGCGCCGCTCCTGTTCCATCAACGGGGCCGGACAGGCCATCATCGTGCTGCCCATGGCACCAAAATGCAGGCCCTCACCAGTCAGGTTGAACCCACCCACCATGCGGTTACAGCCCGTGCTTCCGGCGACCCGGTCGGGGGCGACAAAGTTCAGAATCAGGCGCTCTGGCTCAACAAGCGGGCTGTCGCCAAGGCGGACCACCTGCCAGGCCGGTCCCAGCAGCAAATCCGCCGGGCTGCCGCCGCAGCCGCGAAACTCGCGCTCGTCAAGCATCAGGACCGCAGTATGGGGATGCGGCATACCGGTGGCATCGTCCTTGCAAATCTGGTCGCGGATCGTCAGGCGCGCGCCCGCCGAGGGAATGTAAAAGGTATAGGCGCCGGGGATGACCTGAACATCAGGGCGCGCGGCGCTATGGCTGATTTCCCCGTAATCGGCGGTGATTTCGGCACTGTCCTCGTCGAAGACAACGGACCAGCCTGGCTCGTTGCCGCCCGCCCGATAGCGCGCGCGCTGTGGCGGCGGCACCCTTTGGCATTCACTCAGGTCGCGCCCCTCAAGCCGGATCATCGCGTCATCGCCTTTGGTCCAGACCTCGGTTTCGGGATCGTTCACGGCAACATAGCGCGCACCCGAGGCCGACTCGGCGGCGGCAAGGGTGATGTCGCGGCCCTCGGCCCGCAGCACCATTTCGTGCCCCAGAACCCCCACCGCGACGGTCAGGTCGCCACAGATAAATGCGATGGAAAACGCCATTGGCGTGACCGGCTCTAGGATCAGCGTGCCAAGATCAAGCGGCTCGGTGCCCGCCGCGAAACCGACATCGCGCAGCACCCAGCGGGGCTGGCCCTGAATGTGGATCACCGCACTCAGGCGCCCGGCAAGATTGCTCGGCACCGTGACGTCAAAGCCAAGCGGCACCTGCTTGCCATCGGCCTGTACCACTGCCTCGCCAAGCATGGCACCGAAATGGCCTTCGACAACCACGGTGGCGCGTGCATCGGGCGGCAATGCGATCCGTTGAAGATAGCCAAGCGCGCCCTTGATCTGGCGTGCCTCGTCGTCTTGCGCAAGCGAGGCCAGCGGCGAAATCAGGGCCAATAAACAGGCCAAAGCGATAAGGCGGGGCATCGGCTGCTTCCTTTGCGCGGACAGGTTTTATCCTATCCTAGCCATTGCCCCGCCCATGGTCGAGTGTCGCGTGATCAGACGCTCATGCAGATGTATTTCATCTCAAGGAAGTCCTCTATCCCGTGGTGGCTGCCTTCGCGGCCAAGGCCCGATTGCTTGACCCCGCCAAACGGCGCGACTTCGGTTGAAATGATACCGGTATTGACGCCCACGATGCCATATTCAAGCGCCTCGGCCACCTTGTAGACGCGGCTCAGGTCCTTGGCGTAGAAATAGCTCGCAAGACCAAAGATCGTGTCATTGGCCATGGCAATCACGTCATCCTCGTTCTCGAATTTGAACAGCGGAGCAAAGGGGCCAAAGGTTTCATCGGTGGCAACCTGCATGTCCTGCGTCGCCCCGGTAATGATGGTCGGGGGCAGGAAATAGCCCTCGCCCTGCATCGGATCACCGCCACCAAGGATCACCTCGGCGCCTTTGGCCTTGGCGTCGGCCACATGTTCCTGAACCTTGGTGATGGCGTCGGAATTGATCAGCGGGCCAAGGGCAACGCCGTCTTCCATGCCATCGCCGATCTTGAGGTTGCTGACCGCAACCTTGAGCTTTTCGGCAAAGGCATCGTAAACGCCGGCCTGTACGTAAATCCGGTTGGCGCAAACGCAGGTCTGGCCGTTGTTGCGGAACTTGCACAGGATTGCGCCCTCGACCGCCGCATCAAGATCGGCATCGTCGAACACGATGAACGGCGCGTTGCCGCCCAGTTCCATCGAACATTTCATCACCTGATCGGCGGCCTGACGCAGCAGGATACGGCCCACTTCGGTCGAGCCGGTAAAGGTGATCTTGCGCACGGTGGGGTTTTCGCAGAATTCCTTGCCGATATCGGACGAGCGCGACGAGGGCACGATGTTGAACACGCCCGCCGGAATGCCCGCACGTTCGGCCAGCACGCCCATGACGGTGGCCGAAAGCGGTGTTTCCGCCGCCGGGCGGCCGACAAAGGCACAGCCCGCGGCAAGCGCCGGTGCCGCCTTGCGGGTGATCATCGCGTTGGGAAAGTTCCAAGGCGTGATCGAGGCGACAACACCGATCGGTTGCTTGATCACGGTGATCCGCTTGTCGCGCTGATGGCCGGGAATGGTTTCGCCGTAAACGCGCTTGGCCTCTTCGCCGAAGAATTCGATGAAGGACGCGCCATAGCCGATCTCGCCCTTGGCTTCGGCAAGCGGCTTGCCCTGTTCAGCGGTCAGGATGACGCCCAGATCATGCTGGTTTTCCATCATCAGGTCGAAAAACTTGCGCATGACAGCGGCGCGTTCCTTGCCGGTCCACTTCGCCCATTCCTTTTGCGCGGCCTCGGCAGAGGCGATGGCGCGGGCCACCTGGGCGCGGCTCAAGTCGGCAACATTCGCAATCACGTCGCCCCGTGCGGGGTTCGTTACCTCGAAAGTGCCATTGTCGCCATCCACCCACTCGCCGCCGATATAGGCTTTCTCGGCCAGAAGGCTGGGGTCTTTCAACATGGATTTCAGATCGGTCTTGGTCATGGCGCTGTCGCCTCCCTGTCTTTTCGTCTCGCAAGGCAAAGCACCTTGGGGTAGGAATGTCTAGGGCCAGTCAGGAAGGAAAACAGCGTGAAACTGGACGATGCATACGCCAATGTCCCTTATATTCCCGGCGGCGCGGATTATCCCGCGCGCTGGAGTGCCCAAGCACAGGCGTTTCGTGACGCGCTTGTGGCCCAGGGGCGGGCCGATCTTGGCCTGTCCTATGGGCCAAGCGAGCGGCAGGCGTTCGATCTGTTTCATCCCGAGGGCCCGGCAAAGGGTTTGCTGGTGTTCGTGCATGGCGGCTATTGGCTTCGGTTTGATCGCTCGCTCTGGTCGCATCTGGCGGCGGGCGCCTTGGCGCGGGGCTGGGCAGTGGCAATGCCATCATATGATCTTTGCCCCGCTGTGCGGATCGCCGATATCACGGTACAGGTTGCGCGCGCCGTGACGGCGGCGGCGGCGCGGGTTGACGGGCCGATTGCCCTGGCCGGGCATTCGGCGGGCGGGCATCTTGTGGCGCGTATGGGCATGCCGGGGGTCTTGCCCGAAGGGATCGCAGGGCGGCTTTCTCATGTCATGCTGATATCGCCGGTTTCTGACCTGCGCCCGCTGTTGCAGACCTCGATGAATGCCGATTTCCATCTTGATATGGCCGCCGCCGAAGCCGAAAGCCCGGCGCTTATGCCCGCGCCTGCGGTGCCCGTCACCGTCTGGGTCGGCGCCGATGAGCGGCCCGTTTTCCTTGATCAGGCGCGTTGGCTTGCCGAGGCCTGGGGTGCTAGGCATCACGTGGCCGAGGGCCGCCATCATTTCGATATCATCGAGGCGCTTGCCGATCCGGATAGCGCAATGATGGATCAATTGCTCGGGTAACGCCCAGTTGTGATGTGACACATCACAAAGGCTGAATTGACGGGGCGTTCAATTTTCATAGACTGCGGCGAAATTCGCTGAAAGATCATCATGCACAAACCGGCCCCCCTGTTCACGCCCGTCCTGATTGCGGGCTGTGCGATCATATTGATTTCATTCGCCATCCGCGGGTCATTCGGGGTGTTCCAGATTCCGATCGCGACCGAGTTCAACTGGCCCCGAGCGGAATTTTCTCTTGCCATTGCCATTCAGAACCTGGCCTGGGGCTTTGGCCAGCCGTTCTTTGGCGCGCTTGCCGAAAAGTTGGGGGACCGCAAGGCGATCGTGCTTGGCGCGCTGAGCTATGCGGCGGGGCTTGTCCTGTCGTCATTTGCCGTCACGCCAGAGGCGCATCAGTTTTATGAAATCCTTGTCGGCTTTGGCATTGCGGGCACCGGGTTTGGGGTTATCCTTGCGGTCGTCGGGCGGGCAAGCACGGACGAAAACCGCTCGATGAGCCTTGCAATCGCGACCGCCGCCGGCTCCGCCGGTCAGGTGTTTGGCGCGCCTGTTGCGGAATACCTTTTGGGCATGATGACATGGCAAATGGTGTTCCTGATCTTTGCCGCCGTCATTCTGGCCAGCCTTTCGGCCCTGCCGCTGATGCGCGCGCCAGAGCCCGCGGGCCGGACCGTACTTGAGGATTCGATGGGCACGATCCTGCGTCGTGCGTTTCGCGATCCGTCCTATACGCTGATCTTTCTGGGCTTTTTCAGCTGCGGTTATCAGCTTGGCTTTGTCACCGCGCATTTCCCGGCCTTCGTGACCGAACTATGCGGCCCCATCGCCCCCGGCGGGGCACTCCACAGTCTGGGCATCACCACCACTTCGGCGCTAGGGGCGGTGGCGATTTCGCTTATCGGTCTGGCCAATATCGTCGGCACGCTCACCGCCGGGTGGCTGGGCAAGCGGCATTCAAAGAAGAACCTGCTGGCGATGATCTATCTCGGGCGCACCCTGATTTCGGCGGCGTTCATCATGACGCCGATCACCCCCGCGACGGTGCTGTTGTTCTCAGCCTCGATGGGCGCGCTGTGGCTGGCGACCGTGCCGCTGACCAGCGGGTTGATCGCGCATATCTATGGAATTCGCTATATGGGAACGCTTTACGGGATCGTGTTCTTTTCCCACCAACTCGGGAGCTTTATGGGTGTCTGGCTTGGCGGCAAACTTTACGATCTCAACGGCGATTACACGATGATCTGGTGGATCGGCGTCGGCATCGGGCTGTTCAGCGCCCTCCTGCATCTGCCGGTACGTGAACGAAGCCTGCAAGCCGCATGATCAGTCGCACATGAGATCACGCATGGCGTGGATCACCGCGGCGCTGTGGGTATAGGTCAACCCATGTCCGGCATCCTCGATCACCTCTTGACGGGCGGCACGGTTGATCTGGGCGAGATCGCCCATGCTACTGATCGGGATGATGCTATCCTGGCCGCCCCAGATTGCCAGCACCGCGACGCGGCTTTGGGCAATGTCGTGATGTTCTTCGCGCAGATCCTCGGAAACCATCCCGTTGATTGAGGCCATCACAGCAGGCACAAACCCGCGATAATGCAATTCGCCCTGTTGCAGATCGACGATGCCTTCGACGGAACTTGGCAAGTCGCGCTCGGCCTCGGTGCTCTTGCGGAAGGAGCGGGCAAAAAACGCCTGCATCATCCAACGGCCAAGGCGGCCACCATGGGTGACGCGCTCCGCCAGGGGGCCAAGGTCATGGCCAAGCCCGGCGGGGGCAATCAGAACCAGCTGCCGAAGGCGTTCGGGGAAAAGCGCGGCAAAGGCCGTGGCAATAGCGCCGCCCATGGAATAGCCCAAAAGCGTGATATCGCCGTCAACACCCTGATCCTCAAGCAGCTCTTCAAGCTGGGTCACGAAGAACGCCGAATCCTGCGGGCCGGACGGACGGTCGGAATAGCCGCGCCCGTAAAGATCATAAACCAGCACCCGAAAGCCAAGCGCGCCAAGACCCGGCGCAAGGCCGTTCCAGACGAAAGACGGCGTTGTCAGCCCATGCACGCAAACCGCAACCGGCCCGCGCGTCGCCCCAAGCCAGCGGTAATGCGTACACCCGCGCGACAGCTCGGCAAACTTGCCCGGTGCAGAGCGGCGCGCCTTGTCGTCCATGTGTGGCTTGAGCGCCTCATGCAGATAGGGCGCGGCCACCACAAGCGCCAGCCCCCCGAGAACGAGCACAAGCCAGATCACTCTGCGGCCCTCCAGGCATCAAGAATGTAGCGGCTTGTCATCAGATCAAGATGTGCGCCACCACCGTTTTTGAAGAGGGTGATTTCGTCGTCCGAGCGGCGAATGAAATTCTCCGGCTCATAGAAATCGGCAACAAGGTGGTCACGTGTGATGGCGCCGGTTTCAATCGGGATCTTGATCTCGCCGATATGGCCGACGGTAGTGTCATAGCTGTCGACAAACACCCGCGCACGCGCCAATGCGGCGTCATCGACCTCGCGCATATCGGGGCGATAGGCGCCGATCAGGTCGATATGCTGACCGGGTTGAAGCCAGTCCCCCGCGATCAGCGGCTCTGTCGACATGGTGGCTGAGGTCACGATATCGGCGGCGCGCACCGCCGCCTCGAGATCATCGGCAACGGTCATGCCAGGGCAGTCTTCCGCCATCTTCTCGGCATTGGCGCGGGTGCGGTTCCAGATCGAGAAACGGGCATTCGGAAAGACCGAGCGATAGGCCTGCCAGAGACTGCGCCCGACGGTGCCCGCACCCACGATCAGGATCGATTCGCTGTCGGGGCGGGCAAGGCGGGTTGTCGCAAACAGGCTGTCGCCTGCGGTTTTCCACTTGGTGACGAGGTGAAAATCGACAATCGCCTCAAGCGTGCCGTTGTCATCCGAATAAAGGTTGACCGCACCGTTGATCATCGGCTCGCCCCTGTCGGGGTTGCGCGGAAAGATCGTGGCGGATTTCACCGCAAGCCCCATCCCGTCAATCCACGCCGCCCGATTGAGCAGAGTATCGGGATCGCGGTACAGAAAGGTATCGGCGATCTCGGCCTTGGGCAGGGCATGTCCGGCCTCGAACGCGGCGCAAAGCCCGCGCCAGTCAAGATTGGCCTCGCCCTGTGCGAAGGGGATCATCGTGATGTTCATGCGCGGTCCTTTCTCTTGCGGCAGTATCAGCGGCGGTATGTCGGCGCCTCGGTGGCCAGCGTTTCATCCTTTACCGACTCGCGCCACAAAAGATAGAGACCCGATCCGATGATAAGCGCAATGCCGATCCATGCGCTTCGGTCCGGCCATGTGCCAAAGACGGTCACCCCCCACATGATTGCCATCGGCATGGCGACATATTCAAACGGCGCGGCAAAGGCGGCCTCGCTAAGGCGATAGGCCTGAGAGATGCACAGGCCCCCTAGCATGGCGGAAATCCCCAGCATGGCAAAGATCGGAAAGTCAGCCGGATCAGGCAGCACCCAGGCGCGGAACAGAAACTCGAGCGAGGGGTGGCCCATCCCGGCAAAGCGACCGTCGCCAAGCCCAAGCCCGATGGCAAGGCTGGCGATGACAAAGGTCAGCTGGATGTAAAACGCCATGGTCGGTGCGGTTTCGGTGCCGCCGATCTTGCGGGTCAGCATATGCAGCGTGGCATAAAGAAACGCCGCCGCGATCGGCAAGAGCGAGGCTAGCTGAAACGCCGCCGTACCCGGCTTGACGATCACCAGAACACCGACAAACCCAACTCCGATCGCGGCCCAGCGACGCGGGCCAACGGTTTCGTGCAAAAAGATCACCGAGAACACCGTGATCACCAGCGGCGAAACAAAGAACACCGCCACCGCATCGGCAATCGGAAGGGCCGCCAGCCCCAGGAAGAGGCACATATTGGCACTGACCACACAAAGCCCGCGAATGAGATGCACCACCGGGCGACGCGTGCGCAACAGGCTTGTTCCCCCGGAAAAGGGCATCACGAAGGCCGTGAAGGCCATGATGCCGATCACCGCGCGGATGAACACCACCTGATGCAGCGCGTATTCATCCGACAGGAACTTGATCCCGACATCATTGAGCGAAAAGCAAATCACTGCCGCCAGGGCAAAGGCGGCGCCGATCATGTTGGAACGCTGAATGGTCGCGGTGGTCATGAAAATCCAAGGTTGCTTTTTATCCCCGATACATGAGGTCACGGCCCCCATGTTGTAAACCCCCGGGGGGCCCTCTTCGGGCAATCGCAGGTCAAAAGGAAGGTTTGAGTATTTATGGAAAGATGAAAGGGGGGGGGCGGAATGTGGTATTCTTGCGCCAGAATGATCCCGCGAGGGACCTTCGGAACAGGGGAGTTGAAAATGAAACAGTCAATGAGCTTGATTGCCGGCGCAATCGCATTTGCCGGCCCTGTGTTCGCAGACAATTATGATTTTGACGCGATGCGGGCTTCGGCGGGGAAGTACAAGAATGTCGAGGTCGCGCTCGCCGAGGGGTACATTCCGGACCCGTCGGGGAAATGTATCAGTGCCGAAGGCGAAGGCTTGCCACAGGAATGGGGCGGCATGGGTATCCACTATCTCAGGCCCGACCTTCTGAAGCTGTCGCCTCCGGGCGATCGTGTTGACGGGGCCGGCACACACACCGACTTTATGGCTCCTGCGATCCTGCTTTATGAGCCGCAGGCAGATGGGTCGCTGGAGTTGGTCGGCATCGAGAACCTGGTCTTTGAAGCCTCATGGATGTCCAACGGCCACGCCGGTCCGCCCATGATGAACGGTCGCGCATGGGATCACATGATGGACGATCCCAACACGTCCGGAGACGAGGCCCATGGCTTCATGCCGCACTTTGATCAGCACGTCTGGCTTTTCCGCAAGAATCCCTTGGGCGACCTGATGCCATTCAACCCGACGGTGACCTGCGAGCACCATCGAGGGTGATACTTTTCCGCTGCGCGGTTCGTCCCGCGCCTCTAACGGCGGTGGCAGTGACAGTGATGTCCTCACTGCTCCGCAGGGCGGACCTTTACGCGCCGGATTGTTTGGCGGCGCGCAGCGCGCGTTCAAGTGCATCCAGGAAACGCGAGCGATCGGCCTTGGTAAATCCCTTGCCGCCGCCTTGACGGAACGGGTCGGCGGCGCGCAGGTCGGCCATCAGATCTCGGGTGGCAAGCACGTTGCCGATATTGGCCTGTGTCAGCGGTTCGCCGTTATGCTTGAGCACCTGTGCCCCCGCCTCGACGCATTTGGCCGCCAGGGGAATGTCACCGGTGATCACCACGTCGCCGGGACCGGCACGCTCGGCGATCCACATATCGGCGACGTCGGGGCCATCGGGCACGATCACGGTCTCGACCAGTGGATTTTGCGAGGGGCGCAGACCGCCGTTCGAGACGACAAACATCATTTGCCCGTGCCGGGTGCCGACCTTTTCAACCTCGGCCTTGACCGGGCAGGCATCGGCATCGACATAGATGCTCATTTCTTTGCCTTGTCGGCTTTGGCCGCCTTGCGGTGAAGCTTGTATTCCTCGGGGATTGGCATGCGGTTGAAGGCATCGAGCCCGGCAATCTTATAGGCCTCGGCCAACGTCGGGTAATTGAAGGTGTTCTGCACGAAATAATCCACCGTGCCCTTCAGGTTCAGCACCGCCTGCGCGATGTGGATAAGTTCGGTTGCGCCCTCGCCCACGATCTGCACGCCAAGCACCCGGCGGGTTTTGAGCGAAAACAGCATTTTCAGCATGCCGTGTTCCAGGCCCATGATATGCCCGCGTGACGTCTCGCGAAACCGCGCGACGCCGACCTCGTAGGGAATCCCGCGCTCCTGCATTTCTTCTTCGGACATGCCGCAGGTCGAAATCTCGGGCACCGAATAGATGCCGTAGGGGAACCACGGGCTTTCGGGCAGGGTCGGCGTGTCAAGCGCGTGACAGGCCGCCACGCGCCCCTGTTGCACCGAGGTCGAGGCCAGCGAGGGGTGGCCGATCACGTCGCCTGCGGCATAGATATGCGGCACGGCGGTCTGGTAATTCTTGCGGTCAACCTCAATCCGCCCGCGGTGGTCGGTTTCAAGACCGACGGCGCCCAGGTTCAGGCTGTCGGTTGCGCCCATCCGACCGGCGGCGAAAAGCAACATCTCGGCGCGGACATGCCGGCCGTTGGCAAGGCTGACCTCGACATGCTCGCCCGCGTCCTCGACTTTGTCGATGCCCGAGCCAAGCCGCAGGTCGACGCCATTTTCACGGATCTGATGGGTGAAATCCTGAATAAGTGCCGTGTCGATGAAATCAAGGAATGTCTCGCGCGGCTCGATCAGGGTGACCCGCACGTCAAGCGCCGAGAACATGGTGGCATATTCCACCCCGATCACCCCGGCGCCGACCACGATCAGGCTGCGCGGGATCTGGGCAAGTTCCAGAAACTCGTCACTGTCCACAACGGTGCGCCCGTTGAACGGAACGCTATCGGGGCGATAGGTCTTGGTGCCGGTGGAAATCAGAAACCGATCGGCGGTCAGCCGCGTGACATCGCCCGCCTCGGTGGCAACATCGACGGTATGCGGATCGACAAACCGCGCCAGCCCATTCAACGTGTCCACATGGTTGCGGTTGAATTGATGCTCGAGCACGTCAACCTCGTGATCAAGCGTCATGTGAAGCCGCGCCTTTAGATCCTCGGCGCCGATGTTCTCCTTGACCCGATAGGCACGGCCATAAAAGCTGCGCTCGCGCCAGCCTGAAAGGTTCAGTACCGTCTCGCGCAGGGTCTTGGACGGGATCGTGCCGGTATGCACCGAAACCCCGCCAAGCCGATCCTTGCGGTCGATGACGAGCACCCGCCGCTTGAGCTTGCCGGCCTGAATGGCCGCCGCGCGGCCTGCCGGGCCAGAGCCGATGATGATCAGGTCATAGTGGCTCATGACTTACCCCGCATAAAGCGCTTCGGCGTGGAATGATACGTGATCCTCCATGAACGTCGACATGAAGAAATAGCTGTGGTCATAGCCCTTTTGCATCCGTATCGCGCCCTCCTGGCGACGTGCCAGGGCAGCCTCGGCCAGGGTTTCGGGGCGCAGCAGGTCAAGGAACTGATCGTTGGTGCCGGTATCCACCAGAACCGGCCCGTCAAAGCCGGTTTCGCGCATAAGGATGCTGGCGTCATGTGCCGCCCATGTGCTTTCATCGGCGCCAAGGTAGGCGGTGAACTGTTTGCGGCCCCAGTCGCTTGCGGTTGGGTTGCAGATCGGCGCAAAGGCCGAGACAGAGCGGAAGCGCCCGGCGAGACCCATGGCGAGGGTCAGCGCGCCGTGACCGCCCATGGAGTGGCCGGTGATCGACTGTCGCTCGCCATCAATCGCAAAATTCTCGGTAAGCAGCGCGGGCAATTCTTCGGCGACGTAATCCCACATCCGGAAATGCGACGCCCAGGGGTCTTGCGTGGCATTCACGTAAAACCCGGCGCCCTGACCAAGGTCATAGGCCTCATCATTGGCAACACCTGTCCCGCGCGGGCTTGTGTCGGGAAAGACAAGGGCTATCCCCTGTTCCGCGGCCCACCCCTGGGCGCCGGCCTTGGTCATGGCGTTTTCATGGGTGCAGGTCAGCCCCGACAGATACCAAAGCACCGGCACGGGGCCATCCTTTGCCTCTTGCGGGAGGAAGAGACCAAAGGTCATGTCACCGCCGCAGGCCTTGGAGGCATGGGTATAGACCCCCTGAATGCCACCAAAACAGGTGTTTTCCGATACCGTTTGCATGCGTCTCTCCTTTGCCGTCCTAGGCAGTATTTAATAAAGCTGGTTCACCCAGCCGATCACAAGCGACACTGTAACTATTGCCGCCGCCGTTGAAATCAGAATCGAGGCCGAGACCCGCTTGGGCGCGACCCCGTAATGCTGCGCCAGCATATAGACATTGCCCGCCACCGGAAGGCTTGCCGCCGCGATCATCACCGCCGCTGCGTAGGGGTCTACGGTGAACAGAACCAGTGCCGAAAGCGCCACAAAGGCCGGATGCAGCACCAGTTTGCAGAACGACAACCACCCCGAGATCGTCGCACGCTCGGCCGATTTAGAGGCCAGCGAAGCGCCAATAGCGAACAGGGCGCCGGGTGTCGCCGCGCCGCCCAGAATGGCCACGAATTCGTTCATCGGGTCCGGAATCGGCAGGCGAAGGCCGGACCATGTGAGGCCCAGAACAATCGACACGATCATCGGATTTTTCAACAGGCCAAGGCCGACAGTGCGCAGGATGCCAAGGCTCATCCGGCCATCGCGAGAGCCGGTGATCATGATCACCACAAGCGAGCCAAACACGATCAGGTCAATCGCGAGAACGATCATCACCGGGCCAATCGCGGCCTCGCCCATCAGCATGGCAAGCATCGGCACACCGAGAAAGCCGACATTGCCGATTACCGCGCATTGCGCTTCGATGGCGACTTCCTGAATGCTGATCCGGCGCAACAGCGCCACCATGGTGGCAATGCCATAGACAAACCCGGTGGCCGCAAGATAGGCCATCACGAAATTCCAATCCAGAACATCCGCCAGCGTCAGGTTCGCCGAAAAGCGGAACAGCATTGCCGAGAGCGCAAAGTAGAACACGAATTTCGTAAGCCATGCGGTCGCCACTTCGGGGAAAAAACCGCTGCGCCCGGCGCCGTATCCCAGCCCGATTATCAAAAAGAATGGAAGTGTCTGGAGGAATACACTTAGCATTCGCGTTTGGTATCAGGTTCCGGGGCAAGGTCAATCGGCGCTGAGCTTTTCTGTGTCCTGCCCATGACTTATCTGCACATCTCTAACCGCTGCCGATAAGCACCCCTGAGGCAAAGACAAGTGCACCACCAAGCACCACCTGAAAGGCGGCGCGGAAAAACGGTGTCTCCATGAACTTGTTCTGAATCCAGGCAATCGCCCAAAGCTCGATAAAGACAACGGCAAAGGCGACGATGGTCGCGGTCCAGAAATCCGGGATCAGATAGGGCAAGGCGTGACCAAGTCCGCCGAGCATCGTCATGATCCCAGAGGCAAAACCGCGCTTGATCGGGCTGCCGCGCCCTGACAGTTCCCCGTCGTCGCTTGCGGCCTCGGTAAAGCCCATCGAAATGCCCGCCCCAACACTGGCCGCGAGCCCGACCAGAAAGGTGGTCCATGTGTCCTGCGTGGCGAAGGCCGTCGCAAATATCGGCGCAAGCGTGGACACAGAGCCATCCATCAGACCCGCAAGACCCGGCTGCACCCATGTCAGAAGAAAGGCCCGGTGCGAGGTGCGCTCTTCGGCGGCCAGAGCGCTATCATCAAGATGCTCGGCTTCCAGTTCACCGGCGCGGGTTTGATGACCGGCCTCGGCGGCGGCCAGATCGCCCAGCAATTTGCGGGTATCTGCATCGGCGGTGCGCTGCGCCGCTTTGTGGTAGAACGCCGCGGCGTCCCGTTCCATGCCCTCGGCCTCGGCACGGATGCGTTCAATCCCAAGATTTTCGATAAGCCAGACCGGGCGGCGGGCATAGAACCCGGCGACGTGTTCGCGACGGATAAGCGGTATCACATCGCCAAACCGCTTGCTGTGAAGTTCGATCAGGCGTTGGCGGTGGCCATCTTCCTCGGTGGCCATGCCGTCAAACACCTTCGCGGTATCAGGGTAATCGACACGCAACAATTCGCCATAGCTTCGATAGATGCGGGCGTCGTCTTCTTCAGAGGAAATGGCGAGCGCCAGGATTTCCTGTTCTGACAGATCTTTGAAGCGGCGGCGCGTTTGGATACCTGGAATCATGGCGACCTCGGTGAATTAGAATGGTTCTAAGCTAGTTTATCGACACGGTCGATCAAGCGCAAAGCGTTTGGGTGATACGCAACCATTAAACTAATCAGTTCACTTTCCCCTTGCAAAGTAAACTAAACGGTTTAGATAATCTTCTGAACCAAACAGTTCACTTTTGGAGAATGACATGAAACAGATCGTCACCGCAGTCGCCCTCTCGCTATCTTTTGCCGCCTCGCCCGTCTTGGCCTTGGGCATCGACATGAACACCCTGACCCCGGTCCTGACCTATCCCGATCCCGCGCCCGCGCCGGTGACCCAGGGCAACAACGGCATCAATAAATGATCGCGGGGGATCACAAGTCACGCATAGGGTTGACCCGTGGCTTGTGATTTCCGGAACTGCGCGCGGATATACTTGCGATCCGGCCATAAGGGCGACTAAACTGGTCGTCTCACCGGGAGGGGCTGCATGTCGGCAATGGCCGCAGAGATCAAGAAGGGACGCAAATTCGATCAGGTGCTCGAAGGGGCGCGTCACGTTTTCCTGCGCGACGGCTTTGAGGGCGCAAGCGTCGATGACATCGCCCGCGAGGCGCAGGTGTCAAAGGCCACTCTCTATAGCTATTTCCCGGACAAACGCCTGTTGTTCTCGGAAGTGGCAAGGATCGAATGCAACCGTCAGGCCGAAGAGGCATTGCGCGAATTTGACCTGAATGCCCCCTGCGCCATCACCCTGCGGGATATCGCGGATCGTGTCGTGCGGTTCTTCCTGTCGGATTTCGGAATTCAGGTTTACCGAATCTCCGTTTCCGAATCCCATCGCTTTCCCGAACTTGGCAGACGGTTTTATACGTCCGGGCCGGAACTGTTGCGTGAAAGACTTGGCATGGTGCTAGGGCATTACGTGGAGACCGGTGCGCTCAAGATCCAGGATATGGATCTTGCTGCCGAGCAATTCTGCGAACTCTGCAAATGCGATATCTTCGTGCGCTGTCTTTGCGGCCTGTGTACGGCGCCGCAAGAGGCCGATATCGACCGGGTTGTCACCGGCGTGGTCGATATGTTCATGGCGCGCTACGGCGTCTGAGCGCCCGCCGCCGGGTCATGTGATCAGAAACCGGGGGCCCAAGGACGCCTTGCGGAATTGTTCTGGCTCAAGGCGCGCAGCACTGCGGTGACGTAGGATTGCCAGGTCCTGCATACCGAGCCGAAGAAACCCATGAAGCCTCTCTTTTTGATCCTCGCCTATCTCGGCGTCGTCGCGCTGCCGCTGGTGCTCTCCTGGCTGACCGGCGGGCCGTCGCGCCCGGTGCATCAAGAGCTTGCCTCGGGCCTTGGCATTCTCGCCTTTTCGATGACCCTCGCAGAGTTTGTTCTTTCCGGTCGTTTCCGGAAGATTTCGCATGGCGTCGGGATGGATGTAACCATGCGGTTTCATCAGGTCATGGCGCGCACGGCTCTGATCTTTGCGCTACTGCATCCGTTCTTGTATCGCGCTACGCCGTCCAGGGGGCGACGGCCCTGGGACCCGACCGGCCAGCTCACGCTCACCACTGATTTTTCTGATATGTCCAGTGGCATTGCGGCGTTTCTTATTCTTCCAAGCCTCGTTTTTCTGGCCATCGGGCGCACCAAGCTGGATCACAAATACGAGGTGTGGCGTCTGATGCATGGGATCGGTGCCGTCTTGATCGCGCTGCTTTTGTTGCATCACGCCACCCATGCGGGCCGCTATGGGTCACAGCCGGTGATGAGCTGGGTCTGGCTGGTGATGACCGGGCTGGCGGTCGGATCACTTTTCTATGTCTACCTGATCGTGCCGATCAAGGATCGCAGGCGGGCGTGGCGCGTCGCCTCTGTGACACGGCTGACGCCCAGGCAGTGGGAGTTGACCCTCACGCCGGACGCGCATTCGGGGCTTGCCTACACCGCCGGGCAATTTGTCTGGCTGACGGTCGGGCACAGCCCGTTCTCGATCAACGAACACCCGTTTTCGATCTCCTCGGCGCCGTCGGGCGGGCCAGAGGTTTCCTTCATGATCAAGGAACTTGGCGACTTTACGCGCGGGGTTGGTGACATAAAGCCGGGCACGACCGCCTATCTTGACGGCCCCTATGGAAGTCTCGCGATTGAGGGGCGCACCGAACCCGGCGTCGCGTTGATCGCCGGCGGTGTCGGCCTCGCGCCGCTTTTGGGTATTCTCAGGCAGATGCGCCTTACGGGTGATCCGCGCAAGGTAAGGCTTGTCTATGGCAATAGGAAAGCCGACCAGATTGCCTTTCGCGACGAGCTGGATATGGCGGATGTCACCTATGTCCTGTCAGAGCCGCCAGAGGGATGGACGGGCGAGACCGGGTATATCGACGGCGCGCTTCTGGATCGGGTTTTTGCGCCGCAGGACTTCAAGGAGTGGCTTTTCGTGGTCTGCGGGCCGTCAGTCATGATGGACATCGTGGAAACCCATTTGATCAAGCGCGGCACGCCGTCTGATCGCATCCTGTCGGAGCGGTTCGATTATGATTAATGCGTTCAAAAAGATGACCCTGCGGCGCCGCGTTGGCATCGTGATTCTGACGGTGAATGTCTCTCTATGTCTGGCAGTGATCGCCTTTGCACTGCGCTGAATGCCAGTGTGAGGCAAAGCAAAAGGGCGCCCGGTTGAGGGCGCCCTTTGTGTTCTATCAGGTTGGGCCGCTTAGCCCGGGCTAAGCCCGCGCAGACGCTCGGAGCGGCGACGCAGATATTCCAGCGTGGTCAGCAAACAGATTGAGATCACCACAAGGATGGTGGCCACCGCAAGGATGGTCGGGCTGATCTGTTCACGCAGACCGGTGAACATCCGCCACGGCAGGGTTTGCTGATTGGCCGAGCCGACGAAGAGCACCACGACCACCTCGTCAAACGAGGTGATAAAGGCAAACAGCCCGCCCGAGATCACGCCGGGCAGGATAAGCGGCATCTGCACCCGGAAGAAGGTGGTCAGAGGATCAGCGCCCATATTCGCCGCGGCCCGCGTCAGGGACCGGTCAAAACCGACGAGCGTCGCGGTCACGGTGATGATCACGAAGGGAATACCAAGCGCGGCATGCGCCAGAACAACACCCATATAGGTGCCCTGAAGACCAACCCGGCTATAGAAGAAATACATCCCAGCCGCCGAGATGATCAGCGGAACGATCATCGGAGAAATCAGGATCGCCATGATCGCGCGACGGAACGGCACGTGAGGCTGGCTAAGGCCAATCGCGGCCAGCGTGCCAAAGCCCACCGACAGGACCGTGGCCATCGGGGCGATGGACAGCGAATTGCGCAGCGCCTGTTGCCAGCCGGTCGAGGTAAAGAAATCCTCGTAATGCTTGAGGCTATAGCCGGCAGGGTCAAAACGCAGCATCTCGGGCGTGAAGGTAAAGAAATCCTGCGCGTTGAAGCTTAGCGGCATGACCACGAGGATCGGCGTGATCAGGAAGATAAAGATCGCCCCGCAAATAACCCGGAATGAATAATGCCAAAGCACCTGGCCAGGTGTCAGATAGGGCGGCAGATTGGCCCGATACCGGCCTTCGCCGATCCAGAAGATGAACCAGGAAAAGAACCAGCCGAACAGCGCACCAAGCACAAGACCCGGAAGCGCCGCGAAAAACCAGCCGACGACCACAAAGAGCACGATAATGCCCCAGCGGGTTGCCTTTTCCTTATCAAGCCCAAGACCCTTGAGCGCAATCATGGCAAGGGCCATCAATATGACCGCGCCAAGCACGATCCCCATAAAGCCAGAGCCATGCGCCGTGCCGACAAACAGCCCGACAAAGGCCCCGGCCGCGCCCACCACGGGAAGGGTAAAGGACAGGGGTTTGGTTTCAACCGGTGTAAGAGTGAATCCGCTCATTTTTCTTTACCCCAGCTTCACGTTGTCGATGCCGACGATCTTGTCGTAGGCGTAATAGAGAACCATCACCACCGCGAGCAGGATAGAGCCCAAAGCGGCGCCAAGACCCCAGTTAAGCGACGAGGAAATGTGATAGGCAATCCGGTTCGAAATGAACGTCCCGGTAGTGCCGCCGACGATTTCAGGCGTGATGTAGTACCCGATCGCGAGAATGAACACGAGGATGCTGCCCGCGCCGATGCCCGGCACCGATTGCGGGAAATAGACCCGCCAGAACGCTGTCCAGTTGTTGGCACCAAGCGATTTGGCCGCCCGCAGATAGCTCGTGGGGATGGTCTGCATCACCGAATACATCGGCAGGATCATGAAGGGCAAAAGGATATGCGTCATCGCGACGATCGTGCCGAATTGATTGTTGATCATCACAAGGCGGCTTTCATCGGCGACAAGGCCAAGCCAGACCAGCACGTCGTTGATCACCCCCTGCTGTTGCAGCATGATCTTCCAGGCACTGGTCCGCACCAAAAGCGATGTCCAGAACGGCAGCAGTACCAGGATCATCAAAAGGTTGGCCGAGCGCGCCGGCAGGTTCGCCATGATCCAGGCAATCGGATAGCCTAGCGCGATGCAGCTAAAGGTGATGACCAGCGACATGAACATCGTGCGCTTGAACAGGATGCCGTAAATCCGCTCGTCGTCAGAGCGAAGCGCGATGCCATCGGTGGTTTTTTCCATGTCGATGGCGTTGAGGAAATAACCTGTGGTATAGGGCGGCGAATAGGTCTTGATCACCTCCCAATATCCGGTGCGGAGCCAGTCTTTGTTGCTCTCGATCAGGGCCGCTGTCATATCAACAGCCGGCAGGCTATCGAGCTGAGCCGCGAGATCACGCAACTCTTGGGCACCAGGGCCCTGATAACTTGCCAATGCGTCCGCTGCGGCGGGTTCGCTCAGATCGAGCAGAAGTGCCGGATAGACGGCTTCCCACGGGTCTTCTTCGGCAACGACGTCATTGTCCAGAAAGACGGTGAAAGCGGCAAAGGCGGTGTAGGCCCGCGTGGTATTTGGCAGGATCTTGTAAATCTCGGCCCCCGGCACAAAGCCGATTTCGCCGCTGAATGTGGCGGATTCGAGGCCCTCAAGACGCCCGATCTGGTTCGACAAAAGCCTTTCGTTGCCCTCGGCCCCCTGGCCACCCGACATCATGTCATACCAGAACGCGCCCTCGCCAAAAGCGGGATTCACCTTCTCGATGGCTTTCTGATAGACCTTGCCGATATTGTCGACATCGCGGCCTGTGGTGCGGAACATCGAGGAAATACCGCTTTCCTCATAGTTCAGACGCGACCCGAGCTTAGTGTGTTCCTTGGCTTCAACCGCAAGGAACAAGTCAAAATAAAGCGCCCGATAGACCGATTCATCGGGGGTTCCGGTGCCATCCCAATCGCGCAACTCTTCAACCGTCATCGGCAGGGTCCTGCCGACAATCTGGTTTTCAACCGAGCGGAAAAGCATGTCCGCAATAGGCGCAATGAACGTCAAAAGCACAAAGATCAGCAGCGGCGCGATAAGCGCCAGCGCCCGCATTTTCTGCGCCCGAAGCGCGCGGCGCAGGCTGCGCTTCAGCGGCGTGCCATCCGCGGCAAGAACCGGGCCGGTGTGGGTGGTATCGCTCATGTCATCCCCGTCGGACAATTTTGTTTATGTAGACCGGGTCTTTTGCCCGGCATGGGGTGGAAGGGGCCAATCCGGCCCCCTCCGTTTCCGTCAGGCAGTCTTATTGTGCCAGCCACGCCTGGAATTTCGCATCCAGATCGTCGCGGTTGTCTGCCCACCATTCGTAGTCATAGACGTGAACGTTGCCCGCGTTGGCCGGATCGGTCGGCATATGCGGTGCCATCTCGATGCCCAGTTCGGCGTGCTTGCCCACGAGCGGAGCGGAAGAAGCACGGGCCGGACCGTAGGAGATGTATTTCGCCTGATCGGCCAGACGCTGTGTGTCCGTGGCAAAGTAGATATAATCCAGCGCACGGGCTTTCCGCTCGTCCGACAGGCCTGCGGGAATGATCCAGCCATCCAGATCGAACACCTGCGCGTCCCAGAGCATGGCAACCGGCTGGTCCTGCTCTTCGATCACGGAGAACAGACGGCCGTTGTAGGTGGAGCCCATCACGACTTCGCCATCGGCGAGCAGCTGCGGCGTATCGACACCGGCGGACCACCAGATCACGCTGTCCTTGATGGTGTCGAGCTTGGCCAGCGCCTGCTCCTGACCTTCTTCGGTTTCCAGCACGTCATAGACTTCGTCCTTGGCGACACCGTCGCAGAGCAGGGCCCATTCCATGTTGTTGATCGGACGCTTTTCCAGCGCGCGCTTGCCGGGATAGGCTTCGAGATCGAACACGTCGCAGATCTTGGACGGAGGCGTGTCGCCAACCAGATCGGTGCGATAGCCGAAGGTGGTGGAATAGACGATCTGCGGGATGAAGCAGTCGGAGACCAGAAGATCGCCAAAATCATCCTCAGCGGAGGTGCCATCGGGGGCAGCCGCGAGGTGCTCGTCCGGGTCGATTTCCATCGCCAGACCTTCGTCGCACAGACGCATCGCATCGGCGGCAACAACGTCGACCACATCCCAGGGGACATTGCCCGCTTCGTTCATGGCGCGCAGCT